>JAJYWC010000021.1 GCA_021791695.1 archaeon | reverse complement strand
TGGGACGCGATTGACCTCGCATTCGCATGCTTACGAGCCAGCTGACTTACTCTGCACCATCACGAAGGTCGTCGATGAGGCTACGACTCGCCTGTCTGCAGTACGTTGCAGAGATGGAATTTGGTATCCTCGGGTTCATGGCAAAGGGGCCGGCGAATTCAGAGCTGGAAAAGGTCGCAGACGAGGACTCGAAGAACCCCGCCCGAACAGGCGCCTAGGACATCGCGTCGAGTCAGGTATTAGCGTCTATGTTCTATATCCAAACACGTTTGACCTCCGTGAAATGGGGTCATCGGTGACGCACGGGACATGAAGACGCTTCGAGGTAGCCATTATCAATGAGTCGGCCATCGGAATCCTCAATCTGTGGCTGATTCTGGCACCTTCTCCGGCTATGTCCGCATCCATATCCACTATCGTGAATTCCTTCATGATGATTCTCGCCCTGATTTCGGCTACCTGCATGTCTTCATGCTCGAGCGTCTGTCTGAAGACCTCGTAAATGCTGACCGACGATGCATAGGCCGTCTTGGACTTTTCGTAGATTGCCTTCAGCTTGTTGACCGTCTCACCATCGCGCGCGGTGAAGACCACCCAGAAGTAGCGGGTCTCAAATAACCCTATTCTTCTCGCATGTCGTCGAGAGCTTTGAATGCTTCCTTCCTCGACATTTTGCCCGTCCCCGCCAGGTCAAAGATCGAAGGGGTCTTGGTGAATACGATCTTGCCGTCCACGGCCTCCACCTCCAATCTCGTCCCTTCCTGAATGCCAAGCTTTCTTCTAACTTTGATGGGAATGGTAGTCTGTCCCCTTCTTGTAACCACAACCTCTTGAGCCATGCAGATGTGAAGATATTCCCACTATATAGTGACTACTACTTCTTTGGCATTCCTACCGATACGACACTCGAATTCGATGGCCCAACGCGTGGATGACTATCCCCGGGGAAGCGCAAATGAACCCTACAGGTGGCCCTCGAAGGCTGCGCAGGTCCGTGCCGCGATCGCCTCGACCAGTTCATTATCCGGCCACCACCATTCGTTGTCGTTCGGTTGTTTCCCGGACTTGATGGCGTGCCGATAGCGTTCTTCAGGACCGGATCGGGGTGGATGAGCGACTCAGGGAGGCCGCGATAGTCGTCGTCGCGCAAGACCTGCTTGCGTAGCGATGAGGAGAGGTCGCTTCTGTGCGGGCACCATGCCCTTGACCCCGTCAAGCTAGAAGACGGCGGCGTCGAGTCCGACCCGAGGCCCACCCCCTCGTGCCGAGCAGTGATGCAACGACCCGGCTTCCCATGCGACCCATCCCGCCCCTTCTCGCCGCTTAAATATCTCGGCCGCTTTTCTACCTATGAAGCGAAGGAGAGGCATCAGCTCGATCTACGGCTTCATCATGATCTTCCTGCTCTCCATGGCTTCGGTCCAGACCTGGTCGTACGCGGTCAGCTCCATGGCAAGCGTGGAGGGGGCGTCAGCCCAGCAGCACCAGGTCCAGCAGATGCAGTCGGTGGAGAGGCTCACGCTCTCGGAATCTTCGGGCAACCTGACCGTCTCCAACACCGGACAGATACCGTCGACGGTCCAGTTTCTCAGGCTCATAGGACCGAACGACTCCAGGACGATACCCGTCGACGAGACGCTCGCCGTGGGCTCCTCGCTGGTCGAGGCCGTTCCCCTCGCGGACACGGTCCAGGTAGTCACCTCTCTGGGAGATGTATTCACCTTCTCCCCTCCCCCCGACCCGGGTAGCTCCGTCTGGTCCGGCGCGATGCTTTCGGGCGGGCAGGACAACGCACAGGTCTTCCAGAGCCCCTACGACCCATCCTCGTTCTTCGTCTCCTACGGACCGAGCGTCTACTCCTTCTCGAGCGGGGGGCTGCAGCAGTGGTCGTTCGACGCGGGGGCCGGTTACGTGACCGACGTGCTCCCTATCTCCAACGGGGACGTCTTCGTCTCCACCGGCTACGGCCTGACCTCGAACTCCGGCGACCTCTTCCTTCTCAGCGCGGGCGGGACGGTCATCCAGACGTATCCCGTAAGGTACATGCAGACCCCGGGGGGCGCGCCGGACAACCCGGCCGCGCCCGTCACCAGGGGAGAGGACTCATCCTACGTCCTCTACGACGGCTGGTTCTACTCGGAGAGCGGGCCGTTCGCCTCGCTCCAGAGCGACGACTTTCCTCTCGCCGGCTCGGACGCCGCCAACTTTTACTTCTTCAGCGTCTCTCCCGTCCCCGACGTCGACGGTTCCTGCCAGCCTCCCGGGAACGAGTACGTCCTCGATTCTTACGCAGTGAGCCCCTTCTTCGGCGGGGGCGTCAAGCTGAACTGGCAGGACTACGTCTACTTCGGCACGTGCAACAGGTATCCGCAGCAGCTCGTCGGCTCCGCTGTCGGGGGAGGCGTCGTGGCTTCCCTCCTCGCCTCGCCCGCCTATGCGGCGTCCCCGGGAGAAACCTACCCCGCTCAGGACCCCTACCTGGTCATAGTCTCGACGGCCGGTCACACGCTCTATCAGGGGCAGGCACCCGACGAGGGTTACAGCGCGCTGGCGACGAACGGGACCGACGTCTACCTGGCCCTACCGCAGTCGGGGCAGGTGCAGGTCTACTCGCTTACGACGGACCGCTTCACGACGTACAGCATCGGAATCCAGGCCTCGCGGCTCGTCTTTGACGCGGGCGACCTCTTCGCGATCTCCGGCGGCGCGGTCAAGGTCTTCACCTCGTCCATGAGCCCTGTGAAGACGATAGACCTCTCCCCGCTCTCGCTCGCCTCGACCAAAGACTCCTTCCTCCAGGAGCCAGCGCTCCAGGCGCCCTCGTTTCTCGTCCTGAACGCCACCTCGTACGCGGCCCTGCTGGTCAACGCGACCGGATACTCGAGCCTAGTCATCGGCGACTATTAGCTCGGGAAAACCGCTGGGCCCGCCTTAAATAATCAATCCGAGCGCAGCCTACCGGATACCGGTAGTACCGCTATTTGTCCCAAGTCGAGATCGCACAGAGGTCCATCCGCGGCTCCTTCGCGCTCTTCGCCGGGAACTTCCTCTCGACGATCGTCTCCTTCGTGGTCATACTCTTCATCGCAAGGCTTCTCGGACCAAGCAACTACGGAGTCTACACGCTCTGCGTCCTGCTCCCGAACTTCCTTCTCAACTTCCTCGGGTTCGGAGTGAGCTCGGGGATCACCCGTTACGCGGCCTATCACCTGTCGCAGGGGCAGCCGGACGACGCCAGAAGGATGACGATGACGGGCGCGATATTCATCATGCTCTTCGGCACGGCGCTGTCAGTCCTCGACTTTCTTATCGCCGGCTTCGTCGCCACGTCGGTCTTCAACCGCCCCGAGATCGCGCCCCTGCTGAGGTTCTCCTCGGTCTTCATCCTTGCGCAGGCGGTCTTCCAGAGCGGGACCGCGGCGCTGCTCGGCTGGAGCTACATGGGGAAGATCGGGATCACGACAATAGCGCAGAGCGTGCTGAGGCTGGCCATCGTGGCGCCGTTGCTTCTTGCCGGCTACGAGGTCTACGGCGCCCTGGTTGCCTACGCCGCGTCGGTGGTCCTCGGGGGCCTACTCGCCTACGCCCTGCTCTGGCGCGGGATGCGGGGCACGGGCTACTCGCTGTCGGGGTTCGGCAGGGACGTCGCAACCCTGCTCTCCTACGGGCGGGAGCTCTTCGTCGGGGCCCTGGCGGCGAACTTCTCGGCCCAGTACGTGGTGGCGATACTCGCGATAATCGCGTCGAACGCCTACGTCGGCTACTATCAGTCGGCGTCGAACTTCGTGACTGCGATAACCCTCACCTCCGGGGCCATAACCCAGGCGCTCTTCCCGGCGTTCGCCCACCTCGGCGGTGCCGGCTCGGACGTGTCCCGGGCCTTCCGGCTCGCGGTGAAGTACATGGGCTTCGCCGTCACCCCCATAATCTTCCTGCTGATGGGCGCGTCACTCCAGGTAATCAGGCTCCCGCTCGGTCCTTCCTACTCCTCCGCGGCGGTCCTCCTGACCCTCCTCGCGTTCTCCAACGTCTCGATGCTCTTCGGGACTGGTGTCCTTCCCTCCTTCTTCAACGGGCTGGGGCGTACGCGCTACTACATGCTCAGCAGCGTCGCGGGGGCAGGCGTGGTCCTAGCCCTGGCACCCGCGCTCTCGGTCGTGGGGGGCCTTGGCGTGTACGGGCTCATCTTCTCGATCCTCGCCGCGAACATGGTCGTCGTCGCGACGGGGCTGTACCTTGCCTCCCGCTACATGAACGCCCACGTGGACTTCCGGGCGTGCGCATCGATACTCGTCTCCTCTCTCCTGGCCTACGCCGCGACCGTCGGCGTCTCGATGGTCCGTGCGGGTGACTATATCCTCCTGCCTGCCGAGGTGGTCGTGTTCGCGGCCGTCTACCTGACGCTGGCTCCCGTCGCCGGAGCGCTCGACGGCGAGGACCTCGACATACTGTCGGACGCCCTCAGCGGCCTTGGAAGGTTCGAGGTCGTCATAAGCCCGGTCGTACGATACGAGCGCTTCATCCTGCGGGTGGCGGGCAGGAGCCCGCTCGCGGGCTCTGGTGACTTAGCTTCATCTCAGGCGAATTCTTAGAGCTGCTGACTGTCGTCGTCTAGCAGGCTGCATGGAAGGACTTGGCGACTTTGTTTGGACCGTTACGGGAGGGGATGCTGTTTAGGCTTTTGTCATAGGTAATAAGCAAGAAGGAAACGAGGACGAGGAATGCACGTCTTCGTAGATGAGTCGGGGGATTTAGGATTTAGCACAGCCTCAACGAAGACCTTCATTGTAGCTTATGCTGTGGTGGACAGTCCTGATAGGGTAAGAGTCGATATGAAACGTCTAAGAAAGAAGTTGTGCGTTCGTCACAATTACAAGATCGATGAATTCAAGTTCTCGAAGGACAATGAATTCATCAGGTCTAGAGTATTAGCGAACATCTGCAGCCAAAGCATCACTATCGGATATTTCGTCGCTGATAAACAAGCCGTATCACCCGAACTCCGGAAAGACCCCTCTAGGCTATACAACTACGTGGTAGTGAACACCGTCATAACCACCTTGGTGCAAGCCTTTCATTCGAGGATATTTACTTTGTAATTGACAAGAGCCTACCACAAAAGTCAATGGAACATTTCAACCGTTACTTGAAAGAGAAAATCTCTTGGCGTCAGGTTAGAGAACTGGGCAGAGAAATGCCAAAGGTCACAGTACATCACGAAGATTCTAGGAATGACCAATGCTTGCAACTAGTTGATTATTGCGCTGGAGCCGCGTTCAACTACTTCGAGAAGAATAATCGAATGCATTACGGCATTCTCGATTCCAAGGTTAAATTCAGGTCTAGCTGGGGAAGAATAAGCTGGTGAAACCTTTCCCTACTCGATCCCATCCTGCTTCCACAGGCATCATCCTTTCGGGAAAGACCCCTTGCGGGCTTTAGTCACCAGACGGCAGAAATCTTCCGAGCCAATATTTATGCATATGTATCTGTTTTTTCGAAAGCGGGTTTAGATTGGGCTTTTTTTCTTTACAAGTAGGCTTCTGTTCTCAGATATGTCTCTAAAGATCTAAAGACATATGCCGCATAATGTCGATAGCGTATACGCGACATATCAGGTGTCGTGCAGGTTCTGCGCCTCTGAGAACGTGGTGAAGAAGGGGATAGCCACCCTGAAGCGAGTGTTCGAGTGAAGATTTGCGCTCATAGGTTCTTTGACAACCAGCAATTCCGCCTGATGAAGAACAGCAAGCACAGGATTGTCGCCGCGCTCAATCTCTACTTCGAATGCCGGGTCGTCAGAAAGACCCAGAGTCAACTAGAGAAGCTCATCGGTGAAGAGGTTAGCGACGCTATGATTTGACGCTGGGTCCAGAAGTATTCGAGGCCTGTCAATGCTTACGTGGCCAAGACCCAACATACCGCGCCTAAGCGGCAAGTGGCACGAGGAAGAGACCGTGATAAGATGCGAAGGTCGAGACCCATGGTTCTGGGAGATGATTGACGAGGACACGAAATTCTTGGTGGCGTCGCACCTCTCAGGTTAGAGGACATTCGAGGACGCGCTCACAATCTTCCAGAAGGGACTAGTCATCAGCAAGACGAGGCCGCGATCGTGTTCTTGGATGGAAGCGATCTCTGTAATGAGTCTAACTGTAAGTTCTAACTTCAAGTGGAAGTTAGTTTGGGTCTAACCTATAACATTACATCATTCCAGAACCGGCGACCTTTAGGGCCTCATCCTTCCAATTGGATTTCTGGTCGCGCAAAGGCAGGCTTCGCATGTTTGACGTGGTGCGTTATGACTTCCTGACGAAAGGTATCAGTTTCACTTGAAGAACCAAATCTGTGAGGTGTTTGTCCGTATGCTTCCTTACGGATCTGCTTCTTCACTCATCCGCGTAGCGGTAAAATCTCCTTTCTTCTCGTCCTTCGTTGGCTCGACTTCATCTGGGATGACAAAGCCACCAGAGCCCGCGAGGTTCTCCTATCTCCTCGGCATCTGGATTAGAACATTAACTGTCGGCAGCTAATCGGGATTTCTGTGAGTTTTGCCCGATGGATAGAGGGTTATTTCGTCAAAAACAGGGTGCTCAATGCCCCTGAAGTTGATCGGGCGAGTTACTGTCCTCAAAGAGGCGAAGGCCGAGATCTTGGTTTGAGGGAATACTTCGGCAAGTAGTTTTGCCGAACCGACGAGAGTTGCGCCAGTGGTTACTACGTCATCAACTATGACGATTGATTTCGGCTCGTCGATGAGCTTCTGCACTTCTTGAGAAGCGTACTGTTCTGCTGCACTTGGTCGATTACCACTACTGCTGGTCGCGGCCTTAGGCAGCGGGTGTGTTCGTCTTAAGCAAGTCGAGACTTGGCTTCCTAGTCCGAACTCTTGGAGTGCATTTGCTATCCGCAGCGGAACCCATAGGGAATCAGGTTTCATCAGCGACGTGCTCGTGGCAGGCACGAGAACAGGGTTATCATCGAAAATGCGACCGAAGGGCAAACTTTTCCTCATTTCAAGGACTGTCATTGCAACTACTTTCGACATTGGGACTTCGTTACCTTCGATTAGAATGGACTCGTCTCCCTTTACCGCCGTCCTGTAGCTTCTTGACAGCCGTTCGTCAGCAGTTGTACCATAGGGCGAATACGCGAAAAGTGCTCCATAATTTAGGGTGTATTTTCTAACGAAATCGAGCAGAGGCAAAATCAGTGACTTATCTCAAGGATGGCCTTGTTTGAGGGTAGGTTCTCAAGCAGCTCCTTTGGGTCGGAGAGCATCATCGCTCCATATTTCGCCATCTCCTTCGGCCATTTTAGCGACGACTCGAAAAGCGATTTCCAGATGAACAATGGTCTGCCAAGTCGAAGTGCCTCATATCCTTGAGAAAGCGAACCACTTGTCTCACCCGCCTGCACAATTACCGATGCATCGGCGACAAGCGCCATAACCCGATTTCTCCGAACGAAGTTCGACCGTGTCACTACGGAGCCTATTCGATATTGTGAAATCGCAAGATGATTCTTGATTATGTCGGCTTGAAGTTCGGCGTTCTCACTAGGATACACTTTGTCTAGTGGGGTGCCCAACACTGCAATAGTCTTTCCCTGCGAATTGATTGCAGCTCTGTGTGCAGCAGAGTCGATACCCCTTGCAAGTCCACTCACAATGACGACTCCTTCTCTCGTCAGAGCCTTCGCTATTGACTCAGCATCGACCAAGGCTTCCGCGTCTGCTTGTCGAGAACCCACAATCGCCACTCTCGGACGAGGGAGTGGGACTTTCATCGGTCCAGCAACATAGAGAACCTCAGGAGAGGACTTCTGCTCAATGTCGTTTAGAGACCGACCCAGAAGTTCGTTCGGGGTGATTGTGGAGATTTTCTCCCCGAATGCTGTCTCCATCGATATTGCCTTCTTGGGCTTCCTAATTAATGATTTTCGCCTTCTCGCGGTCACGACGGGGAGAGGGTGAAGTGAAATTAATCCTTTGCTGTTCGGTTCTTCTGTTCTCGGACTGCGTTCTGAATCAGAGTTGGCCAAGGGCTCTCGCCTTCGACTTTGATTCCGGCGGCCTCGGCAGGCGTCTTGCCATCTAGCCCCATGTGGGGTCTAAGGAAGTTGTGAAAAA
Organism: archaeon; assembly: GCA_021791695.1. GTDB lineage: Archaea > Thermoproteota > Nitrososphaeria > Nitrososphaerales > Gagatemarchaeaceae > Gagatemarchaeum. The sequence goes on along the minus strand of JAJYWC010000021.1, from coordinate 24,603 downwards.
TTTGCATCCCTGCAATCACCAGCGAATCTTCCTTCTTCAAGGAGCACATTGCCTTCTCACGGTCGCGCCACTCGCCATTTTGTCTTTCCATCTTGTTATTGTGAACTTTACCATCCATCCGGATATCTCTAATGTGCTTAGGGCTAATCCCCTCCCCGCATTGTGACCACATCTCCTTGCGCCAAGTCTCGTGGAAATTGTTTGCCCCATCGCTAATCAAGACCTTCGGTTTCTTGTCGGTCTTCTCCATCGCCTCCCTGAAGTGCCCTCGACATAGACGAGTTGATAGGACTCAAGTTCCTAAGATGGAAGGAGCAATTCGACAGGATTGGAAGAATGCCTTGCCCGCACGAATATTGCGAGCGCATAACCTCTCTAGACGCGGAAGTCTACTCCATGACGCAGTGGAACATTGACAGGAGGATACACAACATGCTAAATCATGGATGAATGGATGCACCAAATTGCGATCGCGATTACTTCCGGCGATGCCCGACTGATACCTATGAAACTCTTCAACTCCAAGGTCGCCATTTTTAGGCCCAATAGTCCCAAACTAGAACCGGTCGGCTCATTACTGCCGACAGTTAATGTTCTAATCCAGATGCCGAGGTGTTAGGAGAACCGCCCGCGAGTACCTAGAATGCTTTTTATTGGTGTGCCAGACGCAGAATTTCATGAACCGGTTGCGTGTCGTGCTGGCTGCTGTCGCGTTAACAGTCTTCCTAGCCGGCGCTGTAGGTACGGCGAGCGCTGCGACTCCGGGCTCTGCAACCTACAGGATACAGACCTCCGGCCAGGGCTCGGCGTTCTCGATGACGGTCAACGAGACCATCGCGTCAACCTCCAACCCCTCGTACCAGGACCTGATAGTGAAGGTGGCTGCGGGAGGGTCGACGTTCAACTTCTCCCGCTCCGTGAACTCGTCCGACGCCATCTCCCCGTTCCTCCCAGCGGTGAGCAATCAGACGTTCGGCTACTCGTCGGCGAAAGGGAGCCTCACGGTCAGCCTAGTCAAGAACGGGACCGAGTCCCTCCAGTTCCAGGGTGCCGCCCGCACGCTGACGAGCTACTCTCTCTCCGGGGCCGCCTCTGCCAACGGTTCCAGCGTGACCTTTGAAGGAGCGCTGGCAGCGTTCCAGTCAGGCCTGGTCTACTCCGCAGCGCTGCATCTCAGCTTCACGATACAACCTGCCTCGATTTCGCAGGGCGCGCTGGCGGGTCTGAACGCCTCCGCTCTTCCCGGTACGTCGAGCACTCAGGGCCCCGTAACCGGGTCTGAAACCGTCCAGGTTACGCTGCTCTCGACCAACCTTCCGCTGGACGCGGGCTCGTCCTCGCCGGCCGCTCAGGCTGCCTCCGTAGGCGTCGGAGCGGGGGCTGTCGTCACCGCGCTCGCCGTGGGCCTCGGCGTGAGGCGCCACAACAAGCACAGCGAGACGGTACCCGAGGCCAAGCCAGAGCACTGGGTAGACTAGTCTTACAGCAGGTACCCGGAGAAAGGAAGAAAGCGTTTGGACTCAGTCCTGGAGCTAAACCAAGCAGTCAAGGACTACGGTTCCAGGGTGATAGGCCCTCTCTCGTTCTCCGTGGGCAGGGGCGAGGTCGTGGGCCTGCTCGGCCCCAACGGCTCCGGAAAGTCGACTTCGATAAGGATGGCGCTTGGGCTTGCGCGTCCCACCACAGGCGAGGTCAGGCTGATGGGGATGGACCCCTACAGGCAGCACTCCAGGGCCCTGGTCGGGGTGGGCTACTCGCCCGAACTCCCCAACCTGCAGACCTTCATGACCCCCGCGGAGCTGCTCACCCTCGTGGGGCGGGAGCTCTCGCTCAAGCGCTCCGAGATAGACGCCCAGACGCCTAAGGTCCTCGAGAACGTCGGCCTGCTCGCATACAGGGACTACCGGATAGGCAAGCTCAGCAAGGGCATGGTGCAGCGCCTCAGCGTCGCCCAGGCGATGATGGGCTCGCCCTCTCTCCTGATACTGGACGAACCGATGATCGGCATCGACCCTGCCGGCGTCGTCCACTTCCGCTCCATCTTCAGGGAGTTCGTGAGCGGCGGTGGCACCATCATCATGTCGTCGCACATAATGTCGGAGGTCGAGAATCTTTGCAGCAGCGTCGCGGTGGTCCACTCGGGAAAGCTCGTCTTCAGGGGCGGGATATCCGACTTCATCGAGAGCTCGCTGAACTCCCGTCTCATCCTGGTCGAGGTGAGGACGCCGTCACCGGCCCTGGTAGAGAAGCTGCGGGTGATACCCGGGGTGAGAAGCGTGACGGCCACCGAGGGGAGCCTGGCCATCACGGCAGAGAAGGGGACAGACCTCCGGTCCGAGATCTCATCCGCGGTCGTCGCCATGGACGCGGGGCTGCTCTCCATCGGCTACTCCAGGAGCGAGATCGACGAGGCGTACGTCGCGGCGATAAGGGGGTCCGGCTGATGAACCTCGAAAGGGTCCTGGCTTTCGCCCGCTACGAGATTCGCAGGGCGACGGCGCGCAAGAAGGTCCTGGTCCTCGTCGTGGTCACCATACTCATAAGCACCATACCGGTGGTGCTGATAAGGTCCGTCGGCGGCTCGCTCCTCCCCCCCGACGACTACCCGTACCTGTGGGTCTTCGGGGTCTTCGTGGTGCAGGGCTTCTTCCTTCCCTTCACCGCCCTGCTGATTGCCGCCGGGTCGATGTCGGAGGAGTACGAGCAGGGCACCGCTGAGGTCCTCCTCTCGAAGCCCGTGACGCGGGACGAGTACTTCGCCGGCAAGTTCCTCGGGGGCTACGCGCTCATAACGGGAGTCATAGTCCTGAACGCCATCCTCAGCGTCACCGCCGCGACGTTCACCTTCGGGGTCCAGGAGGCTCTGCTGGTCCTGCCGGCGGTCGTCCTCTCGCAGGTCTACTCGGCCCTGGTCTTCTTCTCGGTCGCGTTCATGTCGGGGGAGCTCGTCAGGCGGTCCTCGCTCTCCTACATCATAGCCTCGGCCGTCTACTTCACGAGCGAGGTCGCAGGCATAGTGCTCAGGGCGATATACGGGATCACGGGCAACGCCTTCTACCAGCAGATCAACGTCTTCCTCCCCACGACCCCGGTCACCTCCCTCCCTCTCCAGGTGGGCCTCCCGGGTCTCCCCGCCGGCGCCAAGTTCATCCTCTCCTTCATCGGCTCGGGACCGACCGAGACGTCCCTCACCTTCTCCCTGGGCCTCATCGCCCTCTACGCGCTCGCGGCCACTCTTATCGCGCGCAGCTACTTCAACCTGGCAGACGTCGCGAAGCGCGTCGCCTGAGCATCGACTTATAATGTGGGGAGAGGAACCGCCAGGCAGCAGATGAAGTGGAGTTCTCAGAGGGTCATCGTCACGGGAGGGGCCGGCTTCATAGGCTCCAACCTGGTCGACTCGCTCCTTACCAAGGGCGCGGAGGTCGTTGTAGTAGACAAGCTTCAGCTCGCGAGCGGGTCGCTTGCCTGGAACAGGAAGCTCACCAGGCTCGACTCGATATTCAAGAAGCACGGGATCGAGAAGATTCCTCTCGAGATCTGCGACCTCGAGACCGACCGGCAGAAGTTCCAGATAATCGCAAAGGACTGCGACGTCGTCTTCCACCTCAGCGCGCTCTTCGGCGGGCGCCAGTTCGTCGACACCAGGCAGGCCGAGTGCTCCAAGATGCTGGCGGTCGACCACAACGTCATCGAGGCCTCCTACGAGGCGGGCGTGGAGAGGCTGCACTACGCGTCAAGCGCCTGTGCCTACCCGGACTCGCTCCAGAAGGACCCCAAATACCTCCTCAAGGAGAGCGACATCCTGAGCACGGGCGAGGGCTGGAAGAGCGCCGACAACCTGTACGGATTCGCCAAACTTCTCGGGGAGATGCAGTGCTTGGTCTTCCACCAGGAGAAAGGCATGAAGACCTCCGCGTGCAGGTATCTCACCGTCTACGGGCCGGGAGAGTTCGACACGTCGCACGCGATAGCCGCGCTGATCGAGAGGGCTCTCGACCGCGCCGACCCCTATGTTGTGTGGGGGAGCGGGAAGCAGGAGAGGGGCTTCACATTCGTCACCGACATTGCCGAAGGCTCGATCCTGGCCGCCGAGAAGGTCACGGACGGGACAGCGATAAACCTCGGGTGGGACAAGCGCTACAACATGAGGGAAGTCGCCGAGATGATTTTCAAGATCACTGGGCTCAAGTCGAAGATGGTCTTCGACAAGACCAAGCCTGAAGGACCCTTCAGCAGGGCGCTCGACATCTCCCTGGCGAAGAAGCTGCTCGGCTGGGAGCCGAAGGTCGACCTCTATGAGGGCCTCGAGAAGACGATAGCGTGGCACAAGACGCTGCGCGCTCCGCAGGTTGCGGCCGGAAGGTCCTAGGCTACCAGCTGCCGAGCATCGGCGGGTAGCTCCGCTTGTGCGCGGAGGCCCTGTACCTCCTTATGACGTCCTGGATCACCTTCATCTCCACGCCGGTCTTCTTGGCGACCTCGCTGGGCGGTAGCTTCTGGTCGAAGAGACCCACGAGCACCGGGTCGAGGCTCTCGTATGCGATCGGGATCTCGTCGACGGCCCTGTGGCCAGGCCAGAGCTGGGGCGACGACGGCTTGGTCACCACTCCCTGCGGCAGCCCCAGATGGGCGCCCAGCTCCCTCACCTGCGTCTTGTACAGGTGGGCTATCGGTAGAAAATCGACCCCACCGTCTCCATGCTTGGTGTTGCCGCAGAAAACATACCTTCCGTTCCTCTCGACGAGGATGTTCTCGTGCGGTGGCACCGAAGGACACCAGACCTTCCCTACGTGATGGACCTTTCTCGCTCTCGAGTTGGTGACCCATCTCGAGTTTTTTCCTCTGGCCGAGTAGCTGATTTCGTACTGCGCTGACGACCTTATCGGCTTCCCCCTGTAGCTGCTTACGCGCGCCGGCCTTATCCTGACCGTTGGGAACCTCCCGAGCTTTGTACAGAGCTCCACGAAATCATCCTTCAGAGGACCGGAGCTGGTATAGTAGACCTGGGTCGGGTTCGAGTGGTTGCCGTCGCTATCCTTCAATCCCCGTAGTAGGAAGGAAAGCTGGTGGGCCGGATATTCGAGGGCCCAGCGCGGTATGTGCTTGTTCTTCGCTCCGTACCCACACTGCAGAAAGAACGTGTAGATCTCCTTCGACGGAATCCTGACGAGGTTCTGAGTGAGCGAGTAGCCGATTCCGTACTTCTCGAGGATCTGCACCAGCCTCTCCCTGGCTCCTTCCTTGGATGACATCGGCAGTGAGAAATCCGTCTCGTACGCGTCGTAGGTCTTCATACTCTGCTGTCGCTGCCCGGGAGCCACCTGAAGGAAGCGCCCTCTCGAGTCCCGAGGAGCGGCGACGAACTCCCTCCGAGACAAACTCGAAACAACCGGCACGACCACCTTTCCTTTGGTTGCCGAGCCGTCTCCGATGAAGAGACCCAGAAGGTAGAGGACATCCTCGATCGCCACTTCCACCGTTTTCTTGATGTGCCGCTGACTGAACTGGAGGGTCAGCGCAGCGGGCAATCCCGGCTTGCCGTCCCATCCCCGCGGGACCGGGATGACGGTGTATTTCCTCTCCAGACACTCTTCCGCAGTTCTGAACTCCACCCTGGTGCAAGCCAGCTCTCCATTCGAGGAGGACCTGACGAGCATCCTGTGGTTGGGCGTGACCATGAGGTCGAGGTTGTCGGAGGTGAAGTGGACCATGAGTCCGTCGTGGTCGAATACGTGCACGCCGTCCACATTGGACTCCACGACGAGGTCCGATTCGCGGTCGTACGAGAAGACAGTATCTCCCTCCTTCAGCTCGTTGTATGACTTGGGACCTTCCTTCGTCACGACCCTGGTCTCTTCGTCATAGCAGAAGAATCCAATAATATCTTCCGATTTATCGCCAGTTCCAGCCACCAGCATGCCGTGAGAGTTGGCCACGAAGTAGTTGATGACCATCCGGATTCTCGCCTTCACGTTCGCCTTGGCGATCTTGTTCTCGCCCTTGAATCTGGGCATGGAAGCGATGAATGCATCGAAGATCGGGTCGATGCCCACCTCGTACAGCCTTATCCCCCACTTCTTCGCCATCTCTCTCCCGTCCTTTGTATCCTGCTCCGGGGTGTGCGAGGCGGGCATGAGGATGCCTATCACGTTCTCCTTTCCGAGCGCGCGCACGCAGAGCGCACCCACCACAGCGCTGTCGATGCCGCCGCTAAGACCGATGACCGCGCCCTTCGCTCCCGCGTCCGCGACCACCTTCCGGATGAAAGCAAGAATCTCCTCCTCGACCTTGGCGTAGTTCAGAGAGAGCCCCTTCGGGTTTGTCCGCATGCCTGGGAAACGGACAGGCCCTCGGTACTCTTAAAAGCCTTGAGTCACGTCTGTGTAAAATTACGGCGTTCCTATCGACGAGTAGCGCGAGACCTTCCTCACTCCTTCCCCGAGGAGCCGCCAGCAGTCGAAGACCGCCTTGCCCGCGAAGAGCCTAGCAGGTATGGCGCCGAACTCGGGCCACGGCGTCGCGAGCACTACAAGCTCCGCCCCGCGCACCAGGTCCTGCGCGGACTTTGCATAGCTGACCGAGCCCTTCAAAACCACCCGCGCCGCTTCGAGCGCTGCCGGGTCGTAGACGGCTACGTCGTACCCTCCTTCAGCAAGGCGCCGGGCGAGCGTCAGGGCCTGAGACTGCTCCACGACGTTCGTGTTGGGCTTGAACGAGAGCCCGAGGACCCCGACCTTGGTCTTCGCTGTGAGTCCTCTCTCCTTCAGAAGCGCGATGAGCCTCCCCGGCTGCGATAGGTTGACCTTGTGCGTCGCCTCGGCTATCAGGGCCTGCGCGCCGACGGCCGCGGCGTAGTGTGCGAACGCCACGTTGTCGCGCGGAAAGCAGTTGTGCAGCGACGCCCCCAGAGTACAATACGAGTTGGCCTGGTCAACTTCCAAGTTGTAGACTTTCCCATTGTATTGTGACTCGACCTTATGCCGAACGTGGAAATGCAGGTAGCCATCTTCTATCCAGACGCTCCTCTCGTTGACGGTCTTCCTCTTGGCGACCGGAAGCAAAGGCAGGAGCTTCTGCAGCTTCTCTGCCTCTCCCGGATGGCGAACGCGGACAAAGTACGCTTCACGGTGTGAGACGCCGTCCTTTCCAGCGTATCTGCTGTGAACCTGATAGGTGGAGGCTATCCCAAATGATAACAGCGTGAGATAGACTTGGTTGGCGAGTTCTCTTGACGTTACGCCGAACGTGTACCCCGAGCCAGAGGAACTTCCGTCTCCGTACATGACCCCCCGCATAAGCTCCAACCTGAACTCGTCCGGAAGACCAAGCCAATCGCTCGGAATCTTCTTAGATGAGGCGCGGCCACCAAAAATTGCCCGCAGAAACCTCGCTAGAGATGAACACGTGAATACTACGGCTATCCCGTTCTCGCTTGTCTTCTTGACACTGGCCTGGTAGCCCAGGCTCCCGATTATCTTCTGCAGGTCCTCCACCAGGTGGGTCTGGCGCTTGTGGAGTCTGAAGACTATCTGTTTCTTCCAGGTCGAACCTTCCGCGAGGTAATAGCCGATTAAACGGCAGACGTCAGGTGACAGGAGGAACCGAGGCGGAATTCCTGAACGCCTCTTTTTCTTCTGGTAAGCAGAAAGGTTGAGAATAGGAATCGGAACTTCCGGGAAGAGTGGCACCGGGTAAACCATAAGGTCTCCGCGCTTGACATCCTCTGCTCGTCGCCATGAATACGGGAGTAGTTTCAGCGAAGTCATGGAGCGAAGGAGATGCCCGCTTCTCCAGTATCCGTCCCCCCCGGTCCTCTCCGGGGTGTCGAGATAGCGCATCTTCTCGTCCGTGACTCGAGGGCTGCTGAGCACGGGATGTTCTGGCGTCAGGGTGACCGGGTGGTTTCCCTCTGGTACAATCGTGACGACCTTCCCCTCGTATTGTCGTGAGAATGTCCTGTTGACCGTGTGAAAACGTCCGTCGTGGCCCATCACCTTCTCGCCTTCTAGGATTTCTTCGATCGCCTTCAGTCCTTCTGCTGTCTGTACAAGGGTACCTTCAGCCAGGCAGGTGCCGCCGAAGCCGGTGGCGCCCCTGAGGTACGCACCGCCTATCCTCCTGTCCCTGCCTACGGCGGAGGTGACCTTGTCGACGTTCCCTCCGGGAAGCCTCTCGCTGATCTCCGCCAGCGTGTTGGCGAAGCTCATCTTCATGGTGACGAAGGAGTTCACCGCGATCTTGGCGAGCTCGGCGTTGACGAACTCCATCCGCTCCACGGGCGGTGAGTTGGTGCAGACGACCTTCTGGATCGACTCGAGCGCGTCCCCCGCCTTCCTGTCCGACTCACCGATAAGGAGAAAGTCCGGCGACCGGAGCCCCTTTATCACGTCCCCGAGCGCGATGAACTCGGGGTTGTAGCAGAGGCCCAGGCCCGCGCCGACCCTGCGGCCGGAGGCCTTCTCGAGCGCTGGCTTGACGACGCCGTCCATCGAGCCCGGCCCGACGGTGCTCGTCAGGACCACCAGGTGGTAGCCCTTCTTCTTGGCGAGCTCCCTGCCCACGCTCTTCATCGCCTTCTCGACCAGGTCGGTGGAGAAAGCCCCTGATTCCAGGCTCGGCGTCGGCACGACGACGAACGTGGCCTCCGTACCGGCGACCTGCCCCTCGAACGAGGTGCTCGCGGACAGGCGGGCGTGGTTCTTCCTGACCAGCTCGTCCAGGCCGGGTTCGTAGAGCGGCGACCTGCCCTCGTTGACCGCATCCACCTTCGACCCGTCGAGCTCTATCCCCCGGACCTCGTATCCCGAGTCCGCCAGTACCGCGGCGAGGGTAAGCCCGAGCTTTCCCAGCCCCACGACCGAGACCCGCCTTATCGAACTCCTGGCCAATTGCTTGCGGTCGCGCCCCGGCAGGTGGCAATAACTGTTGCGAGGGGCCGCGCCGGGAGATTCAAAATCAATAAAGGCTGACCCGCGAGGAAGCTGGATTCGATGCGGAGACAGGGCGCCGGGGTGACCGTCTGAAGATTCTCAGCCTCGTGTGGGGCCCCTTTGGCTTCCGCGCCGACGAGCTCGCCCAGGAGGTCGGTGCCGAGCGGGTGAGCATCACCTTCCTGTACGGTCCCCGTTACTTCGCTCCCGTCCGCTATCTGGTGCTCTTCTTCAGGACGCTGCTCCTCCTCTCCAGGGCCAAGCCCGACGTCGTCTACGCGCAGAACCCTCCCGTCTTCTGCCCGCTGACCTGCCTGCTCTACTGCAGGGCACGCGGCGTGCGCCTCGTCATCGACCACCACTCGGTCTGGAGGGTCAAGACGCTCGGGAGGGGGCCGCTCTCCCGCGCCATAGGCTTCCTCGAGGGTGTCGTCGCAAGGTCGGCGTACGCCAACACAGCGCCCCACAGGTTCTGGGCGGACCAGCTCGGCAGCATGGGCGCGAACCGCGTGGCCGTGGTCCACGACTTTGTCGAGAAGAACAGGCACCCGCGGGACGGCGCGGTGAGGGCCCGGTACTCCGGGAGGCCGCTCATCGCGATGTGCTCCCACGGAGGCCACCCGCTGGAGCGCTTAGAGTCCGAGGCCACCGGAGTGGGACGGGTCGAGGGCGTCGAGCTGCTCATCTCCGGGCCGGCCGCGAAGCTGGACAGGCGATTGAGACAGATGACACTGCCGAAGAACGTGAAGTACATCGGGTTCCTGCAAAGGGACGATTACGAGTCTCTCAAGGCCTCGGTGGACATGGCTGTGAACATCACGGACGAGCCGTACACCCTCTCGCACGTCCTGCTCGAGTACGCGGCGAGTTCGCTCCCGGTGGTCTCCTCCAGGCAGGAGGTGGTCGAGGAGTTCTTCGGGGATTCGCTGCTCTACACGGACTCCACGGAACCGGACGCTGTAGCGGCCGGAGTCGAGAGGTTCAAGGACCCTTCGGTGCTCGCCGACTACCGGGCGAGGGTGACGCGCTGGTATGAAAGGGCGAGTGCGTCGCGGGAGGGCGAGCTGAAGACGCTCAGGGCCCTCCTGAACCGATGACCGGCCTGAGCAGCCGCCTGGTGAGCCTCCTGAACTCTCCGTCGGTCGCGAAGACAAAGCCGAAGTAGATGGCCATCCCGGCGACCCCGATAGCTGCGACTTCTTCTCCGAACTCTATGCTCCGGGCCCCGTAGTCGAGCAGGGTGCTCGACAAGTAGAGGAACGCCGCCATCACCGCCGAGCCGGCGACGTACTTCAGGAACGCCGGCCTCAGCGAGAGCTTCACCCTCTTCCTGACCCTGGGCACCCTCACCGCGACGAACGAGGAGAAGACGACCAGCTGGGCCACGGCCCAGAGGTCCAGGGTGGGAGCGAAGTCGGCGCCGTTCGTCTTTCCGGCAAGCACTATGACGTAGACCGACGCAATGTAGATGACCGTGGCTCCGAGGTTCACCAAGAAGACGAAGAACAGGTCGCTTCGGACATAGTGCTGGAACCTCGCCGAATCGTCCGTGTCGACGGTCGCCTTTCCCATGAGGGTCTGGTCCAGGAAGATGCCCACGGCGCCCACGAGCGCCGCGAACGCCAGGACAATCAGCGCGGTGCTGCCCTCCACGTAGGTCGGCTTGAGCACGAAGAGGATTGGCTTTGCGAACGCGGCGGCTCCCGCCGCGAGCGGGATACCGAACAGGAGGGACAGGTCGAGGGTGATGCTGGGCAGCTCGTCCGAACCCCCTCCCCTTAGGAGGAGCGGGTAGAGCGCGACCGCAAGATAGCTGGAGTAGCCGGCGAGCGTGGCCACGGAGAAGGCCGCCTGGTAGTATCCCACGAGAACCGTCCCTCCGACGGCGAGCGAAGCGACGTACGTGTCCGCGACGCCCACCACGTAGGGGATCGAGTTCAGGGACGTCAGCCACGAACGGGCCATCCACTTCCTTCCTGCCTCAAAGTCCAGCGGGAGCTGGAGCGCCTCCGAACAGAGATAGGTCGAGGTAGCGGCCTGGGCCAGGTTGGCCACCATCAGTGCGACTATCACTCCGTCGATCCCGGCGTGGTACAGGAGGAGCGCCGGGAATGCGACGAGCAACTTGCAGGCCTCGGAGGAGATGACGGCATAACCGCCGACGACGGGGTTGTACCCCGCGACGATGGCGTTGGAGGCCTGGTTCCAGTATCCTATCGGGACCAGGAATATCGCCAGGAGGAGAGTCGTCCAGTCCGCCTGGACCCTGTCCGCCGTGAGGTAGGAGAGGACGACGTAGATGGCGATGCCGGCCGCGCTCAGAGCGAAGTTGACGACCAGTGCGGTCTTCCCCCTCATGAAGCCTCTCGCGATGTCGCGAGTCGCCCAGTAGACCAGCAGGCCTGACGGATACGACGCGAACGTGACAACGTCCAGGATTACCTCCCACAGCCCGAACTGCTGCGTGCTGAGGCTGCGCGTCATCAGCAGGAGGAACGCCAGCCCCGTGAAGATGCTCCCTATCCTCGCCGAGAAGACCACGAGACCGGTCCTTCTCACCGAGATCTGCTTCGACATTTTCGACTAGTCCAGGAAGCTCAGGTTGGACTCGACCAGCTCGGTGTCGAGCCTTTCGTACGCCTCGGTGGTCCCGACGTCGTACCAGAACCCGTCGATGTAGAACGGCGAGACCTTCAGGCCCCTGTCGATGACCGCCGGCACGAAGTGCGTCATTATGTCGACGTTTCCATCCCTCGAGACGACCTCAGCGAGCACCGGAGCGCACTCCCTCGAGACCACCAGGCATCCCATGGTGACCGAGAGGGGCATGGTCGGCTTCTCCCTGAACGAGACCACCCTTCCCTCTTCCACCTGCGCGACCCCCACAGGAAGCCTGTAGTCCCTGGAGAGCACGAGCGACATCGCAGCCTTCCCGCTCCGGTGCGCCGCGATGAGGCCGCGGACGTTGAGCGAGGAGAGGACGTCCCCGTAGTACACGACCACCTCGTCGAAACCCTGCAGCTTGCCTGAGCGGATCGCGCTATGGAGCGAGCGGGCGCTCCCCTTCGAGTTCTCCGGGTCCCTCGAGTATACGAGCTTGACGCCGAACTTGGAACCATCCTCGAAGTATCCCTCGATGTCCTCGGAGCGGTACCCGGTGAGAAGTGTCAGGTCGCGTACCCCGTTGTACGCGAGCAGACGGACGATGTATTCGAGGAGGGGTCTCTTCTTGCTCCCGACAGGGATCATCGTCTTCTGGAAGTAGTTCGTCAGCGGCCTCAGCCTGGTGCCCTCCCCGCCGCAGAGCACGGCCGCCTTGGTGACCATTACGTCGCGTGGCTCTGCAGCTTCTGCTCTTAAATCCAATCCCGGCCATCCTAACCTTCTTTAATTCGAGAGCAGCCACGCGCTGGGAACGTCGTGAAGACAGCTTGAAGATGAAGGTCACAGTCGTCCTCTTCTTCATCGTCACGCTCGCCCTGTCGCTGCTCCTCCACCTCGTCGGGCTCCTGCTCCCCTTCGCCTTCGGCCTGCTCTTCGCGGTCTACGGGATAGCCAGGAGCTCAACAATGAAGGTCAACATCCTGAACGACCTGCCGAACGCGCTGAGGGTCTTCCTAGCGTCGCTGGGCGGGTTCCTGCTTTCGCTCGAGCGCCCCTTCGTCTATCCCTCCGCCGGGCTGCTCCTCCTCTTCTCCTCGGTCTACCTGAACGACGAATTCCAGAGACGCGCCCTACGCTCCCTGCGCATCGGCCGGAAGGGAGGCTCGATAGCGCTGCTCGGAATAGACGGGAGTGGCAAGTCCTCGCACTCGGCGGCCACGAGCGGCTGGCTGCAGGGCAGAGGATACCGCGTGGAGCTCATGCCCTTCCACAAGTACCTCTTCGTCGAGAAGCTTTCCTCGGTCTCGACGGCCGTGAGAGGTGGCCCAACCCGGGGGAGAAGAAACCCCCTGAGACCGGTGCTGTCGCTCGTGGACAACCTCGTCCTGCAGGTGAGCTCTTCGGTGGGCTGCCGGCTCGAGGGCACGGTCGTCGTCTACGACAGGTTCATCTGGAGCACGTACATCAAGTACGAGGCGCTCGGGTATCCGGTAGGGCCCCTGTCTTCCGTTTATCTGCTCCCGCGACCGTACTACGCGATCGTCCTGGACGTGCCGGTCGAGAAGTCGCTTCGCGTCATAGACGGGAGGGTCGCTCACATCCGCTATCCTGGCTCCGTCCTTCAGCACGAGCGGGAGCGCTACCTTGACATCGCCAGACGCTACGGGTACCCCGTAATCGACGCCACGGGGTCCTTCGAGGAGGTCCAGGCGAGGATAGAGAGCCTGCTCTCGCCGCTCTTCCCGGCCGTGGGTGGACGATGATGGCCGACGCCCGCTCCTACGCCGCCTCCCTCGTCGAGGAGAGCCTCGGTCTTGTCAGGGGCCAGCTGGACGACGCCCTTCGACAGGACCTTGTGGACGAGCTTTCGTCCGTCATGAGGGGGGCGCATCCAGATGACGTCGGCCGTCCCTTCATCGAGGAGCGCATGCTCTCGGTCCTGTCGGAGGTCAGGGAGCGGGCCCTGGAAAGGGACGGGTTCTTCGCGAGGAAGGCGAGGTGGCCCAACGCCGCCGCGTTCGCTGTCTGCCTGACGCACGACGTCGACAACGTCTCGCACCCTGCGAGCCACATCTGGAAGACGAGGTCCAGGTTCGGTGCCGCCGACCTCATCGGCGGGCTTCTGGGCGTCGTGCGGCTCTACGACAACGTGCGCATGATCTCGAAGAAGGAGGGCGAGCACGGCTTCCGTTCGAGCTTCTACTTCATGTCGGCAAACTATCCCCTCAGCCGCGTGAGGAAGGCGAGCGACGCCATCCGCGACGGAGGGTGGGACGTGGGTCTGCACGGCGATTTCGGCACCCACGACTCCCCCGAGAAGATGAATGAGGCCCTTTCGAGGTTCTCGGCCGGTCTGGGCTTCAGGCCGAACGGCCTTAGAGAGCACTACCTGAAGTTCGACTTCGGCAAGAGCTGGGAGTTGATGGAGGACGCGGGGTTCGACTACGACACCACGGTCGGGACCAACGACCGGCTCGGCTACAGGCTCGGGCTGGCCAGCCCGTTCCACCCTCCGGGACCGGACTGGACTCCCCTGAACCTCCTCGAGATCCCGCTCACGCTGATGGACACGACGCTCTGGGGTTACCTGAAGAGGACCGAAGAGGAGGGGTTCTCGGACTGCATCCGCTTCGTCGAGACGGCCGAGAAGACCGAGGGGTTGCTGACGCTGCTGTGGCACCAGGAGGCGGTGAGGATGAGGGGCGGGAGGGTCTACTGGAAGCTCCTGCAGGAGTTCAAGACGCGAGGATGCTACGTGGCCAGCGGTTCGCAGGTGGCCCACTGGTGGCGGGTGAGGTCCCTCCCCATGGTCAGGGATGGTAGACTGATTAGGCTCGAGGGTGACCCCCCGAAGGACTTGGTGATACGGCTGGAGCTCGCTGAGGGTCGGGAGCCGACGGTCCGCTCGGGGACGGTAGAGGGAAGGGGGAGTTCGCGCTCCGTGAGGCCGAAACGCGGCTTCGAGCTGGAGGTCTCCTAGCGTGGAGCCTGGCGCGCGCGTCCTCGTCACGGGCGCCGGCGGGATTGCCGGCGTCAACTTCGTGAGGGCGCTCCGCGCGTCGGAGCGCCGTTACTACATCGTGGGGACGGACTTCAACAAGTACCATCTGGTGTATCCCGACGTAGACCTGCGACTCCTCACGCCGAGGCACAGCGACCGCAGTTTCATCCCGCGGGTGGCCGCCATCGTCAAGGAGGAGAGGCTCGAGTTCCTGCATGCGCAGCCCTCCAGCGAGGCGTACGTCATCGCCGAGCACAGGGACAGGGTCCCCTGCAAGGTCTTCCTGCCGGAGGGCAGGGTCATGAAGGTCGGCCAGGACAAGCTCGCGTCGCAGAAGGTGCTGCAGAGGGCCGGCGTGGAGGTGGCGAGGACGGTCAGCCTCAGGGAGACGGCCGACATCAGGGGCGCCTTCTCGGAGCTAGGGAGCCCGCTGTGGGTGAGGGCCAGGCACGGCGCCGGAGGAAGGCTGAGCCTCCTTTGCGGCGGCTACAAGGAGGCGCTGCACTGGGTCGAGCTGTGGGTCCTGAGGGGTTCGAAGGTCGGGGAGTTCATGGTCCAGGAATACCTCCCGGGGAGGAACGTCGCCTGGGACAGCATATGGTACGACGGGAAGCTCGTGACCTCCTACGCGCGCGAGAGGCTCGAGTACCCCTTCAAGCATATCTCTCCCTCCGGCATCACGGGAACCCCCTCGGTCGCGCGGACGGTGGTCGACGCTGAGGTGAACCGGGTCTCGGTCGCAGCGGTTAGGGCCGTCGACCCCAGGCCGCACGGCGCCTACTCGGTCGACCTGAAGGGGTCCGCATCCGGGGCGATGTGCGTGACGGAGGTTGACTGCGGCAAGTTCCACTCGACGATGCCCCTGTGGGGGTACATAGCGGTGAAGCACCTCGGCATGCCATGGTACGCGAACCTGGCGGACCTGTACGTCCGCATGGGGTTAGGGGTGGCCCCGAGCCGCTCGATCCCCCAGACCGACCTCCTCCCGGAGGGCTACTACCTCCTCAGGGACATGGACGCCGGGGCCTTCCTCTGGAAGGAAGACGGCTGGAGGGAGAGGGTGCTCTGAACCCCAAAGAGGCCAGGGCTTACATCTTCGACCTCGACGGCACGCTCGCGACCATCCCAGTGGACTGGGACGCAGTGCGGGCGAGGCTCAAGGCGGTCACTGGGGGCGAGGAGGAGTTCAGGCCGATATTCTCGACGATAGGCGGGATCATCGCGAAGAACCCGCGCCTGGGGCCGAAGGTCTTCTCGGTCATAGACGAGTTCGAGTCGGCGGCCGCCCCCTCCGCCCGGGTCTACGAGGGCGCAGCGGAGCTGCTGTCGAGGCTTTCCGAGAGGGCGCTCGTTAGCCTGGTCACGATGCAGGGAAGGAAGACGGCGTCGGGCATCCTGGAGGCCCACGGCCTGAAGAGGTATTTCTCGGGCTGCTTCACCCGCGAGGACTCGCTGGACCGCGCCAGGCAGCTCGAGATGGCCCTCTCGTCGATGCGGGCCGACAGGGACGCGACGGTCTTCGTGGGGGACCGGCTGAACGACCTCGACGCGGCGAAGAAGGTCGGCGTCCCGTTCGTGCTCGTGAGGACGCACGGCGAGGACCCCGAGGAGGGAGGGTTCCCGGTCTACCACACGCTGGCCGAGTTCGCAGCCGCACTGGCCTAGCCCGCCTTCAGCTTCTCGACCATCTTGCCGTGCAGGGTCTTGTTCCCTGCGCCTACGATGCTGAAGCGCTCCTTGACGCTGATGGTGGGCTTGACGGGCCTGCCCTCTCTGTCGCTGAAAACTGCCCCCGCCTGCCTCCCTATTAGGTAGGCAGCGGCCATGTCCATCACCCTGATCTTCCCCCTCACGTCTGCGAAGCCGTCGATCTTGCCCTCGGCCAGGAAACACGTCTCGAGCGCGTTGGCTCCGAAGTGGAGCTGCCTCCTGACGGAGGAGATGAGCGGGTTCAGGCTCTCCACGATAGCGAGGCTCGTCTTTGACAGGTCGACTCCCACCATTGCCTCCCGCAGCTCGGTAACGCGGCTCGAGTGGATCTCCGAACCGTTCTTCGTGGCGTAGCCCGCCGCCTCGGCGTAGTAGACGTCCCCGCTGACGAGGTTCCTCACTATCGCGTGGCTCGCGTCGTCCAGTGTATCCCCTTCGAGCACGGCGATGGAGGTGCAGTAGAAAGGAATCTGCCTGGAGAAGTTTGACGACCCGTCGATCGGGTCGATGACGACGGTCCATCGCGCGTCCTTCGGGCCTGATTCGCCCTTCTCTTCCGCGACCAGCCTTACATCCCCCTTCTGCCCGACGACCTCGATGATCTCTTCCTCTGCCTCCTTGTCGACCCTCATCGTGGTGTCGCCTCCGGCTCCCTCGCCGACCTCTTCGTTCCCTTCCTGAGAGACGAGAAGGCGGTCTCTGACGTCCTGCACCCTTTCAGCGGCCTCTTTCAGCAACGACTCCCATTCGGTCAAAGGTTCACACCAGGGCACCGGACGACCAACGAATCAGCTTTGCCCTCTACGGCAGGCTCAGCAGCGCCCCGGTCTGGAAAACCGCCAGAAATCCGATGTAGATGAGGTAGCCGATCGCGATGTACTCGATGTTCGGTACCCCGTACTGGACCTCCACCATCGCCCCGTCGTCGGTGGTCCTCTCGACGTCCTCGCGGGACACGTTCACGTTCTTATCGACGTCTTTCCTCTCGCCCCCTGCGATTATCGCCTTGGGGATCCATCTCGCCTCGGACCTGAACTGCTGGATGCTGATCACCTTGTCCTTCCCCGCCATGCCCGTGATGTAGAGGTACCCGATCGCCGAGAGCGCCACCGCGGCTATCGCGAAGAGCAGGACGAGGAGGTCGAGCGGCGACGGCACGGCCACGATTAGGACGAACGCTATCCCGTCGGCCTCCCCCAGGAACCCGTACCTCGTCACGAAAAGCGCCACTGCGCCAACCGCCGCTATCCTGACGAGCAGGAGCAGGTCCTGGGAGGTCGGGAGGAAGTAGAAAGTCAGGATGACGCCGATGACGGCAGGTATCCATACCAGGTCCGAGACCAGCCTGTCCCTGAAGTCCTGGTAGCCAGCCAGCAGGAAGGAGACTCCCATCAATATCTGCAGGAACAAGCTCGCTCGTCCATCTTGGCGCCCCTTATAAGCAGACGAGGCATCTTCTGTGTTGTCCCCGGCAAACTACGAAGCCCTGGTGGCACGCCTCGCGTCGGTCTGCCCGGCGGGTCGCCTGGCTGCTTCCCTCGAAGGCAGGTTCTCGTCCCTCCTGGACTCTGCGAAGATCTACCTCCCGCCGAGGGTCTACTCCAGGTTCTCGCTCTCCCTCCTCTTCTATCCCGTCGCAGGAGAGCTGCTGGCTCTGCTCCTGCCCGTGCCGCAGGCCGTCCTCATCCTCGCGTCGCTAGCGCTGGTGCAATCGGTCCCATTCCTCGTTCCGTTGATGCTCTCGCACTCCAGACAGAGGGCGGTCGACGCAGAGCTCCCGTTCTTCCTCATCTTCCTCTCGATATTCTCGCGGGAGACAACGGTCAGCATCGACGACGGCCTGAGGAAGGTCGCCGCGCTCGGACGGTCCGTCTTCCCCGCGTTCGGCGTCGAGTCGGCCATAATGGAGCGGGACCTCGCCTTTGTCCCCGGGGCCCCTTCAGAGGTGGTGGAGAAGACCTTCGGGTCCCACCCGAGCGCCAAGCTGAGGCAGTTCGTCCACAGCCTGATGGTGACCCTGACCACGGGAAAGAACGTCGCCGATTTCGTCGACGAGGAGTCGCTCAGGCAGGTCGAGCTCATGGAGGCCAGATGGAAGGGCTTCTCCGAGTCCGTAGGCTCCCTCGCAGAGGTCTCCCTCATGGTGCTGGCCCTGTTCCCGGTGGGCCTCGACATGGTCGCCGCGGCCATACCGGGGCTGGCGGTGGTCGAGATACTTCTCGCCTCGCTCGGCCTCCTCGGGGTGTTCTGTGTCGTCCTGCTGGTGCTGATGGACGGGGCGCAACCCATCTTGTACAACTCGGCACCCGCGACGTATCCCCTCGTCCTCTCGGTCGCCGCCTGGGCCGCCTCAATCTTGCTCTACTACCTCGGACTCGTCACGATCGAGGTCTCGCTCTTGCTCCCGCTGGTGGTCTCAGCGCTGGGCGCACTGCGCACCAGAGGCGTCTACTCGAGGATACGGAAGGGCGAGGAGGAGGTCAGCGCCCTGCTCCACGACCTGGCCGAGGAGAGCAAGGCGGGCGTGAGTCTTCCTGAGGCCCTCGCGAAGGTGAGCTCGGGAGCCGGGGGCTTCAACTCGGTCCGGACTCCATTGGCGGCGTTCCAGAGGTCGATCATGCTCGGCTCTAGCCCTGAGGAGGCGCAGCAGAGGATCTCCCACCCGTCCTGGCTGGTCCGTCTGTCGTTCGGGATGCTCTCTGTCGCGTTCGTCACGGGGGCGGGCTACGAGAAACTCCAGCGCCTTTCTTCCTTCTTCAAGAGGCTCTCGGACGCGCGGCGCAACGCCTCGCGCTCCCTCCTGCCGTTCTTTCTCGTGGGAGTCATCGTCCCGGGCATATCGATAGCCTCCATGTCCTTCCTGAGCACCTTCAACCAGGGCGGCATCCCGTTCCTCCCGGAGTTCGGCGCCGTCTCCAGGAGCTACATCCTCATCTCGATCTCAGCGGTGTCCTTGATGACCGGCCTCCTCCTGTCGAAGCTCTATGCCCAGACCGCGCGGCACGCCCTCGCAGTACCCATCCTGCTGGCATCCACGCTCGTCTCCCTCCTGGTCCTCGGCTCCCTCTGAGCGCACTGGGCGATTAAATATCATGAACACATCCTTGTCCATGAAGACACAAGCGCGCAAAGGCATTAGCCCGTTTCTGGCAACGATCATCCTGGTCGTTATCACGCTGAGCATCGGGGGTCTGCTGTACACCCAGTTCCAACAGCTGGTGGTGTCGCAGGTAAGGAACCCGTCGATGAACCTCACCGACATAAACGTCGCACCCAACGGAGAGAACATCATCCTGAGCATCAAGAACGACGGCAACGTCCCAATAACCCTCAGCGAGTTCACCGTCAGCTACAACAACAGCCTCAACACCTTCAGGTTCGCAGGAACTTCCTCCAACGTCACGGTGCTTTCGTCTCCCTCAGGCGGGACGACGCTCCAGCCCGGTGACACGCTCACTGCACAGATGACCACAAACTTCGTCATCCCCGCCTTCGGGCCGTTCACAGTGACCGCGATCGGCAACCAGCTGTCCAGGGCGTTCAACGTACAGGCATGAGCCGGTCAAGGGGAGTGAGTACCTTCGTGGCCACCCTGTTGCTCGTCTCGATCTCCCTGTCTCTCTCGTTCGTCGTCTACGAGGGCGTCAGCAGGTTCGCGCCCCCGCAGCAGAACGTGTACACGAACCAGGTCATCCAGGTGGGAGGCCCTGAGGGGCTGGTGGAGGTGCTTGTCAACTCCTCCTCCGCGGGCTCGCCCCTCGCCTTCCAGGCGGGCGGGGCCAGCTCGCAGACCGGCGTCCTCTACTTCAACGGCACCGCCTACGGCACCACGGACAAGTTGTGCAAGACCGGCGCCACGACCTTCTTCGCGATACACACCGGGAGCGGGGTCCTGAGCACCGGAGGGAACGGGAGGGCGTGGATAGACGGCCAGTGGACCTCGTCGCTGGCGGTCCAGCCAGGCTGGCATGAGGTCATGTTCGCCGGCGCCTCGTCGTGCACCGTCACCGAACCCGACGGCCAGGTCGTCGTGTATCCGAGCGGTACGGTCAGTACGGTGCCGCTTATCGGCACGCTGCCCTCCTCCAGGTTCGAGCTGTACGTACCGACGGGAGGCTCCGCCGGGCCGTTCCTGATGGTCTTCGACGGGAGCTACGACCGTATTGCATAAGTCAAGGGGAGTCAGCGAGGTCGTCTCCTCGATATCGATGCTCGCGATAACCATAGCCATCCTCGGGGGCGTGGGGCTGATATCGCTCGGGTCGTTGAGGAGCGCGAACGGGGTCCTGCTGGGCGGCTCTCAGGACGCGGCCAGCGAGGCCGGGATACTCCTGACGGTGGTGGGCACGCAGAGCAACTCCACGGGCAGCTACGTCTGGCTCTTCAACTACGGATGGGTCGAGGGGCACCTGACGTCTGTCTACCTCGGAGGAGGGCTTTTGCAAGGATGGACCTCGACCTGCTCCGCGCTGCAACCCAGGGACATGTGCGTGCTGGAGCTGCCGGCCGGCACTCACGGAACGGTGACGATAGAGTTTGGAACTAGAACGGTCAGTCTCTCGGTATAGCTCGGCTCTGGGCGCCAGGTTCCGCCGCCCGGCGCGGCCCGAGAAGGGGATGGTGCTGGAGACTATACCGTTCGAACCCCCGCGCGGCGGGACGATGCTCGAGAACTATCTCGTGAACTACGACATGCAGAGGGGTTCTGCCACGTACAAGTCCAGCTACACCGTGTACGTCTACGAGTCCGAGGGCAAGGGGGTCTATCTGGTCAAGGAGCCGTACCTGGAACCCGGTCTGAGCTCCAGCGTCGCCGAGGCGATCGCCTCGATGTCATCGTGGCTCGCCCCGTCGCCGATAATCACCGTCGACCCCCTGGGCTACCTCTTAGCGGAGCTGAAGCGCGCGGGTTACCTCGACGCAAAGACGCCAGAGGACGACCTCGGGGCGGCCACCCACTACCTGATGAGGGAGATACTCGGCTATTCAGTCATCGACCCGCTCATCAGGGACCCTGAGATAGAGGACATCTCCTGCGAAGGGCTCGACAGGCCGGTCAAGGTGTGGCACAGGAAGCACAATTCGCACGGCTGGCTGGAGAGCAACATCTTCTTCTCGGAGAGGGAGAAGCTCGACGCCATCGTCTCCAGGCTGGTCCACCGCTCCAACCGGTCGCTCTCCGTCTCTTCGCCGATAGTGGACTGCGTCCTGCCCGAGGGCTACAGGCTCGCGGCGACGTGGGGGAAGGAGGTGACCAGCCTAGGGAGCAGCTTCAGCATCAGGAAGCTCCGCACGATACCCTACACGGTCGCCGAGCTCATCCATGCGGGCACGCTGGACACGAAGGTCGCGGCGTACCTCTGGCTGCTCCTCGAGATGAAGGGGTTCGTGGTCGTGGCGGGAGTCACAGCCTCAGGCAAGACCACCCTCCTCAACGCACTGGGGACAGTCATCAACCCCAACTGGAAGGTCCTCTCAATCGAGGACACGAGAGAGATCAACCTTCCGCAGAGCGGATGGAAACCTCTCCACACCAAGCACACGCTCTCCGAGGGCGCCAACGTCTCCCTCTTCGACCTCGTGAAGCTCAGCCTCAGGGAGAGACCGGACTACGTCATTCTGGGCGAGTCGCGAGGAGAGGAGGTCCAGGTGCTCTTCCAGGCTGCCGCGTCAGGGTCAGGATGCCTGACCACGTTCCACGCCTCGAACACGGAAGGCTTCGTCGCGAGGCTGACGCAGCCTCCGCTCTCGGTCGCGCGGCCGTCGCTCGAACTGATAGACGCGGTCGTCTTCATGGTCCGGGACCAGAAGGGAACCAGGTACGTCAGTGAGGTGGTCGAGCCGGGTCGCGAGTGGACGACCCTTTTCAAGCGGACCGAGGCCGGGTGGGAGGGGTCGCCGGAACGGTCGGTGAAGCTCGAGAAGAAAGCCAGCGGCTACGGATACTCGGCCAAGCGGATGGCGAACGAGCTTGACAGGAGGACGCGGTTCCTCGACTCGCTGGTGGGGAGGGGCGTTGCGGACTATGCGGACCTGGCCTTAGAACTCCGTAAATTCTACGGCTCCGACCTTACCTTCTGGGATTCGTAGACCTCCTTCACGCGCCCGAGTGTGTCCGCCTGGTCTGGTGTCTTGTCAGTCCTGAGATTCTTGATCCGGGGGAACCTGAGCGCGTAGCCGCTGTCGTGCCTGGCGCTCTTCTGTATACTGTCGAATGCGACCTCTATGACGAGCTCCGGGCGCACGGTCCTGTAGTAGCCGTCGTCGGTGACCGTAGCAGCCTTTATCTTGACTGCCATCTCCTCGATCTCGGCGTCCGTCAGGCCCGAGTATGCCTTGCCGATGACCCTGAACGCGTCGCCGTCGCGGACGGCGAAGGTGTAGTCGGAGAGCCTCCCGGCCCTCTTTCCGTGGCCGAGCTCGGCTCCCACTATCACGACGTCAAGCGTATCCAGCTCCTCCTTGAGCTTCACCCAGGACTTCCCCCGCTTCCCCGGTGTGTAGGGGCTCTCCGGGTCCTTCAGCACTAGGCCCTCGTACCCGAGCGAGCGGCTCCTTCGGAACAGCCTCGCGATCTCCCTGGAGGTCTTTGCCGGGGCGCTGTCGGCGAGCGGGAGGCCGGTCGCGCCCGCGACCTCTGCGAGATACTTCCTCCTCTCCCTGAGGGGCCTCCTGTACAGGTCCTCCCCACCGAGGAGCAGCACGTCAAAGAGGAAGTACCTGACCGGCGCACGGGCCTGCGCCTCCTCGAAGCCCTCTATCCTCCTCAGCCGTCGCTGGAGCAGCTGGAAGGCGAGCGGTTTGCCGTCCATGAACGGGACTATCTCCCCGTCTAGCAGCATGTCTCCGGGGAACCCCCTGGCGACCTCTGCGACCTCCGGGAAGCTCTCGGTGATCTCCTCCAGCCTCCGGGAGAAGAGCCTGACCGCTTCGCCCTTCTTGTGCAGCTGCGCCCTCACGCCGTCGTACTTGACCTCTGCGTAGAGTTCCCTCCCGAAGTACGAGGCTATCTCCTCGGCGCTCTGCATCGGTTCGGCGAGCATGAAGTTCGTCGGGCGCATGAGCTGCAACCTGACCTCAGAGAGGGTGCCTGCCCTCGCCTGCCTTGCGAGCAGCCCTATGTCCCCGAGCAGCAGGTAGGCGTCCCTGACCGTCTCCCTCTCCAGGCCGTAAGCGTCAGCAAGTGCCTCGACCACGAGCCCGTCGACCAGGCCGATCCTCATCTCCTTGGTGAGGATCTTGACCAGGTACTTCGCCTCGACGGGGGTGGACCGCAGCAGCGCCGCCTTCAGGTAGCCCCGCTTCATCGCCGTCGAGCCCTTGCCCTTGGACTGGGTCATCCCCTCGAAGGTGTCGGCGACGTCCCGGAGCGTGAGCTCACCGCTGAAGAGGGTCGTCTCCTTCTTCCCGGGGATGACCTCCTCCACGACCCGTCCCAGGTCGCCGCACTTCACGTAGGTGCGGCTGATGTCGCGTGGAGTCAGCCCCGTCACCTCTCCAATCACGCTGATGATCGTGGAGTAGCCCGTCTGGGTCTCGTCCGCGCTACCCTTCTGCGAAGCTCTGCCGGTCGCGAACCTTGCGGCCCTCTCGGCGTCTTCTTCGTCCAGTCCGCGGAGATAGTCGGCGAGTATCCTTACCTTCTCGTTCTTCCCCGAGGTCCCGCCGACCCTTTCCAGAGTGGAGGAGAATGCTTCGAAGCTGCCCATCGGGCATCAGAGCGACAGGGCCATGGTGTAGGCCGACTCGCCGTCCTTGTAGTATCCGTGCAGGGTGCTGGTGACCTTGAACCCCAACCTCTTGTAGAGCTCGATCGCCCCCTCGTTTGTGATCCTCACCTCCAGATAGCACTCCTTCCCGTTCTCTTTGCGGACCTCCTCCAGCGCCTCGCGTATGAGCTTGGTGCCGACCCCCCTGCCCCTGTACTCCCGGAGCACGGCAACCGAGATGATGTGACCTTTCTTGGCGAGCCCGAACCTCCTGGTCATGGACAGCCCGTACTCCATCCGGCACATGATGTAGCCCGCGACCCTCCCGCCGTTCTCGGCTATCAGGAAGGTGCTGGGGAAGTCCTTCAGTATCTCGTAGTAGAAGTAGTCCGAGTAGTGCTCAGGCAGCGTGACCGCATTGACGTTGATGACGCTAGGGATGTCCTCGGGAGTGCACCTTCTCACCGCGTAGTCCCCGTCCCTGCTGCTCGTAGTCTCTTGCATGCCCGGCAGGCTCCTTCTCTTCGCCGCGACTAATAAATTTCTGTCCCAAGGATTCTGAATCTGTTATCCTGAAATTAGTTCATCCCCTGGCCATCAGAATTAGAGCGAGGTGGGTATGGAACAGGGGAAGGCGCTTCTACGT
>JAJYWC010000020.1 GCA_021791695.1 archaeon | reverse complement strand
GATAGACGAATATCGCGAAGAACGGAAGTATGGAGATGGTCGCGCCGAAGTTGAAGGTGGAACCGCTGTAGGAACTGACGAGCGAGTTGAAGGTGATGGGGTTGTTGTTGAAGTCAACCGCACCGATATTGTTGATGTAGTTCGCCACGCCCGTCTGTCCAGCCGAAAGCAGGGTCGCGATTGCGACAAGAATCCCGATGACACCTATGAGAATCGTGAAGGTCACTATCCTGTAACCTACCTTGGGACGTATCATGTTAGCGAGTATGAGGATGAGAAATATCACGGCCCCCACAGCGAACTGTTCGGCGGGGACCGAGCCCGAGATGTTACCGGGAAGCGCCAGGCCGAGAAAGCTCGAGTTCCCCATCGCGACGCCGACAGACCCTATCGCGAAGACCATCGACAGAACGATGAGGGCGAAATAGACCTGCGTTTCGAGTACGTAGCCCATGAACGACAGGGATCCCCCAAGAGCCCCGCCGAAGGAACGGGTTATCCAGACATAGTCTCCGCCCGTCCGCTTGATCTTGCTACCCATCAGGGTGTAGACGATGATCTGCGGCACCGAAAGCAGGAAGGCGATTATCGATGCGTACACAAGGTTCACACCTCCCACGGAGGTGAGGGAAGCCATCGTGAAACCTATCGTGGCGAGTGCGGCTCCCGCGGACATGTTCCCCATGTTGAGGGTCAGCGCGTTGAGGAGCGAGACGTTCTTGACCAGACCCGTGCTCTCGCGGACAAAAACCCCGGCCTTCGCCTTGTCGGCCATCAAGGTCTTGCCAAATGAGAATCATATTTAATGCTGATTTAGCTTCTAGTTGTTAAAATCTCCGCGTTGTGCTAACCGGGGTCCCCCCGCCCGACGACAAACGTCATAACGACGGCGTAGGTCGCCACCGGGCATGTCTCGGCTCCCCCGCAGCTTCTTCTCCAGGTACACTCCAGACGTCGCGAAGGAGATGCTGGGTCTGGTTCTCGTCAGGGCGGAACAGGGGGTCATGACGAGCGGCAGGATAGTCGAGACCGAGGCGTACCGCGGAAGGGACGACCCGGCTAGCCATGCCTACCGCGGAATCACGAAGAGAACGGAGATGATGTTCGGGGAAGCGGGCCACGCATACCTGTACTTCGTCTACGGGAACCACTACTGCCTGAACGTGACGACGGAGCAAGATGGAGAGCCGGGGGCGGTGCTGATCAGAGCGGTCGAGCCCATCGTCGGGATTGGTCGTATGCGGGAAAGGCGAGGCGTCGAGGAGGATAGAGACCTGACAAACGGACCGGGGAAGCTGACGGAGGCCATGTCCATCGGGCCATCGCTCCACGGTGAGGATATGGTCACCTCGAGGAGACTCTACCTTCTGGCCGGGAAACCCGGAGGGCCGGTGTCTGTCTCCACGCGCATCGGCCTGAGCGTCGCGCGAGAAACGATGTGGAGGTACTTCGTCGAAAGCAACCCTTTCGTCTCGCGCGGCAGAACGCATAACTACCGCAAAGGCCGCCGCGGAAGGAACGCGGGGTCGTCGGCTAGTCTGGTCCAGGCTTCAAACCGCTAGGGAAGCAGCCTTGGGCGCTTGAGAGCGCCGGTTCAAATCCGGCCGACCCCATCTACGCCTGCCGTCCGAAAACCTAACCCGTCGTCCCGGTCATCTCGTCGGTCTCTCCTTCTTCCGGATAGGCCACTTCGCCGTGGATGCCAAGGTCGCCAAGCTTGAGCGTCGGTTCGGTCTCCTGCAGAGGCGTAATCTTGCCGACGACCTTGAAGATGATGTAGGTGAGGACGAAGCTGTATGCTATCGTAACAGCCGCCGCGAACACCTGAATCTCCACGAGATAGAAGTTGCCGAAGAAGGCGCCGGTGAGACCCGGATAGATGTACTGCGTGACGCTCGGGTCGGCCAGGAACCCGGTCAGGACTCCTCCGGTCAAGCCCGCGACGCCGTGTCCGGGAAAGACTCCGAGAGGGTCGTCCACCTTGAGCCTCGGCATCAGCTTGTAGAACGCCAGCCAGGGCAGGACCCCTGAAAAGACCCCTATCACTATGGCGCCCCAGCCGCTTACGTAACCCGCGGCGGGCGTTATGGCGACGAGTCCGGTGATCGCCCCGCTCATCGCTCCGGTCAGTGTGGGCTTGCCTATTCCCTTCATGTCCATCAGTATCCAGGTGATCGCGCTCACGGCTGCTGCCAGGTCCGTGTTCAGTATGGCTATTGACGCGTCCACGGTGCTTCCGTACGGGTCACCGCCGTTGAACCCGTTCCATCCGAGCCAGACCAGGCCCGCTCCCACGAGCACGAACATGAGGTTGTTTGGCCTCATCCCGCGCTTTCCGATCGCGCGCGGACCAATCGCCATTGCCGCGGCGAGGCCGGCGATTCCCGCGTCCAGGTGGATCACATAGCCGCCGGAGAAGTCCACGGCGCCGAGCTGGTTCAGCCAGCCACCGGCGAATAGCCAGTATGCGAGCGGACTGTAGACGAGGAGCGACCAGGCGGGGACAATTATCATCCAGGCCTTGAACGCCATCCTCTCGACTACCGCTCCGATGAACAGTATCGGCGTTATCGCGGCGAAGACAAACTGGAACCAGACTATCGTCACCGAAGGCACATTGAGCGCCAAGCCAGCGCCGTTCGTCCCCGGACCGACGAGCGCCTGCGACCCCTCGAATATTCCGGGAGTCGCCGGCAGGAGCTTTCCGAGAAGGTAGTAGGTCGTCCCACCGAAGCTGAACGAGGCAGAGGGTTGTCCGAAACCGAGATTGTAACCTGCGACGACCCAGACGACGAGCACGGCTGCGAATGCGTAGAAGGTCATCATCGCCGTGTTGAGGGCAAACTTCTTCCTGGTCAGCCCGCCGTAGTAGAGGGCCAGTCCCGGCACGCTCTGCAGACCGACGAGCGTCGCAGCCGTCAGCATCCATGCGTTGCTGCCAGTGTCGAGCCAGCTCGGCACGGCGCAGCTCGGGAAGCCGTTCAGGTTAGCGGGTGGTGCCGGGCACTGCGTCTGAGCCGCGGCGCTGTGCACCCCGACCAGCATGAGGACGGCGGTGGCCACCGCGAGTACGGCGATCGTACGCCAGTTACCGAGAGTCTGCAGCAGACCGGCGATGACGCTTCCGTGCGTGGCCCGTGAACTGTCCAAGCGGGCCGCCATCAATCGTATGTATATTTAACAATTGCACAGATTAGCATGCATTTGTTTAGTGTTTACCATTAGCAACATACATTTGTCTGTTGGACTAAATAGGCAGCTTGCAGGTCCGGAACGGAGTTCACACGCTCGAGCCAAGTTTATCCTTCAGGAAAGGCCAGTATTGATGGAATGGTGCCCTGATCCGAGGGCTGGTCGGTATCGCTTTCAGCCAGTGGCCAGGCCCGGTTCTAATGAGAACGTCATAAGAAGCGACAGCTTTCTCATCTTATGTTATCAGTGCAACGCAACGAAGCGCGACAGGACCTTGAAGGAATTCGTCCGCTATTGCGGTGCTGTAGTGGCTAGGTTTCACTCACATTTGGAATACCCGCAACTCGAACATTTGTAGCAGCCGCCCTCGAATATTATGGCACTCTCACCGCAGTCGGGGCATGTGCCTCCCTGTACGAGAGGTGTGGCAGCCTCCTTGGTCACCCTGCCCGCTACCAGCACTTCCAGCGCCTTGGCTACGGCGTCCGGAATGGAGAGCAGCTGGACACCTTCGTCCCAGGAGACGTACTTGCCTCTGATGCCCTTCAGCATCTTCACGACACTCGGCACATCTCCGCCGTGCTGCAGGTACAGACTGATCAGCCTGCCAATCGCCTCGGCGTCGGCCTTCTCGTCTCCACCCAGCTTGCCCAGCGTCACAAAGACCTCCTTCATCCTGCCGGCCTCGTCGGAGTTGGCGGTGACGTACAGCCCTCCCTGTGGTAGCTTGAGCTTCAAAGTCCTGCCCGTGAGGACCTTCGGCCTCTCGAACTCGGCGGACTTTTCGGCCTTCTTCTCCACCTGGTTCGTCTCGAGTATCCCTTCCCTGCTTCCTTCCCTGTAGATGGTTATGCCCTTGCAACCGAGCTTCCACGCCAGGAAGTAGATCTTCTCGACCTCCTCGGGCGAGGTGTCCTGGGGCAGGTTGACCGTGCTCGAGATGGCCGTGTCGATGTGCTTCTGGATGGCCGCCTGCATCTTGACCCTCATCTCCGGCTTTATCTGATGGGAGGTCACGAAGTAGGATGGAAGCTGCGCCTCGTCGGTGATCCTGTGGACCTGCATGTACTCCTTTACCAGCGGGTGGAAGACTTTGAACTCGCCTTCGCTCAGCGACTTGCTTCTCCTTGTGTACGACAGAGCGAAGACGGGCTCGACGCCGCTCGAACATGCCGCAAGTATGGAACCTGAGCCGACCGGAGGGACAGTGGTGAGCGCAGAGTTTCTGATGCCGTGCGTCATTATCTTCTCCTTGACTCCCTCGTCCAGTCTCTGTATGAACGGCTGAGCGAGGTGCTTGTCGGCCTGGAATGCGGGTGCGGAACCCTTCTCGACGGCCAGCTCTGTCGAGTAGCCGTAGATTACGTTCGTGATCCTCTCGAACAGCTTGTCGACGAAATCGACAGTGGCCTCGTCGTCGTACTTGAGCCCAAGCTTGATCAGCATGTCTCCGAGTCCGGTGATGCCCACTCCGATCCTCCTGCTCCACAGGGACGCCTGTCGCTGCTGCTGCAGAGGATGCCTATCGGCGTTGTAGTCGAGGACGTTGTCCAGGAACCTAGTGGCGTACTGCGAAGCCTTGACCAGCCCGTCCCAGTCGATGCTGGCGCGCTCGGTGAACGGTTCATTTACGAAGTAGCTCAGGTTGACCGAACCAAGACAGCAGCAGCCGTAGTTTTCCAGAGTCTGCTCGCTGCAGGGGTTCACGCCCTGCACCTCCATGTTGTTGTACTCCGTCGTAGAGTCTCTCTTGATCGTGTCCCAGAAGAGAAGACCGGGCTCGTCGCTCTGCCACGCGGCCTTCACGAGCTGCTTCCAGATGTCCCTCGCCCTGACCGTCTTGCGGAAGTCTATCCTTTCGTTCTTGAAGGCGAGCTCGAAATCTGTGTCGTTCTCCACGGCGCGCATGAACTCGTCGGTTATCTTGATCGAGATGTTCGCGTAGTTCACCTTCTTCAGGTCCTTCTTCACGTTGATGAAATCGAGCACGTCGGGATGGTCCACTCTGATGGTGATCATCAGAGCGCCCCTCCTTCCCGCCTGGCCGATGGTGCCTGTCGTGGTCGACAACAATTCCATGAATGAGACAGAGCCCGTGCTGTATATCGCCGAGTTGTTCACCGGCGAGCCCCGCGGTCTCAGGACCGAGATGTCGGTGCCGACCCCTCCTCCGAAGCTGTAAGTCCTCGCCGCCTCCTTGCACCAGTCGAAAATCGCCTCTATGGAATCCTCTTTTATCTTGAAGAAGTAACAGTTCAGCAGAGTGGACCTCCTGGGTTGTCCGGCACCGAACAGGATCCTGCCGCCCGGGACGAACTTGAAGTCTTCCAGAAGCCAGTAGAACTTGTCTGTCCATTCCTGCTTCTTCGAGCTCTCTTCGACTGAGGCGAGCTCCTTGGCCACCCTCAGCCAGAGCTTCTCCGGTGTCTTCTCTACCTGTTTTCCGTTGATGTCCCTGAGGGCGTACTTCTCGTAGAACACCCTTGCCCGGAGCTCATCCCCGCCGAATGCCTCAAGGGTCTCCTGAGGAAGCGGAACCTCCGCCTTCTGAATTCCCACAGAATCGTCTGATTTCTCAATTGCAGTCATGTATCTTCACTTTTTCGCGAGTTGCGCACTTTGACCTGATAGCAGTATATATCTCTGCTACGCGTTACCGGATTTGACAACGAGGCTTCTCTGCTCTTCCGAGGAAGAGTCAATGAGACGCGCGAGGGTGAACGATACTTGACTTGAAGTCAACCCAATTTGCAGCAGTTCACTCGGCTGTCGAATATGGTGTCGTGGCTGTGGACCTGCATTTCTTGCACCTGCCAGAGTCCGAGGCCAGTTTTGTCCCGCAGTTCCTGCAGAAAGATACCGACCGGTGGACCCTGAAGAAGGGTAGGTCCGCGGAGGCCGCCAGAATCGCGTTGTAGGTGCCGCGCAGGTCGGCCGACGATGCGTCCAGCATCACCGAGAGGCCTCCGTTCAGACCGTCGGCGAGCTTCTTCACGTATTCGATCTTGTCTCGCGCCTGGAAGTCATCCGGCGTAAGCCTCGGAGCGAGGGAGTAACCCTGCCGTCCCGCGCTCTGGAGCCCCGCCCTCCCGTACTTGTCTGAGTCGAGGGCAGCCATCCTTACGGCGCCCTCCTCTTCTATGATGGCGACGCCGAGTCTCTCGTTCTTCCCAGACTTCTCCCCGGCGACGCGCGTTGCCGTCTCGAGCACCTTCTCCGCAAGGGCCGTCTTCATGGTCATCGAAGGCTCCTTGGTCAGGTTGGCGAGCGTCTCTTCGAGTCCGACCAGGTTCATTATCAGGGGCATCGCGTCTGAGCTGACCGTCTCTGACCCGAAGGTGAGCGTCGGGAGGAGGCCCTTCTTCATGACCCGCTCGAGGACTCTGCGCCTGCTGGTCAGGGCGTCCGACGCCACTCCGATCAGCATGGCGAGCTTGGCCCTGAAATAGGTCTCGTCCTGGTTGGAGTCGTAGGAAAGCCGGGGGAGGTTCAGGCTCAGGTTGTGCAGCACGCTGATGTGGTCCCCCTGCAGCTCGGCGGGCAGGACGTCTGGGTTGATCCCGAGGAAGCTCCTCTTCTGACCGGAAGTGAAGAAGGCCACCCTCCCACCAGCGAATATCACCGACGTCGCGTCCTTCAGGTACCTGCTGTCGTCCTCGCGCAGTTTCGCGAGGAGCAGCCTGATCTCCGGGCGGGGGACCTGTCCGACGACTGCCTTGTACGCCTCGAGCGTTGCGTCGAGGACCTTCTCTATGAGGTCTCTCCCTGAGTCGTCCTTCAGGTAGGGGTCGAGCTGTAGCGTTATCATTGGATGAAGAGAAGCCGGGAGCTGAGACGAGGCCTGGTCGAGGAACCTGCGTATGGCATCGACCAGCTCGTGCTTGGTCTTCGACCGGGTGAAGGGTGCCAGGTACTGCAGGAAGTTCCTGTAGACTATCTCCACGGAAGCCTCCCTCGTTATGAGCGACGTGATACTGCTGATTATCGTGATAGCGCTCTCAAGATTATCCGGACTGGGCATTATCGGCGCGTATGACAGCCTCCCCCGGGGGTTGAAGCCGGAGGCCCTTACCGAGAGGAGGTCGACGAAGATTGTGTCTGGTGTGAGACCCCAGGTCCCCGCGTTCGCCACATGGATGTCCCCCGCAAGGTGCGCGTCGGCGACATCCCTTGGTATCTGCTCCAGCAGGAGATACTCCGAGAAGACCGACTTGCCCGTCTGGTGTAGTAGAGACTCGATGTCGCCGCCGTCGTCTCCGGCCTTCCCGAGAAGCTGCGTGACGTCGTAGACCGGAAGGCCCAGCCTGGTGAGCTTGTGCCGGTACTCCTCCAAGTTGTGCTCGACCAGGAGCGAGTTCACCATCTCCCGGATCAGCGGCGCGGTGAGGTACTGCGTCTGGAACTTGTAGAGCCTAGACTCTGTCTCGCTGGTTATCTTCTGGGCGAGCTCCACCGGCATACCCGCCTCCTTGACCAGCGACTGGAGTATCTTATCCGCGTTGAACTCCTCCATCGCCTGGCGCGACGTCCTGACGTAGAGCTTGCCGCTCTCCACAAGGGACTGCTCCTCTATCTGCCGCGTGAGGTTGAGGACGAGCCTCCCGAGGTTGGTGACGGTGTACTTTCTCTCCTGTCTGTTCAGCTGGATGAGCAGCTGCCTGACCAGTTTCCTTAGGTGGTATGCGAACTTGCCCGATTCCTTCTTGGACTTGAAGCCTGCGAGTGTCTTCAGGGCGCTGTAGGTCAGCGGCCCCTTCACGTTCAGTATCTTTAGTATCTCCAGCCTCTGCGGAGATGCGATGACGCTGTAGATTGTCTTGACCCTTCTCGGGGCTGCTTGCAAGTCAGCAGTCGGTTGCAGGTCAATTGTATTTAACCAGTAGTGCGTCAGTCCGCCAAAATTAGCTAGCTTGGCTGGCCTGCGGCTTCTTTAGCTCGAACTGATTGAGCGTGTACAGCCTCCTTCCCTTGAACGGAGTGAAGAGCTTGGCCTGTCCGTGATAGAACTTCGAGAAGTACTCAACGAAAAGAAGCCTCGCCCCCTGTATGCCCGGTTCGAAGAGGGCAAGGACGATGTTGAACATCTGGCCGACGACGAGTACCACGATTCCTGCGACCGTGAACCCGATCCCCTCGGCCGTCCTGGCGCCGCCTCCCCACAGAAGAGGACCGGCCAGGCCCTCGAACTGGGAGTTCACCACGAGCGCGAAGCCTATCGATGCGAGCAGTATGCCGGTAAGCCTCGTGAACGAAAGGATGTGACTGACTATCGAAGGCAGCTCGATCAGAGCCTGTCCTCCCTCTCCGTACGCGATAAGGCCGATACCCACCACAGCCATGGCGATGTACCCCAGGCCTATCGGGCTCGAGCTGGGACTGACCGCCGCCGCAATCGACTTGTCGTGTAGGACGAGCAGACCCAGGAGCGATATCCCCCAAGCGACGAACAACCAACCCAGCTTGCCTATGATGTGACGCATCTCGCGCATCCAATACTTGTTCACCATGCCCATGACCAGTCCGAGCGAGACGAAGAACAGTCCGATGTATCCGCTGTCGAGGAGCAGGGACTTGAGCCCGCGCGTGGAGAGTGGGTCGAGGAACGCCCCGTTCGTCGTGAGGTAGCTAGGGATGGAGATGTGCGCGCTGTTGTTGAGGTAAGCGAAGAGGTACTGGTTCAGGTGGAAGCCGAAGTATGCGTTGAAGATGATTCCGAAGACTATTCCGAGTACGGCGCCCGGGATCATGGCCATCGCGAGCTTCCGGAACTGAGTCGGCTGGAAGATGCTCCGGCCAAAGCGCCTAAGACTCGCTGGCATCATGGTCTTCTTCCCAGGATTTTCGACCCTCTGCTTAATCCACAGCGCTATGGCGAGGATGACCAGCCCGTACCCCACGTCACCGAGCATCAGCCCGAAGAAGATCGGGAAGACCAGGGCGAATATCAGAGTAGGGTCGAACTCGTCGAACAGGGGAGGCGTCAGGACGCGTGTGAATGACTCGAAGAACTTCAGCTTCTTCGGCGTCACCATGAGTGTGGGAGGTGTCTCGTCGCTGTCTATCTCGAAGAGCATGGATGAACCGCTGTGGCTCGAAAGAGCGTTGGTGAGAGTGGGGACGCTGTCCTTTGGGACCCAGCCCTCCACGACGAAACTGCTCTCGGTGAACCCGAAGTTGTTGACCACCTCGAGCAGTCTGGCCTCGATTGAGAGCTGCTCCTCGACGGAGGTGAGAGCGCCGTAGTACTGCTCGGATATCTTCTGCAGCCCCTGGTTGACGCCTACCAGCTCGGACTTCTTCTGTCCGCTCTCCTGTTCCAGGCGCGAGAGCACTTCTGGCACGGTCCCCTTCATCGGCGGGATGCGCTCGAGTCTGACGTCGGCAGACTGTATCGTCGCCCCGAACTTCTCGAGCTCGGAGGTCGGAACCACAACGACGACCCTGACGGGGTCGCCGTCCGCCGACTGCATCATGACGCCCTGCAGCGAGGATACGCTCGTCTTCAGCTGTGCGAAGGACTCGGCTGACAGGGTCCCGAAGAACGAAGTGGCGCTCTCAAGGTCGAAGACACCCAGGTCGGCGCCGACGAAGTCGAGGTTCTTCACGAGCTGCGACCTGTTCTTCAGCTCGTCGAGCTGCGACGTGAGCCTCTCCTGGCTCTGCTTCAGCGAGGACACCTCCCTGTCTATCTTGATTGACCTTGATACCTCGATGAGCTCCGCGAGTGAGCCGAAGCCGCGCTTCTCATCGACCGGCCTGGGAGGGAGAGCGGACATCAAGGACTTGATCCTCAGCAGTTCCTCGGAGACGTCCTTCGAGTTCGTGTTGTCCAGTTCCGCCTTGAGGACCGATGCGACGCTCTTGGACAGCGGCTCGATCTGCACCACGCCCAGGTCGTGGAGCAGGGAAACGACCCTCTGTCTCTCCTCTCGCAGTCCGACGACCGCGACCCTTTGCATCGCAGCGGGCTTTAGCAAGCGCTATACACTCTTGAACTCTGACAACACGATGTCGTCAATGACGCGCCGGAACTCTCTCTTATCGAGCTTCTTGGAGGCGATCTCGTCGGCCCTTCTACGGGTCGACTCGAGCAGTGAGTCTGCCTGCTTCTGGGCTAGCTGCCTCGCGTCGTCCACCTCCTTCGTAACGTAGATCTCAGCGTCCTTCTTCGTGATCTCTATTGACTCGTCAGCGACGCGCTCGATCTCGTGTAGCTCATTCTCGAGCGACTTCTTCTTCTCGGCGACCTCTCTGTTGCTCGTCTCTTCGGCTTCCTTGATCCTTTTCAGGGTATCGGCGTAGTTTGTCGACATTGCTAAGCTCAAAACCTCGACACTATCAGCAGCACAAGCGCCGCTGCCGCCGCTATCTTTGCGAGCGCGAAACCGACCCTGATGAGATAGAACTGCTTCTGCTGCCTGTTCACGAACCCCCTCGTCGGGGGCCTCGCTTTTACGGGCGGTTTCGCCCAGTAGTACGGCGGGAGCCCCATCGGCTTCTCGGTCTTTTCACTCATCGCCTTCTCCTCCCGTCTCACGCTCTGCCATCTTTCTCTTCACGGTCTTCAGCTTTGTAAAGCTCTCCCTCTCCATCTCGTCGAACCTGAACTTGATGTACCTCGCGTTGGCCTGAAGCCTCGGAATCAGGACGTTCTCGATCGCGTTGGACCTGCGCTTGGTCTTCTCGATCTCCATGAGCAGCTTCCTCAGCGCCGTCTCCTTTTCCGCGACGTTCAGGACCATCTGGTGCACGTCCTGGTAGGCCTTGATGGCCTGGTTGACGGCGGCGGGTATCTCGAGAAGATACTCCTGACCAGCCGAACCGGAGCTCTCCGAGGTCACCTCTGGTATCTTGACCCCCATCACGTTCTTGCTCCTCAGTGTCAGCTCGTGGATCCTCGGGATTCGCATCGACTCGTACTCGAGCCGCAGGGGTCCGACGAACATCTCCGTGCTGTGTATGCCTTCGTAGCCCTTTATGAGCTTCGCCTGGAGCCCGCTCCTGAGGTCCGCTACGGTCTTGCTCATGTTGAAGAACTCGAATATGAGCGCAGACCTCTTGAGCTTGAGGAGCTTCAGGCCCTTGCGCGATATCGCAATCCTACGGATGGTCCTCAGGTATTCCATCCTGGTCGGTTTGATGTTTATCGCGGCGGGCAGTTCTATCGCCTCCTATTGCGCTGTGGTTCTCTTCCTGTATTTCTCGATGAGCTCGGGCTTTATCCTCTTGATCTCAGAGTCAGACAGCGGGTCGATGACCTGCCAGCCGAGGTCCAGGGTCTGCTCGATGCTGCGGTCCTCGTTCACGCCCTGCTTTACGAACATGCTCTCGAACCGCTGGGCGACTTTCAGGAACTTCCTGTCAGTCTCGCTGAGGGCTTCCTCGCCGACTATGGCGGAGAGGGCACGGACGTCCTTGCCCTGGGCGTAGGAAGCGTAGAGCTGGTCGGCCATCCCCCTGTGGTCCTCCCTCGTCCTCTTTGGTCCGATGCCCTGGTTCATCAGCCTGGAGAGGCTCTCGAGCACGTCTATCGGCGGATAGATGCCGGCCCGGTCGAGGTCTCTGCTGACGTAGATCTGCCCCTCGGTGATGTACCCGGTGAGGTCAGGGATGGGATGGGTCTTGTCGTCTGCGGGCATGGTGAGTATCGGGATCTGCGTGATCGACCCCTTCCTGCCCTTGATCTTGCCCGCCCTTTCGTAGATCGTAGCCAGGTCCGTGTAAGTGTAGCCCGGGTATCCTCTCCTTCCGGGGACCTCGCTGCGGGCCGCAGAAATCTCTCTGAGCGACTCGCAGTAGTTGGTCATGTCGGTGAGGATCACGAGCACGTGACTCTCCCTCTCATAGGCCAGGTACTCTGCCGTCGTGAGCGCGAGTCTCGGCGTGAGTATTCTCTCCATCGATGGGTCGGACGAGAGGTTCAGGAACAGGACGGTCCTTTCTAGCGCCCCCGTCTCCTCGAACTGGCGGATGAAGAAGTTCGCCTCCTCGCTGGTGATCCCCATCGCCGCGAAGACGACGGAGAAGTTCTCTGATGAGCTGAGCACCTTCGCCTGCCTCGCGATCTGCGCCGCCAGGAGATTGTGCGGAAGGCCCGCCGCCGAGAAGAGCGGAAGCTTCTGTCCTCTGACCAGCGTGTTCATGCCGTCGATCGTAGAGATCCCGGTCTGGATGAACTCGGACGGCTCCTCCCTGCTGTAAGGGTTGATCCCCGAGCCTACGATCTCCACCTTGGTCTTCGAAACTATGCCTGGTCCGTTGTCTCTGGGGTTCCCCAGCCCGTTGAACACCCTGCCCAGCATCTCGTCGGAGACTGAGATCCTTGCTGTCTCACCGAGGAACCTGACCGACGTCCCTTCCGTGCTCAGACCGAGTGTCGAGCCGAAGACCTGCACAACGGCGAGACCGGCTCCTGCGTCTAGGACCTGCCCGCGCACCCTCTCGCCGAGCGCGTTCGTGACCTCGACCATCTCCCCGTAGGCAGCGTTCTCGACCTTCTTGACGAAGATAAGAGGGCCGGCGACCTGCGAGACCGTCTTGTAGGATACCGGCTGCATCAGACCTTTACCTCCTGGACTACCGCGCCGAACTGCTGTTTCATTTCGTTGCCTATCTCCTGCACGAGCGCTTCCGTCTGGTCCTCGGGCGTCCACTTTATCCTTGCAATCCTCGTCTTCACGGGCAGGCCCGCGATCTGCACTGCCTGCGCGCCTGACTTTATCGCTTCGGCCTCCATCTTCCCGAATTCCAGGATTGTCTTCATCATGAGGTACTGCTTGCGCACGGAGGTGTACGTGTCGACCGGGTCGTAGGCGCTCTGCTGCAGATAGTCCTCTCTGATCATCTTCGCCAGGTCCATTACACCCTTCTCAGACTCGGGGAGCGCGTCGTAGCCCACGAGCTGGACTATGTCCTGAAGCTCAGCCTCCTTCTGGAGGATTCCGAGCGCTTCGGTACGCATATCGGGGAAGTCCCTGCCGACGGCCTGCTGATACCATGCGCGCAGGTCATCCGTGTACAGCGAGTAGCTGGTGAGCCAGTTGATCGACGGGAAGTGCCTCCTTGCCGCGAGGCTCGCGTCCAGAGCCCAGAACACCCTGGTGACTCTGAGGGTGTTCTGCGAGACAGGTTCAGAGAAGTCTCCACCCGGAGGCGATACAGCGCCGACCACCGTAACGGAACCGATTCTCTCCTCTGGCGACAGGGCGACCACCTTGCCCGAGCGCTCGTAGAACTCGGCGAGCCTGCTTCCGAGATACGCAGGATATCCTTCTTCGCCGGGCATCTCCTCGAGCCTCCCCGAGATCTCTCTCAGAGCTTCTGCCCATCGCGACGTGCTGTCTGCCATGAGCGCAACGTCGTAGCCCATGTCCCTGTAGTACTCGGCTATCGTGATACCCGTGTAGATGCTGGCCTCTCTTGCAGCGACTGGCATGTTCGAGGTGTTCGCCACGAGTATCGTCCTCTCCATGAGGGGCCGCTTCGAGCGTGGGTCTTCCAGTTCTGGGAAAGTCGCAAGGACCTCCGTCATCTCGTTCCCCCTCTCTCCGCAGCCCACGTAGACGATGATCCGGCTGTCGCTCCATTTGGCGAGCTGCTGCTGCGACACGGTCTTTCCGGAACCGAACGGGCCAGGGATGGCTGCCGTGCCTCCCTTGGCCACGGGGAAGAACGTGTCGAACACCCTCTGTCCCGTAAGGAGCGGGGTGTCCGGAGGAAGCTTCCTGGAGATGGGCCTTGGTGTCCTGACCCTCCACTTGCTCGCAAGGAAGATGTCGACCTCTCCCGACGGGGTCTTCACCCTCGCTACCGCTTCCCTGATCGTGAACTTCCCTCCCTTTATCTCCTTCAGCTCCCCGCTCACGCCCGGAGGTATCATTATCTTGTGTGAGACGAGCTGCGTCTCCTGGACCGTCCCTATGATCTCTCCCTGGGAAACCTTGTCGCCGCTCTTTTTGGTCGGGACGAACTCCCACTTCTTCGCCTCGTCGAGGGCGGGTATCACCAGCCCCCTGCTGATGAAGTCTCCGCTCTTCTCCTTGAGGACGTTCAGCGGTCTCTGGATACCGTCGTAGATCGATGTCAGAAGACCGGGGCCGAGCTCGACCGAAAGTGCCTGGCCCGTGTTGACCACCTTCTCCCCGGGTCGGAGGCCCGTCGTGTCCTCGTAGATCTGCAGGACGGCCCTGCTGCCCTCCAGCTTGATGACCTCGCCGACTAGGCCCAGCTGGCCCACTCTTACGACGTCGAACATCTTTGCCCCCTCCAGTCCCTCCGACGTTACGACTGGGCCCGTGATTCTGACTATGGTACCTTCTTTCATCATGCACTCACCTTAAGGTCGACCCCTAGGACGCGCCTGGCCAGGCGAGCGAGTGACTCTTCCTGTCCTGCAGCCGAGTTGATCGGCGGCATGAAGACGACGAGCGGTATTATGGAGGACTCCAGCTTCTCCCTGGCCGCCACGGAGAGAGCCTTCCTGACATCGTTTCCCGCTATGATCAGGCCGTGGTCGTTCGCGTTGAACAGGTCCATTATCACCTTCTGCGCGTTCTCATTCGTGGTGATGAACGCGTCCTCGACCCCGAGCAGACGATAGCCAAGAACTAGCTCGCGGTCGCCGACGACCGCTATCTTTCCGCTCTGGGCCGTAGTTCTTCCACTCATTTTATTTTACCCGGTAAGAATAATTGACCTTATGTATTCTTCGGTCATGCCATACTGTCTCGCGTACGTTATCCTCCTGATGTTCTGCCTCTCGAACTCCGCCTGCAGGACGAAGGAGAAGACCGACGTCAGCGATATGGCCAGGCTGCGGAACTTCGGCACGAACTTGGCCACCATTATCCTGTCCAGGCTGACCTCGAGCTCCGTCAGGTCGTGGCTCTGCTTGTACTTCTCCAGCGGCTCCGTCATGGGGAAGGTCTGCTCGAACCTCTTGCCCACCTCGCCCAGGTCGGGTGATCCGTAAGCGTCCAGGAGGCTCGCCTGATTCACCAGGCCGCCTTCGATCAGATGCTTTGCGAACGTCTCCCGGCTAACGTTCGACTCCTTGGCCTTCAACAGGTTCAGGACGTTTCTCTTGGTGATCTCCGTGCGGAAGTACTCCCTAAGCAGACCCTCGTCGCCCTGCAGGAATCTGAGCTCCTGGAAGAGCTTGGCATAGTAGTAGTTCTGGAGGGCGACCGTGAACACCCCCAGGTCTCCGGACTTGCGGAACTCGCCCAGCTGCTGAAGCAGGACCGCTCCGTATCCGTACTTCACCAGGTAGTTGATCACGGTCTCGACATCGGGCTGCTGGAGGAGGTTGTGCAGCTCGCTGAGAGGTATGGTGTTGAACGAGAGTCCGACGGGGATGTTCCTCGCCGACACCAGGAACGCCTCGGTCTGCTCCAGGGTCCTGCCGAGGCTCTTGGCAGCGATTATGAGCTCGATGTTCTCGATGTCCCACTTTGACAGGTAGGCTCGGAGGGCGTCCTTGCCGAAGACGGGAGCCGCCTGCAGGGCGACCCTGTTGACGTAAACAAGATGCCTGTTGACTGCGATCTCTATGGACTCCGGTGGCTTGTAGGTCGCCTCCGCAGCCTCGATGTCCGACCCGTACCACGTCGACTCCAGCCTCTGCGCAATCTCGGCCGAGTCCTTCGACTTGGCCAGGTCGGTAAGCTGATTCTTGGATAGGAACTGAAGAGAAAGGACCCTCAGGACACCCGAGCTGGAGGCGTACGAGGATTGCATCCCAGGCTACTCCTTACCAAGGACGAACGCACGGACCTCCTCCTCACGGTTCCGCAGGAGCTCCTCGAAGGTGAGGTCCAGCTCGAGAGTGCCATCGGCACTCGTCGCTTTGAACCCACCGGCGCTCTCGAGGTCGGACGAGGCGACCTTCACGCCGAGCTTCTTCATCATCGGGAGGTCCGAAGGGCGGCACCTCACCGCGATGTTTCCGCCAAGCCTCTTGGTCGCGTAGGCCGTCATCTTGGAGAGCATCTCGGAATATTCTTTCGACGCGGACAGCTCTCCGAGCATCTGTTTCAGTGCCGCGATGTTGCTCTCAAGCATCTTCTCGGTCGCATCGAACACCATCTTCTTGGACTGGAGCTTCGCAGCCCCTTCTATCCTGATACGCTCCCTCTGTGCGAGGGTGGCGGCTTCTTTCTTCGAAGAATCCAGGATGTAGGCCTTCTGCTCGGCAGCGCGGCTAGTTACTTCCGCCTTCTTGGCCGAGTACTCGGCCTCCAGCATATCTATCGTCTTTTTGCGCTTCTCCTCTACTTCCTTGAGCAGAGACTCGGCTGCCACTGGGGGTCAACCGTCCTCAGAGGATGTTGAGGAGCAATATGATGCCGAGCACGAAGCCGATGATCCACAGGGTCTCTGGAATGACGAAGAAGAACAGCACCTGACCGAACTTCTCGGGCTTCTCCGCGATGATCCCCATGCCTGCGGCGCCAATCCCTTGCTGTGCCAAACCTGTTCCAATGAGACCGCCGGCTATTGCTATCGCGGCCGCCACGGAGAGTAATGCCTGAGCATCGGTGATTGCGACTGCCATCTTTTACGCTCATCGCATCGACAGTGGACATTATTTAAGTATATCCTGATGTTTCTTGCAACTACTGACAAATAATTTCAATATCACTGTTCGATTCTGCCATACTTTTGTCTGTGGCGGCCGGAAATCCGCTGTTTGCTAGGCGCTTTTCTGCTCCGACGACTTCTCGCGGGAGAGGGTGGCGGTGATGAAGGCGGCCGCGACCAGTAGCCCGCCGGCGATCACGAAGGAAAAGTCGAATCCCAGGTAGTGGGAGGTCAGTCCCGAAGCGAATGACCCGAAGGTCGTGGAGACACCAACCACGGCGCTGTAGACGCCCAGCGAGGAGCCGTGGTGGCTTCCCTTGACAGAGTCGAAGATCATGGTGTTCGAGGCCGTGTAGTAAATGCCGTACGCGATGCCGCTCGACAGCGGGTAGAAGATGAGGGCGGGTATGGTGAACAGCACTCCCGGAACGAGAAGGGATGCCACGCCGAGGAGAGCGTAGGCCCCACCCCGCAGGAGCAGAGTCTGGACCGCGACGCCTACCAGGGACCGGTTAGCGATATACCTTCCCGCGTACCTGAACGCCAGGATCTGCGCGACCAGCGCAGCGACGCTCACGGCGTAGACCTCGCTCTCGGTCAGCGAATGGTCGGAGAGAGCGGGGACGAACGAGGTGTTGAAGACACCACTCCCAAGGTAGAACAGGATGATCGAGAGGTACAGCAGCGGAACGTAACTGGTCAACTCGTTCCTGATGCCCTTGAAGAGTCTTCTGAAGTCCGAAGGCCGGGGGATGTTGAGGAAGAAGAGAGGGAAGGCCACCAGCCGCTGCAGGAAGCTCGGCCTCTGCATGACGACCACCTCCCTCTCGAAGGTATACGGGGGCTCCTGCACGAGCACTATCGACATGGCCACGGAGACGAGTGAGAGCACCCCAAAGGGGATGACGAGCCAGATCACCGGCAGGAACTGCACCCACACCGAGCAGAGCACGTATCCGATGGTCGCCCCGACGCTCGAGACTAGCGAGAGCCTCGCGAAGCCGCTGGCCCACCTGCTCTTCTGCTCGCTCTCCATTATCAGGAGGTTGAGGGGCGTCGCGGAGGCTGCGGAGATGAACGACACGAGCGAGTAGACGAAGATTATCCCCGAGTTGGAGTCCGAGAAGAAGAAAGAGAAGAGGAAGACCGTGGTCACCGCGTAGCTCACGACGATGACGAGCTTCCGCTTCCTCAGGCGGTCCGTCGCGAAGCCCCAGATTATCGCCGCAGGGATGCTCACGGCGTTGAAAGCGGTGACGGCCGCGGCAACGTAGACCGTCCCGGCCTGTACGCCGTTCAGCTGGAGCAGGTAGAGCTGGACGAACGTGCCCACCGGACCCAGAGCTATGTTGACCGGGAGCGTGGCATAGACCCAGTCGAGTCTTCTGGGCTTGACGGTGCTCTTCTCAGCGGCCAACCAGGATGCGCCTCTTTTTCGTTGTCGTCCAAGGTGTATTATAGTCATATAGGCGCCCCGTCCCGACGAGGCAAGGAAACTTGGCGTCGACGAACGGCTTCATCCTGGGACTCATAGGTGGGCTGCTGGACTTTGCTTCAGCCTCCCAGCTGCTTCTGCAGCAGGCGAGCAGCGCGGGGATGATGAACGAGGCCCCGGCGTACGCCTGGGCTGGTCTCCTCCTGGTGCTCGGAACCGCGGTGGTGGCGACCGCCCTGCTCTCGGTCATATCCATAGGGTTCCGGTTCGCAAGGCTGTTCTCCATCCTGATGATGGTCTACGGGGTGGTAATGGTCGTCGTGGGACTCGTAATGAGCTCGGGGGCCGTGATGACCACCGAGTTCTCGTCGGTCTACAGCCTGGGGATGGTCGTAGTGGGAGCGGGTATGACGGTGAGCGGCCTGATGATGTCCAGAAGCCCTATCCCGATGTAGCGTCCCGCTGAGCGGCTCAGACCTCGTACTTCGCTTCCGTGTCGAGAAGCCTCTTGAAGAGGTACATCGAGCCGAAGACGAGTATCACGACTATTGTGAGGTAGACCGGTATGAAGAGCGTGGTTGACTCGGCGGGAAGAGTGGTCTTGTCAGCGGGAAGGAACGTCGTGACCGCGAACGCCAGGATGAGGAGTATCGACGCTATCGGTATTCCCATGTGTATGGTCTTCGAGAGCGCAGCTGGAAGCTGCGAACCGCCGTGTGAGTGCTCTTCCTTGCCTTCGCTCATACCTTCGGTATTTGCAACCTGAGGTATTTCTATCTTACTTGGGGCGGCGCTCAGGAAGTCAGGCGGAGGATTGCCTTTGCGACCTCGCCGTCGGACTCCTCCAGAGCGACGGCGGCCCTCTCCTTGCTCACGTTAGCCTGCTGCTGGACGAGCAGGATGTCCTCGTCGGAGAAGGTCTTCTTCGCCTTCTCGACCTCCTCCACCTCCCCCATCACCTGGAATATCCTGTTTCCCTGGGCGTTAATCTCTGAGACCTGGGCGTCCCGGATGTGCAGTTCTTTCGAGCCGGTCTTGATTATGACCTCCTCGACGTCGGGCATCTCCTTCATGTTGATCCCCATGCGGTCCATCATGCGACGGGCCTGCCTGTCACCCATTTTCAAAGCTGATTACCCCTGACCTTTACGGCCACCCCCGCCTTAAACTCTCGCATGTAGATGCCCGCGACCTTAGCGCGTCCGACTCCTATGGGCGAGCCGCGTCCGTCGAGCACGACCACCTCCCCACCCGGGAGGACGTGCTTGCCGACCTTCGTCACGAACTTGCAGAAGACCGACTTGCCTCTGCGCACGAACTCCACGGCTTCGTCGCTCACCGTGACCGAATTCCCGAGGAAGGCGGCTGACGAGACGAGGACCGAGGAGGAGTAGAGCGTCAGGGCTATGGCGCCGTTC
The DNA here is from genome assembly GCA_021791695.1 of archaeon. GTDB lineage: Archaea > Thermoproteota > Nitrososphaeria > Nitrososphaerales > Gagatemarchaeaceae > Gagatemarchaeum. The sequence continues at coordinate 13,290 of JAJYWC010000020.1, read as the reverse complement.
GGCCTGATGATCGCGAAGAGCCTTCCTTCGTGGTTTACCTGCTTGAGGCGGTCAGATTTTCGAGAATAGAAGAACTCCAGACCACTCTTCGGCAGCGCGCTGCTCGTGCCCCTCCCAAACTCGTAGTCGAGCATCAGGGCGAAGCGCCTTCTCTCGTCTATGACCTTCAATCCGGAAGCTCTCTTCAGCCTCAGGGGATGGCCCGACTTAACTCTTTTAAGGGGTAGAACTCCGCGAGCGCCTGATTTTTGTGAAGGCAGCCTGCGAAGTCTGCGGCTCACCGCTGAGGACGGGGCCGAACAGGGTGGAGATCGACGGGGCCATAATGATAGTATGCAACAACTGCGTGAAGCTTGGAAGACCCGTCGGCGGGCCCGTAGTGAGGGATGTGCGTCCGGGCCAGGTCCATCCGTCGTTCAGGCCCGCGCAGAGCAGCTTCGGCGGTTCCAGCCCCGAGCTCGAGGTGGACCCGGAGTACAACCTCAAGATAAGGCAGGCGAGGGAGAAGCTCGGCCTCTCCCAGGAGGACCTTGGCAGGATGCTCAACGAGAAACTTTCGGTGATCAGGATGGTGGAGTCGAAGAAGCTGAAACCCGACCCGGTGCTCACGAGGAAGTTCATGCACCACCTTAAGGTGAACCTTCTGGTCCCGATGTCTGAACTGGAAGGACGCACCGGCATCTGAGGCCGCGAAGGAAGACCCGGATGGCCCCCTGAGGAGCGCGCAGACGATGGGACTCCGGGAGAAGAGCGTCAGGGTGCTGAGGATAGGGCACAGGTACGTCAGGGACTATCGTACGCTGACGCACCTCTGTCTCGTCGCGCGGGCATTCGGCGCCGAATCGATCTACCTCGAAGAGATAGACGACGGTTTGCTCGAGAGCGTGAAAGAGGTCAGGGAGGCGTGGGGAGGGAGCTTTGAGGTGCACCAGATTGCCTCATGGAAGAGGGCCCTGAGCGAGGCGAAGAAGGAGGGGAGGCTCGTCGTGCACCTGACGATGTACGGGGTGCCGATCCAGGACAAGGTCGGCGAGCTCAGGAGCCACGACAGCTTCCTGGTGGTCGTGGGAGGGCCCAAGGTGCCCGGCGAGGTCTACCAGGTCGCCGACTACAACATTGCGGTGACCTCGCAGCCCCATTCGGAGGTCGCGGCGCTCGCAGTGGCGCTTCACGAGCTCCAGGGGGGAGAAGAACTTAAGAAGGAGTTTGAGCGGTCAAAGCTGAAGATAATTCCTTCCGAGAAAGGCAAAAGGGTAGAGAAACTAAAGTGAAGATTGAGTATGAGGATACGTTCGTCAAAGTAGCCGGGCTGATAGGAGGCCCGGACTACGTCCGTGTAGCGAGGGCTTTGCTCAACAATGAGAACGCCACCGACGAGGAGATCGCCTCGGCCACGGGCCTGAAGATAAAGACGGTCAGGAAGGCCCTGTACGACCTTTTCGGGAGGAGTCTAATCACCGGGGTGAGGGTGCGCGACCCAAAGAGGGGCTGGTTCGTCTACAGATGGAAGGCGCAGAGGGACCAGACCGACGGCTTCATCCAGACCCAGAAGAAGAAGATCCTGAACAGGCTTAAGCAGCGGCTCGAGTACGAGGACGCGCACGAGTTCTATCACTGCGGGACGCCGACCTGCGTGACCCGCACCTTCGAGGAGTCCATGGAGTCGTTCTTCAAGTGCCCGACCTGCCAGAAGCCGCTGAACAGGGTGGACAACACGGAGCTCAGGGCGGCCCTGCGCTGGAAGATCAAGCAGCTCGAAGAGGACATCAACAAGTGATCCCTGACGAGACGGGAGCGACGGCCCTCCATGCCAAGTATGGAAGCCCCGACCGCATAATTCAGCACTGCAGGGCCGTCGCCAGGGTCTCGATGGTCCTCAGCGACGCGCTCGCGGCGCGCGGCAAGAGCATCGACTCGAAGGCCGTTCTGGCGGGTGCGCTGCTCCACGATATTGGGAGGTCCAGGACGAACGAGGTGGGGCACGGCTGGGTCGGGGCCAAGATCCTAGAGGAGGAGGGGGTCGACGCGGTGGTTGTGGAGATAGTGAGGAGGCACGTGGGGGCGGGCATCTCTGCGGAGGAGGCCCCGTCCCTGGGGTTCCCGGAGGGCGATTACGTGCCGAGGACGATGGAACAGGTGGTCGTCTGCTTCGCCGATAAGATGATCAGCTCGGACAGGGCGAGGCCGTTCGACGAAGAGGTGAAGCGGTTCGAGCGGAAGGGCCACGACGTGGAGAGGTTACTCGGCCTGAGGAGGAGGATGGGGGAGGAGCTCGGGGAGGACCCGGAGAGGTTCACCCTCGAGAGATTTTCACGGCTCGACTAGAGCGAAAAGCATCTCGGCGAGAAGGATATCCTCAGAAGGCTCAAGAGGGAAAGGGGCTTACCAGGCCTGAACGACATCTTCGAGATGGATGGCCCGTGGGAATTATCGATGGAGAGGGTTTCATTCATGTTAACTACAGAAACCGAGAGACAACCCATCCTCGGTTGCGAATCTACTCTACGATAAAAGCAATCATAGACAGGGCCTGCCGCATAATGCAAGCTACCCCTTACGGCAGAAGAAACCATGACAGGCTTGTGGGTTGGTATGCCCAGGCTTGCGAGAAGAACGCGCTGCTGATACTCCGCGTAATTGCATTCCAGCTTACTGGACCATCGAAGAAGTGCAGGCGCTTACTATCTTGAAGGTGTTCGTTGACGGTGGAAGCATCCCATGGTCGCCGCCCTTCTGCGGGGGTCTTCTCACGCTGCCCTCCGACGCGGTTTAGGATTCCTAAGCAGTTATAAGCTAACCAAAATTGCCACTCTTACAGCGAGGTGGGGAAGCCAGGTCATCCCGGCGGGCTCATAAGCTTCGGCAGAGAGACCCGCAGATCGGTGGTTCAAACGGGCTCCGGTAGACACCGACCCTGAAAGTCCACCCCTCGCTACCTACGCTTTCCTTCCTGTTTCGGGTTCGTTTCATCGAGTGTGTGCTTTGTATCAGAACCGTATCAACCAAGTGATTTAGCCCCGCTCTGCGCATACAGCTGCCGTGAAATTCAAATGACACAGCAGCAGACTTCGGGTAGTTATCCAGGGACGGCTTCGGTTCTGGGCATGGTCGGGGGGACGCTGATGGTCGTGAGCGGGCTGATCATCCTCGCGGTCTCGGCGTTCATACTGCCGGGGATAGACAGCTTCTTCGCGCAGAACGTCCACGTGATGAGCTCGGGGAACGCCACCACGGTAATCGTCAACAACAGTACGACGTATACGTTCCCGCGCGGCAACCAGTGGTGGAACGGCACCTACCCGTTCCATGGTGGGTTCCCTGTACCGGGTTTCGTCGCTGGCATCACCGCCTTCGTCGGAGGGATAGGGCTGGTCTCAGGCGCTGTCGTACTAGCCTCGTCGATAATGCTGCGCAGCAACCCGAGTCAGAAGACGCTTTGGGGTTCCCTGGTACTGGTCTTCTCTGTGCTCAGCTTCTTCGGGTCCGGAGGCTTCGTCGTTGGAGCAATCCTCGGGATAATCGCCGGGATAATGGTCCTTACGTGGAAACCCACGCCTCCTGCGCCACCTGCGGCCACTGCTCCTGCGTAGCCGGAAAAGGCCGGAAGAAGAAAGGACAAAGGCCGCGAGAGCGTGGGTGGGAGAGGGTAGAAGTTGGAGAAGCTCAAGGTCCTGCTCATCCTGCTGCTTGCAGCGGCGGCAGGGCTCGCAGTCTCGCTCTACCTCATCGCGTTGGTCTTCGTCCCCACCGCCTCCCCGGCACAGGAGTTCCTGCAGATCGTCACGGAAGGGCTACCCGCAGGGCTCCCTCTGGTCATCCCGCTCTCAGCCCTCCTGTTCCTGAGTACCGTCTTGGCGAGCATGGTGGGTGTCATCTATTTCATGGTGCTGCCGGAGATGAAGAGCTACTACGAGTCCAACGCCGGGGAGATGGCTGGCGGGGATGCCAGCGCGATGGTGATGCGTACCCTGAAACCGGAGGAGCAGAAGGTGATCGGGGTCCTGAAGGCACACGGTGGGACCTATGTCCAGAAGTTCATAACGAAGGAGGCGGGCCTCTCTAGGCTGAGGACTCACAGGGTGGTCGCAGCCCTCGCGGAAAGGGGGATAGTCAGGGTCGAGAAGCGGGGGAACTCGAACGACGTTACTCTTGCCGAGTGGTTCCTCGAAGGGCTGCAGAGATAAGGTCACTCTTAACAAGGGGTTGGTCCACTCCATGAAGGCTGTCTGAATTGGCGAAGGATTCTACACGCTCGGTCCACGGTACGGAGAGGCTCGACCCCTCTACCGGCTCGGTCCTCGCTCCGATATACCAGACGGTTACCTTCGGTTTCAGGAAGGCGGGTGCCGTAGCAAACGCCGTCACCGGCGTGACGGACGACTTCGTATACACTCGTTGGGACAACCCGACGACGAGGATTCTCGAAAGGAAGGTCGCGGACCTCGAGGGCGGGGGCGCCTGTGCGTTCTTCTCCTCTGGGATGGCTGCAATCTCGACTACCGTCCTAGAAAACGTCCACAAGGGGGATCACGTTGTCGCGACCAGGGATCTCTACGGGGAGACGTACCGGCTCGTCCATGACATACTCCCGCAGTTCGGGGTCAGGACGACACTCGTGGACTCGGATGATCTTGAGTCGATGAAGCGCAGCATCAGGAAGGACACGAAGGTCGTGTACATCGAGACCCCGACCAACCCGACGCTCAAGCTCGTCGACATCAGGGCCTCTGCGAGGCTCGCGCATTCCGTGGGAGCGATCCTCATCGTTGATAGCACCTTCGCCTCGCCCCTCGGTCAGTGCCCTCTGAAACTGGGAGCGGACATCGTCGTCCACGGCGCGACGAAGTACCTCAACGGTCACTCCGACGTCATGGCGGGCGCCGTAGCAGGAGACAAGGAGATGATCCTGCGCATCAGGAGGATGAGGAAAGTCCTCGGCGGGACGCTCGACCCCCACGCTGCCTTTCTCGTGCTGCGCGGGATCAAGACGCTCGCGATCAGGATGCAGAAACACAACGAGAATGCGATCGCACTGGCCGCATTCCTGGAGAAGCATCCGAAGGTCCGCACGGTAAACTATCCAGGACTGGAGAGTCACCCACAGCATATGCTCGCCAAGAGGCAGATGAAGGGTTACGGCGGGATGCTCAGCGTAGAGCTGAAGGGGACGCTGAGGGATGCCATGCGGTTTACCGAGTCTCTGAAGGTAGCAACCCTGGGCGCGAGTCTCGGAGCAGTCGAGACGCTGGTAGTCCAGCCCGCATCGATGACACACACCCAGCTAACCCCCGAAGACCGTCGGAGGACGGGGATATCGGATACTTTGATCAGGGTCTCCGTCGGGATAGAGGACGCGGAGGACCTCATCGAGGACTTTTCGCAGGCACTCGCAAGGCTCTGACAGACTCGGATACGATCCAGCCTTCGACCAACGGATACGCGACGCGACGCTCCCGACCGTATCGGACCAGCGGCTTGGTTAGATGCCGCTGAGCACCGGGCGAGGGCAGGTAGACCCCTGGTTCGATGTTCCTCCTTATGATAGTAGCCTTCTTTCGGACGCTTCGTGACCGGGCTCCGCAACCGTGACACTGGAAGCCCTTCCCTCTCCCTTCCGACTTCATACGCCTGGTGCATACGGGGCACGCAGGGTTCTCGTACTGCACCTTCTCCGCGACAGAGAGGACCTCGAACTTCTCCACGTTGACGATGGCCGGGTGCGCATGTGTTCCGCGCCGGACACCTCCGAAGACAATCAATCTGTCTCCCGGTGCCAGTTGTCTGGACATCCTTACCAGGTCGCCCGCTGGCCCATAGACCGCGCATGGGACCTCGCGACCGTCCGCGTCTAGCGAGATGTAGACGTGCCCTCCATCCCCATCGCCGACCGACCTGACAGACCCACTGAGCCAACCAGCGGAGTATGCGCTAAGAGGCATCCTCAGAGGATTCGAGAGGTGGGCGTCGGTGCACTGGTTTGAGAGATATACCATGTGCCCGGCGAGCTTCTCTTCGTAGCTCAGCATCCCGAAGGCCTTCATGGCTATAGAAGGAGAGGCGGCGCGCACCCCCGCGAAGACGGGGTCCGGACCGTGGGGGGCTATCAGGCTCCTGCCAGCTCCATAATCGTAACTGTTGAAGACGTACGGGAACAGGGCCCGTTCTGCCCGCATCACGCGTTCCGGGTCTACCACCCTTGGAGTCCCGCAGTTCTCCGGTCGTCTGTACGCTACGAGCTCGTAGGTGTGGTCGTCCTCCTCGGAGAAACCAAGGCTCGCCGCCGCGCCCACGATGCCCATGCCGTTCCCCAGGGTAGACGACCTCACCGCGTTGCTCTTGAGAACCCTCGAGACCCACCTGGGGCTGACGACCCCGGACAGGGCCCGTTCGTAGATCGGACGGAACAGCCGCGCCTCGGGGTCCCCGGTTACGAACACCGCTCCCGAGTTGGCGCCGTTCTCCACATCGGACAGCTCGCGCAGCAGAGACTCCACGGTCTCGAAGGCCGCGTCGGGGCGCTCCGATTCAAAGTCGAGACAGACGGCTGCGTTACCCCGTGTCTTGAACGGTATGTTCGGATTGAGCCTCACGAGCCGGGGGTAGCGACGGAAGGTGCATCCCTCGGACAGGAGAGCGGGAATCGCCCGGAAGCCCAGGTGGGTCGTGCACTGGCCTAACCTTGAATCGGTGTCGTCGAGACCCACCAGGCATCGCATTAGGGAACGGAGGCGGGGCACGAGACGATTTAAGGGGTATCGCGGCGGCCGAACGCGTCTCGAAGCGCACTTCTGCCTGTGACGGCGGTCGGAGCATTTTGGCTAAAGGGAGGCTGCCGTTGAGGAGAGCGAGTGGAAAGCCAGGAGAGACACCTCGGGCGCAGCAGTTCTGGTACCGGCCGTGCCAGAGGGCGGGGCGTTCCGTCCTGGGGCCGTCTCCTGCGGCGCTGCCAGTCAACCGGGGCTAGTGTAGAGGAATATCTTGCCGACCACCTTCTCTCCCTCCTTCGCCGCGAGGCTGGCTGATGCCACATTGTCCTCGGCTATCTCGTTCACCAGGGTGTGGACGTGTCTCGCCTTGAGATAGAGGAGCCTGGCGTGGTAGTTGTCCATCATCATCCCCATCCTCCTGAACCTTCGAGCGACGAAGAGCCCGTGAGACCTCGCGACATCGCCGACTATCGTCATCCATGCCATCCCGACAATCCTCCCGGCTATCTTCACCACGAAGCACCTGTCCCCGTTCTTCAGAGCGACGCTTATCCACCGCTTGTTCGTCTCCAGCTGGGCGAGTGCCATGAAGCGCTCGATCTCGGCAACGTCGCTTTCGATGACGACCCGGTGCTTGAAACTGTAGTCCGCCTGCGCCTTGTCGACGTCGAGCTGCCAGATGTTCCAGACCTGCTTTGGAAGCTCGGGCACGTCGAGCTCCGAGAAGATATAGCTCGAGGGCTTGAGCTTGTAGAAGTAGTCGAAGACCTCACGGGAGCTTGTGAATATCGTCCCCGTGACCTCGTAGTTGTCGTAGATGAAGAGGCCGTTCGTGACCCCGTTCGGATCCTTCGAGAGGTAGGTCTCGCCTCCGGACTCGAGGGCTTCCTTGACTTCGTGGCCTATCAGGGGGTCGAAGAAGGAGAGTCCCTTGGGGAGGTCTCTCAGCTGCTCCACGCTATCTATCTTTGATACTTCGATGCTGCCCATCTCTACCAGTCCAGGATGGTGAACTCCTTCATCAGCCTCTCCTCCCCCAGAATGTTGCCGATCACAAGTTCGAGGCTTTCGGGCCTGCGACGCAGTTCGACCACCTCATCGTCTCTCAGCGCGTCCTTCAGGAGGCACTCGAACTGGAGCTTCCTATCGCTCTCGTGCCCGAACCTCTTGACCCGCTCCCTCTCGATCTGCTCGTAGGCGTACATGAACTCATAGAGCGACCTGTAGATCTGGTGCTCCATGTTCTCCTCGATGTTGAACTCTAGGTCAGCCCTGTTCTTGCCTCCCACGGTGACCTTCTGGAGCCCCTCCAGGTCCGCCCAGAATATCGTTCCGTCGGGGGCGAGCACTGCATCCTTGTCAAGCCAGACGTCGTAGAAGTCCAGCCCGCTGTAGGTGCCGTTGCCGTTGTCGGTCATCGACCTCACGAAGAGCGTGAGGACGGCGATGCCGCTCTTGACGAAGTTCCTGAGAAAGCTGGTCGCCTTTTCGTCGTTGTCAATTCGGAAGAAGTTGAAGAGCTCGCCGGTGTCGTCCCCGATGGTCCAGTCCGAGTGGAAGTAGATCCTCACGTTGGAAGGGAGAAGCCGCGTCTCTTGGACCATCTCTTGTTTGAACCGCCTGTACCAGTAGACCTGCTTCGCCTCCCTCTGGAGGCCCTCGGGCAGCCTGACAATCTTCACTAGAGGCGCTATCCTGAACCCATGAATGGATGTGGTGCTCGCGTCCGAGCTCTCTGCGGCCTTCATGGCTATCGAAGCGAACTCCAGCCCCTGCGCGCCGTACGGGCAGCCCCTCGACCAAAGCTCCCCAGTGAGATACCTCGGCAGCTTTGTATCCCTCGCAGCGGTTATCCGCTCCTTAACGCGTGAGCTCTTCAGCAGGCCGCACACGTCCTCCCTGCTCAGGAGCTGCCGGCTGAACGGGCTTGTGGTCGAGCCTATCCCCTTGACCGAGAAGTAAAAGTCGGTGCCATCTATTGTCATGCACGGGTCGCTTCCCATCGCGCTCCTGTTGTCGTCGATCAGGAGGTCCTTTCTCCCGACTGGCGAGGTGTCGGCGAATGGTCTCACGCTCTCGGGGAGGTAAACCTTCTCGAAGTCCGGCATCAGGAAGCTTCGAAAGTGCGTGTTTGTTATCGCTCCCGCTGCCTCGTAGGTGTCGAGCGTGACGGGGATTCCCCTGAGCTTGATAGCCGCCTTCCTCTCCTCGGTCACGTTCAAGGGCACCCCACCCATCGCTCCTACCGGTTCGGCGCTCCGCAGTATGGGCAGGTCTGGGCCGTAGTCGGGATGAGGGCGTTGCAGTACTTGCAGTTCTTCATCGCGACCTCCTTTATCACGACCTGCTCGGGCGGTCGGGAACCCATCTGCACGCCGGATTGCCACGGAGAGGACTCAGATGACGAAGGGGGTGGCGCGGGAGGGGTCGGCGAGTGCTCGGGGAGCGGCTTCATGCGCCTCCTGCGCGTCGCGGCGTAGATGGCGACGATGATTATCACGACAAGGATGACGATGCCACCGACCGCGTAATCGAGGTATGTGTAAAGGGTGCCCGCCGCGGTGCTGGTGAGCGATGTACTCCCTCCCGCGGGGGCGCTGGCGGCAGTTAGCGGGTAGCTGCTCGATGTCACATAGAGGTTGTCAGTGTAGGTGAAGCCTCCCGTCTGGCCCTGGTACTCGCCGCTGTCCTGCTCGACGTAGTTGTAGCCGACCACATAGCCTGTCGCCGGGTCGAAGTACTCGTACCACGTGTACGTCGCCGTGAAGACCCCGTATGAGTCGTTGCGCGTGTAGGAACCCGTGCCCTCGGCCTGAATAGTCTGCACGTACCTGTCCTGAGTGGGTAGCTCGAAACTGTAGTTCTTCGAGAGCACGGTGAACCTGGTGTTCAGGATGTTGAACGAGCCTCCGACGGGGGTAGAGGGGTTCATCGCGAACCACACGTAGACGGGCGCCGTGTAGCCGACCTGGTTGTCGGTGCCGTTGATGTAGGTGTAGCCGCTCGAGGACCAGGTATATGCTCCCGAGGTCTGGCTTGACGAGGAGGTGCCCTGGTTGCTGCTGTACTGGAAGGAGTAGCTGTAGGACATCGAGACGACGCTCCCCGTCACGGCTGCCACCCGCTCCGACCCGGAGACCTGGGTGAGGTCTGTGTACCCGGAGTAAGCGCCCTGGCCGTTGTTGACCGTGATCGTCTCTGAATAGTTGAAGCTGTCCCCGGCCAGGGGCGTGTAAGCAGAGACGAAGTGAGCGTTGGCGGCGACCGCGCTTAACAGCAGGAAAGCCAGGAGCAGGGTCGCGGGCAGATTCCTCGGACCGCGGGTTCGCGAGGTCAACCCGCGAACCCTCCAATCCCGTGGCTGTGCCCCGGATGGAAGCCTCCCAGGCCGCTGAAGGAGGCGAAGTAAGAGGAGTGGGCGAGGATGATGGGAGAGTACCAGAGAAAGAACCCCGGCTGGGCGAGATAGGTGAACTGGACCGGGGTCTTGGCGACCGGAGCGTTGGGGTCGATCTGTTTCACTATCTCGTTCCTGACCCCGTGGATCATCCTCACCGCAAGGGCCACGACCTCTGACCGTTCGAGGCCTACGGCGTAGTTCGAGAGGAGCGTTACCGCCTTTTCCATCAGGTCGAGGACCTCGTGGACCTCGAAGACCGGAATCGAGGCGAGTATCGCGGCGGCCACGAGCGGATATTCAAGGTAGTTCGAGAGCTGGGCTACAGCGTACTTCATCTTCTCGATTACCGAGTTCGCGTCCAGCTCGCCGATTGCGAGGTAGGCCGAGGCGACCTCCGTATCCTCTGATGACGTGTACCCCCAGCCGGTGAAGGTCATCCTGAACGATTGGAACCTGCCCGAGACGTCCTGGACTGGCAGGTTCATCACGGCCATTATCGCAGCCGCCTCGTACGATGGTGTCAGCCCCCTGTAGACGTTGTAGTTCCCTATGGGGTAGGTGCCGTCGAAGCGCCTTCCCGCCATTATCGTGGCGGCGACGCCCGCCGAGAGCTCCCGTGGGACCCCCTGGCCCCTGAGAGACTTGTCAATGTCAGAGAGCGACGCCTCGAGCAGGGCAGTGTCGGGGCCTCCGAGGGCCGTCATTATCTCGGCCGCCATGAGCTTGTTGGGAACCGTCGCATCCAAATGCGCAAGGGCCTGGAACGCCTGCACGAACCTCTGCCCGGTCTCGCGGGGGTCGCCCTGGAGCTTGCCCAGGCCGATGGCCACGCTCCACAAAAGGGAGGGCGACCTCACCTCGCTGGGGTCGTCGGAGTCTGTCACGGAGTCGAGGTCAGGAACGAGGGGTTTGACCAGGTTGACGTACCAGGCCGCCCTGTCCGCTATGGATCGCAGCTCTGTGTAGGTCGACCTGATCTCGTCCACAAACTCTCCGAATTCCTCGTCGTCGACCCTGTAGTCCCTCACGTTGAGGTCGTTCAGCACCAGGGTCCCGACCCCCGTCAAAGCGATGTATCCTTCACCGTATGGGACCGCCCGGTCAATCAGCGACTTTTCCTGTATGAGCTGGTTGAGGTTGTTCTCGAGCGCCGAGAGCTGTGTACTCTCCTGCGAGACGGTCGCCTGTTCGGTCTGGATTTTTTGCTCCACCTCCTCCTTCCCCTGCCGTCCCTCGAAGTGGAAGAGGAAGGCGTGCGTCTTCTGCTTTTCCTCTTCGAGTTCGTTGATGGCGGACTCGACTTCTGGCTTCATGGTATCGACCTGGTCGCTGAGCTGAGAGAGCCTCGCGACGTCGGCCACACCTTTGCTGTAATCGTCCTGGCTGATCGCCCGGACGTAGCCGTTTGAGACTAGAAAGTCGAGGTCGACGGGCGCGATGAGAGCGATCGATGGGCCCCGGTCATTGACCCGAGACAGAAAGGCCCTTGCATCGCGGCACTTCACGGTTGCACGTCCGGAAAGGTAGAGCAGCCGAGGCACTTAAGCGATTTGCAGACTCCGGTGGTGTTTATATCGCCGTAAACAGGTATGTATACACATGAGCGCGGTAATCAGCGTGAGAGTGCCGAAGCAGACAAAGGACGCACTTGAAAGTGCCGGCATCGACGTCGCAGCCAAGACCCGGGAGTACCTCGAGGAGCTTGCTTGGGAGACCCGCAACAAGAACACGCTGGCAGAGCTGCACACGATTGTGAGGAAAAAGGTGAAGCCTTCGGGACGGGGGTCGGCCGAGAGGCTTGTCAGGAGCGACAGGGATGCCCATAGTTGACTCGTCCGTCTTCGTGAAGTTCCTCTCCGGGGAAGAGGGCTGGGAGGAGGCTGAGAGATGGCTGACGAGACCCTCGACGGTCCCCTTGGCTCTGAAAGAAGTCGCCAATGCGCTGAGAACCAAGACGCTCGCCGGCGAAATCGGAGCTGAGGATGCCAAGTCCATGATTGGTAAGCTCGCTTCCCTGGTGAGACTCGTCGACCAGAACGACCTCATCCTCAAATCCTTTGAGATTTCGGTCGATCACGACGTGACCGTCTACGACGCGCTCTTCGTGGCCGCTGCGATGCGGTCAGGGGAGAGAGAACTCGTCACGTTCGATGCCAAGCAGGCGAAGGTGGCGAGAGAGCTAGGCGTGAGGGTGAAGGGGCGGTAGACCCGCGAATGGGCAGGTGCACGTGGCCGGGCAACATGCGGCCGCTCCAAGCGTACCCGGGAAGCGCAGCATAGATTTCATCGGCGGTTGCGCTGAGGAAAAGAACACCCTACCAATCTATTGTCAATGAGTTACACGCGTGGGACGACGCAACCCCAAAACGTCGCAAACGCCCTTGCAGTGAAGTGGGATCTACAGACGGGTGAACCTGCCTTGCACTTATGGACGTGACAATCTAGGGTGGATTGTTTGACCTTCTCAGGTATCGTAATAGTGCGATTAAATCCGCTATGACGGTGTAAACATGGAGAATTATCAGATATGGGATGTCAGCGAGAATTCGGAGAGTTACAGAGCGCCACCAGACGTGGATAGGACCTGACATGAACGTGACGTTGGCGAGACGCAAAGCATCTGGTGCCCTCCCGGAAAGGATGGCAAAACATGCGCTCCGTATCGGATTTTCGACTTACCTAAGATAAGTATCTTAGGTGAGATAGAGTCTATAGGAAGCTGACGACCTCACGCTCCATGCCATTCTGGCGGATCGTTGGGCACCGGTGCCGGAGGCGGCCAGCATAACTTGGCCTCCGCTGGCCTGGTGCTCAGGTGTGCGGCGCTCCTGGCCATAACCGTCCTCACGTACCTCGCCATCGGGTTTGGCGACTATTTCGTCGCATCTATCCCGGGCGCGCTCGGCATCGCGATTCCGCAGGACGCGCTCTTCGCCTGGCTTCAATCATCCCTGCTTTTGTTCTCGGCGTTCCTCGTCTGCGTATTCTTCACCGTCCCGGCACTCCTCCTGCTTGTGGGGCACGCGGGAGCGTGGGTGCGAAGCGTGATCCTCAGGGCGGGCAAGGCGATTCTCGCCGCCTTTGGTCTCTTCGCAGTCGCCTACACCGGCGCGGCCGCAGGGCTCTCGGTACGGCTCCCGTTGCCGGCCTTCGGCAACAACCCAGTTCAGGAAGCAATCGGGG
>JAJYWC010000056.1 GCA_021791695.1 archaeon | reverse complement strand
CGTTGAAGTAGCTCGCGTCCGGCAGCAGGTAGACGCTGAGACCCGAGGCCGCCCTGAAGAGGCTGATGTCGAGGCCATGAGGGTTGTAGACGAAGATGTCCTTCTGCGCAGTGTCGGTCCTGACGTGCATCAGCTTGCCCCCTCCCCCGTCTGGCGAAGTGATGAAGCCACGATACTCTTCGTAGGCTGTGAAACCGTCGCCCGCGTACCCGTCGCCTACAGGTATGGAGTCCTTGTCATCCGAGGCCCGCGCCACATTGCCCGACGCGTCCTTGTCCTGGGGCGCGACGTCGGCGATGTGGTTTCCGTTAGCATCGGCAGGTATCGTGGCGATGTGCGCCGGCTTCCCGCTGTCCCCGCGTGTCATCGCCTCGGTGTCGTCAGCGGTCACGGCGAGGACACCGTACGCACCGAAGTCCTCGCAGCGGACCACCGCCGTGGCCCGGAGCACCTTCTCCTTGGTGGTCGCCTTCTGATAGTGGTGCTTGTGCCTGGGATTGTCACCAGCAGAAGTTATCTTCTCGGGACAGACCGCTCCCGAGGTCTTGTCCTCCTCGAAGTCGAAGTCCGTCATCTTCGGGTCCTGGTTCGTGTAGCAGCCAGGACACGGACAGGCGAAGAAGAGGTCCGGATTCTCATTGGCGTCCTTCGGGTAATTCATGCAGACCCCCTTCTCCTGAGACACCTCGGTGAGCATGAAGACGATCTTGCGCTTCTGCGAGTCCTTCTTCGCCGGGACCCACTGGTCGTTGTCGAAGGCGCAGAGCGTGGCCGTGAACCTCAGGAGCCCGTTGCGCGCGTCCGGGAGCCAGTTGCCGTCAGTCTCGGTCACCTGTATGGACAGGCGGACCTTCTCGGCCTTCAGGGCCTCCGCCTGGACCTGCTTCGACGCTGACACTCAGGTCACCCGCTGTCCTCTTCTCCTCCGCCCTCACCGCCCCCGGAGCCCTTCTTCACAGTCACCTTCGTCTCCTTCTCGTAGCCCTCTTCGTCAACCGAGACCGTGTATTCACCACCCGGAGCATCGAGCACCTGATACTTTCCCTCCTCGTCGGTCATTACTACACGTTCACCATCGGGCCCGACTATCTTCACTGCCAGATTGGGAGCCGGGTTGCCCTCCGCATCGAGCACCTGGCCGCTGATATCGTCGACCTCAGTCTCCTTCGCGGCCTCCTCCTTGGCCTCCTCGGTCTGGTCCGGAGGCTCTTCTTCCGCCTCCGACTCATCTTCCCCGGCCTCCTCTTCAGCCTCCCCGGTGGACTCCTTCAGGAAGAGCGTGTACTTGTACCGGTCCGGTACCCCCGCCGACTGGTCGATGACGAGCCTCTCGATCACCACGCTGCTAACCTTGGCTGCGGCCAGCAGGTCCGAGGTGAAGCTGATGGCCTCTCCTCCGTCGGACTTCTCCTTCAACGATTCGAGGGTCGACCGCGCTGTCTTGCCCCAGACTTCGCCGACGACGCGTATCTTCATGGCCCTCCGTCCCATGTCCTGCAGGGCGTTCCCCTCCGCGCCTGGTATCCTGATCTCGACTACGTCGCGCCTGTCGTCGACGTCTATGGTGGACACGCTCCGGATCTCGCTGTACGGACCCGCCGCGGTGGGCTGGACCCTCTTGACCAGGTCGATGTCATCGAGCTTGATGTCCATGAAGAATCAACGAACCTCTCTGTCTACCCCGCAGCCGGTCGCGGCCTTGAACGTTGCGCCACGCGCACGGGTCATTGTATCCCGTATCTCCTGAGCTCTTCCTCGAGGACCGCCTCTATCTTCTTCAGGAGGCCTGCGATGTCTTCCTCTTCGACATCCTGCTCATCCGCCGCGCCGGCCGAGGCGACCTCAGGAGTCGCGGGCAGCTCGCTCTTTGGTGCCTCGCCCTCCCGCCCCTTCTGCGCGACTGTCAGAGCAGGGATTTCTGAGTACGGCTGTATGCCTGCACTAGGACGAACGGTGCTGTGAACGGTTCTCGTTGATTGGAAAACTGAGGATCCCATCGCGGAGACGGCAGACGCGAGCGAGACAGTCTCCGCTATTGACGGCATCTGAAGAAAGTTCGGCGTCGGATGGCGAGAGGGAATCGCGGGCGCAGGGGTCTCAGCGGCGCCGGTCTGCAGCCACCGACCATCTGCATGAGGTTCATCGGCTTCTTCGGGTGAACCGACCCGCACGGCGCTGCCTTGGACAGCCGGTGCAGAGGTCTCAGCCCCTCCGGTGCCTGAGGTCGGTGGCCCCGAGCGGATAGGAGGAACACGCCATCCGCGGGGCAGCATAGATGATGCAGGCGCAACGACGGGGACGGGCGAAGAGGCCATAGGAACGGAAGCAGAAACCGGACCGGGAACGCCGGGGGTCGGCTGGAAGACCGCAGCACCCTGCGGTCTTGGGCTGTCAGGGCCTTCGGCTTCGCTCGCATCAGGCGCTGCAGCCTCAGTCTCGCTCATCTCTTGACCTTCATCTCCGGTGGCTACAGCTCTTCGAGGGTACAGGGTCTTCCCCACCGCTGATTGCGCCAGAGCAGCAAAGGAGGACGAGAGTCCAGAGCCGGCGGTAGGGGTCGAAACGGAGGCGCCCGAAGGCGAATCGGAGGAAGAAGATGGCCAGATGGATGAAGTCGGGCGGACCTCAGCCGCGAGAGCGTTAGATTGTATTGCTCCGACCAAAGACTGGAGCCGAGGGAGAAGGCCGAACGCGCCAGCTTGCCTCGTGACCTGAGCTTTGGAGTTGGTCTGGAACGCCAGCCCATTCGACGCGAAAGTCGGGGCCGTTGCCGGTTGCGATGCCAAAGGACTGGAGTTCGATGAGGGCGTAATCTCCTGGATGGAAGGTACTGGAGCTCCCGGGAAAGGAGGAAGAGGAACGGAGCTCGCGCCCGAACTCGCTGCGGCCGCAGCTGCCTTGGGCGTATGCGACCCTTCTCTCCCGGGTACGGATGATGCGGGATTCGCGACCGAGCCAGCTGGTGCTGCCTGGGCCCACCTGGGGGCTTCGCGCAACGCGGGTTTGAACGTCGAGCTCTCAGATTCGGGCTCGGTCGAGGGGAGTTCCGCTGTCGCATGAAAAGACCGAATAAGGGTGGAAGCCGAGACTGCCGAAGCTAGCAGACCCTGCGATTCCGCGATTTTAGCGATCACACCCGTCCATCGGGCCCCAAGGACGGGCTGGGCCTGCCCAAGAGGACCTAGCGATGGCGAGGCTACCGAGTGAGAAGTGTACGTTACCCCAGCGGAACCAGTCGGCGGGTTAGGACCGGTCCATTCCTGCAACCCTGATCCCGCCATCGCGGAGACGGTCGGAGGGATGGCCGCTTGCTGCTCTGAAGAAACGGGCAAGGATGCACGCTCTCTTGCAGGGGAAGTACCACCGGCAGAGCCCGAGTTGGCGACTAGCCCAAGGCCTGCGACCGCGGCGCTTACGGCCGCCGCGGCGGCTAGCGATGTCGATAGCGGCGACGGAACACTCGCAGCGGGAGACGTGGGACGCGACGAAGTCGTAGGCGAAGGAGTGGACGAAGGCGCAGTGGATGGGCTCGGACCAGGGGTCACAGGGGTTGCTGGAAATCGGGCTGCGGAAGAAGACAGAGTCGCAGGCGACTGGACGCGCTTGCCAGCCTTTGTGGTCGAACCAGAGGGGCTCCCGTCTCCGGACGAGGGTACCGGGGCGGATGTGCGCGGAGCTTCGACGGGTGCCCTGACAGTTTCGACCGTCCCATCGGAGCCGACCGATACTCCAGGGTACGAAGGCACTGGACCTTTGATGACATCAGAGGCGGGCATGAGGAGCGAAGAAATCAGCCTCGGGGTGCTGCCTACGGTCGCCGGAGCGATTCCATTCGTTCCACGCATATACGACTGTTGACCAAGCGGCGAAGCCTCCGCAGGCGTGGTATCAGGTGCCGTAAGGCTCGCCGAGTCAGGCGTATCGGCCGCAGATACCCGTGCACCAATTTTCCGCGGGGGCGAGGTCCTGGTCTCCCCAGGGGAGAAGGCGGTTCCGGGAACCTGGCCCTCGGACTGCAAAAGCCCCATCTCGAATGCGGAAGCTGCAACTGAAGCGACCCCTGTCGCGGCGGTCTGGAAGGACAGCATCGCTGCCGCAGGGGAGACAGATGCACGAGCGAAGTCCTCCTGGAAGGCGGTGTCGGAGTCAGCAGGGGCAGGGACGGTCGCCTCCGTTGAGTTTTGAAACCGATAGGGTGTGAAGGAGGTCCCGGGGGGCGCGCGGTTGTTCAGGGTCATTCGTGTAAAGGCCGTCTGCGAGTCCCGGGAGAAGGATGGGAATGAAGCGCGCTCGAAGGCTGTCGGGTCGTCCTGTGATTCTTCCGGGGATTCGCCCGGCGCCTCGTCTTCAGCCTCCTCCTCAGCGCCGGGGGGGGCTGTCGTCCGGGCGGCGCCGCGGCGCTTCCTTCCTGGAAAGTACGGGGGACCCGCGACCGTGATAACGACGCTGCGCATCAGTCTGGACGCGAGGCCGGCTCCGAACCTGACCAGGGAGGAGACTGAGGAAGTGGTCTCGCCGAGCACCGGGCTGACAGATGGACCCCTCAGGAACCTTATGAAACGCGAAGCGGCCGAGGCGAGCAGCCCTTGGTCTTTCGAGTCCTCACTCATATCAGTCCTCTCCCTCCAGGTCGTCCCTCACCACGATCCGGGTAACCCCCTGCTCCGCGAGGTCTGAGACGGTAGAAGCCTCCGCCCTTAGCGCGAGCGCAGCCATCAGGAAGTTGATCTGGGTCCTCGTAAGGTCGCGAGCCTCAGGCGCGAGTTTGTATCCGAGGTCTAGGCAGAGCGTGGCGAGCTCCTGACCCTCGGTGCTCCTCGCAAAGTCCTCTACTTCACGTCTTTTTTTTTAGACTGTTCCGGTGGGGAGACCCCGCTCAGCTCAAGGATCTTCATCCCGATGGCCTCGGGCGCGCCGAACTTCATCTCCGCGACTTCCTTGAAATCCAACTGCGGCTCCACCAGGCCTATCGAGGCGGCGAGCCGCAGAGCCTCGAAGTTCTTGTCGACCTCGACCTTGGTGAGGTCCGGGGTGCCATCCGGGCGCAGCGGCACTGGCCCTATGACAGAAAATATCCGGGAAAGCTCTCCGTCGGTGAGAGGGCGCACCACGACCTCCGAGTCGTACTCCTTGACGAGTACGGTCTCTCTCCTGCGTGAGCCTTCGAGGATGTCTTCCTTCGTTAGCCTGCGCGTCGTGGCGCCTCTACTCTTCGCGTATTCTCGTTGCGGTGAAGTTGTAGGTGGTCGTCGCGACCCCGGTTGCATCCATCGCGAACGTCTTGTCCTCCAGAATGCACTCGTCGAAGGTTATCTTCTTGACCGGCTTGTCCACGGACTGCGGGGTCAACTGGACGACAATCTGGAAGAATTTGAGGGCCGGGATGGTCTCGTACATCTTCTTGTCGAGCGCCTCGTAGCCGGACTTGATCTTTATCGAGCCCTGGACGTACAGCGCCCCGTAGTACGCGCCGAGCCTCTCCTCTGTGCTTATCGCATGGATGTTCTGGCGGTTCCTCGTTATCTTGAAGTCGATTGACTGAATGCCGGGAACGACCTTGCCGTCGATGGTGATCTGGCTGGCGTTTGCTGCGATTAACATTGACACTTTTCTTCACCCCCTCCTATGCTTCCACCGTGAGCGTGGCGTAGATGTAGTCCATCGCTCTAACTGGCCTGACCGCCACGTCGGCTCTTACTATTCCCTGGGCGAAATCCAGCTGTGACGAGTAGACGTCCACGAGGAACGCGGGGCTCGTGTTGTCGACGCTCGGTACGAGTGAGCCTTCTTTCGACATGCCCAGCAGGAAGCCCGTCATCGCCTCTCTGAGCGCGACCCGTCCCCTATCGTTGTTGAGCGTCCCGATGAAGTTGTCCGAGACGTTCTTGACGCCCCTTACTGCGTGGTCGGCCACCCTCATCACGCTGATTTGCTCTTTACTTGTGGTGATCCCCTTGACGACTATGATCCCCCTGCCCCTCACGGCGTCGACCGGCAGAATCCCCGAGGTCAGAAGCTTCATCTGCTCGGACGGTGTGTAACGCCTCTCAATGTTGGCGATGCCCGTGAGAGCCTTGAAAGTTGGAGACTCCCAGTAGCTCAGCTTGCTTATCAGCCCGGCGACCGCGCCGGCGACTCCATACGGTGCAACGACCACGAATCGGTCGCTGGCGAGGACCTCGGTCCTCTTGATGATGTCGTCCACAGCTTCGTTGGGTCCGACGGTGCCGAATCCAATCCTGTTCTTGGCATCGGTGCTCATGTTCTTGCAGTGCGCGTCTATCAGCGCGTGCACAGCGGGGTCCCAGCAGTCGCAAGCATACACCGCGTCGACCTCGGCTTCCATCTCGAGCATCTGCAGGGCAGCGTCGTAGTCGTCCTTCGTCGGCGGCGCCGAGACGCCTCCCGAAAGGGTCGCTTCTACCGGCACCGGGTTGTTGTCTGGGAAGTCTAGGTTCGCGTTGAGATTCTCAGCCCCTACGAGCTTCGAGTTGTTGTTCAGATAGTCGACAAGGAAGAATTCCTTCCCGGGCTCCATGGAGAGGTTGTCAAAGGTCTCCTGTGATTTACCGTCAGTTATCTCGAGCCTTACGGTGTTCTCTCCCTGACCCTGGAGAACCACAACCTGGATGGAGTTGCCCCTCTCGCCGGCAGACTTGGCGTTGACCCTGACCGTGTTCCTGTTCTTGGCTCCTTTCAGCGTGGCAGAGGCCTTGGCGCCGCCAGAACCTTCGATCCGGGTCGCGAAGACCTGGAACACGCCGTTGAGAAACGCTAACTTTGCGTCACGCACGAGGCTGCCCTCGCTTCCGAAGGTCGCCACGAGTTCACGATAGCTTGTGACGCCGGTCGGCTTGTTGACCGGTCCGTCTTCAGCCGTGCCTATCATGCCCACCACACCCGATGGATACAGCTGCTGCGGGACGATTTCCTTTACGACCTTGATCTCGACGCCAGGGATGACCCTTGCCATGGGCCTG
>JAJYWC010000055.1 GCA_021791695.1 archaeon | reverse complement strand
CGACTTTTCGGGATACTGGACCCGTCGTATCAATGCTCGGGACTTCCGACAGCAAGACGCTGCGGGATGTCCTCAGGTCCATCGAGGAGGCCGGAACCGGAAAGCTCGAGGATGCCGAGGCGGTGATCTCGGACGCCGAGGCGGAGGTCAACGACGCCGTGCGGCGAGGCGGGAGGGACAGGGAGAGGGTTCTCGCAATCGTCGAGGAAAAAGTAGCCGAGGTGGTGTCCGCGCTGAAGCTGAGCTACGACGAGGAGGTGTCCCTGAGGAGGGCAGGCCTCGGGAACCCCTCGATGCCGTTCGAGTTCGATAGGGCGGAGACGAGAAAGACCATCGCGGCATGGAGAAAGAGAAAGGAGGATGAGCGCGCGGCCAAGGTGAAGAAGGTCGAAGCGAGCCTAAGGCAGCACATGTCCTTCGTGGAGTCCCTGATCGAGAGGGCGCTCGTCCTCGACCAGTCGCTCGCCGTCGCATCAGCCGCTGACATGTACTCTCTCGTCACGCCATCGGTGGGGAAGGGTGGAATCGGCTTCCTCGGCGCGAGAAGTCCGTTCCTGATGAGGAGGGGGAGCCCCGACGGCGGCGAAGCAAAGGAACCCGCAGCCCCGCTCCAGTCAGTCAGCTATACCCTGGGCAGTACCGGCGGCATGAGGAGGCTGGCGAAGCCGAGGAACGCCGTCATGCTGACCGGAGCGAACAGCGGCGGCAAGACGACCCTGCTCAACACGGTCGCTTCCATCCACATCTTGACGCTGCTCGGCCTTCCCGTCCCGGCCGAGAGCGCGGAGGTCGCACCGATGCCCGTCTACCTCTTCAGGAAGAGGACTGCGCGCAGGTCCGGGAGCCTCGAGCACGTACTCCGCTCGCTGATTCCGATCCTGGCCGACCGGCAGAGGAAGCTCGTCTTGATCGACGAACTGGAGGCTCTTACCGAGCCCGGAGCCGCCGGTAGGATAATCGCATCGATAATCAACAGAGCCGCGGCGACGAGCAGCCTCTTCCTCCTCGTGACGCATCTTGCCAAAGAGACTCTTCCATACGTGAAGCTCCCGGTCAGGGTGGATGGGATAGAGGCGAGCGGCCTCGACGCGAATGGAGAGCTGGTGGTAGACAGGCAGCCCGTCTTCGACCACATCGGCTCGAGCACGCCGAAGCTGATCGTGATGAAGCTGGCAAAGGCGAGCAGAAAGGAGGCAGTGAAGACAATCTACAACGACCTTCTCGCGTCCCTCGAGGGCGAGGCGGGCTCTCCGATTCAGGCACCGATAGCCTTCCCCTGGATGGAGGAAGGGTCCTGACGAACCGGCAGCGGCGATATCCCCGTGCGGAGAACTCTGATATCTTCCCCTCCATCCCCATCTCGCCGGGTCCTACCCCACACGCCTCTGCAACCATCTCGACCGCGCCTTTCATCATCCTGAAATCACCACTATCCGGCTCGATCAGCGCCTCGGTCCTCCGCGGCTTAGGGTCGAAGGGCACGGACTCCTTCTGAAGGTAGCACCCGTCGAGGAGACCTTTTTCCACCGCTGCCGATATGATCGGTAGGTCGATGGGGTCCTGGTTCGCCTCAGGCGACGCCAGGGGGCCATTGCGCATCACTTCGCAATCACGACCGTGTTCGCCTCGCCCCGCTTGACGCCGGTCCCCGAGAACAGCGCACCGTCCATACCTTTTCCGCAGTCATCGACTCCGGTGAGGGAGGACTCGTCGGCCAGCGCTGCAGTGGCCGCCAGCCTGCGCGGGCACGTCGGAAAGGTCACCGACCGCAAGCGAATATAGAGCCTTTCTGGGGTCCGCGGGACAAGGAGCCATTTCCGTTGGCAGATTCCATCGCTCTTCCACCGGCCGCAGGTGAGGACCGGAACTTCCGTCTCCTCCTCTATGCGAGGGTACTCAGGAGCGTCGGGATCAGCTTCAGCTCGGTGGCCCTTCCCCTCTACCTGGCGGACCTCGGCTTCTCCGTGGTGGTGATAGGGATAAGCTTCCTCCTGATGACGGTGTTCGGGTCGTTCCTCATCTTCCTCTGGGGGCCGCTGGGCGACAGGTACGGCTACGCCAGGGTTATGATCGCGGTCGAGGCGCTCTTCGTCGCCTCCGCACTCATCTTCGCCTTCTACCCCGGAGGGGCACTTGTTGTGATACTCTTCGCAGCAGTCATAGGGGGCTACGGTGGCATGGGGGGCGGAGGTCTTCGTGGCGCCTTCGGCCCGGGGATGACGGCTCTCGTCGGCTACCTATGGAAGGGCTCCGACGAAAGGGTCAGGAGACTAGGAAAGATCACCCTTGTAGCCGGACTCGCCGGCACTGCAGGTTATGCCCTCCTCTTTGCACAGAGTGTAATCTCGGTCCACACTGGCGACATAGGAGCTTTTAGGGTCGTCTACCTATCGACAGCGTTCTCCGGCCTCGGTGCGATCTCCCTGCTCAGCCTGATCAGGGAGCCTGTGCACACTAGGAAGAAGGAGAGGGTGATTACTAGGGAGAGCGGCGCGTTCGTCTCCAGGATAGCCCTCTCGAACATCGTTAACGGAGTTGGCATCGGGTTGGCGATTCCCCTGCTCCCACTATGGTTCCTCCTTGCCTTCAGATACAACAACGCCGAGATTTCGGTCATCTACATAGTCTCGGCGATTCTCGGCGCAGTCGCCTCCTATTTCGCCCACGAAGTCTCAAGCCGTTTCGGTGCAGTGACCTCCGCCTCGGCGGCCAGGATAGCCAATGGTCTCCTGCTGGCAGCGATGGCGTTCGCACCGCTGGGCATCTTCGCGGCTGCCCTCTACTGCCTCCGCGCGGTGAGTGCAGGCGTAAGCGCGCCCATCAGGCAGGCAGTCACGATGGGAGGCGTCCAGGAGAACGAACTCGGCGCCGCCACGAGCCTCACCGGGGTAGCTCAGAGGGCCTCTTTCACTTCGTCCGGCCTGGGCGGCTATCTTCTCACGCTCTCCGAGGGCCTCCCCCTCGAGTTCGGCGGTGCGCTTCAGGTATGCGGAGGACTGCTCTTTTACGGCCTGCTGCGTCGGGCTAGAATGATGCCACCCACTGGAACCGCCTCCCCGAACAGCGTTCTAGCAAAGCCGGACGAATTAAAAAGCTGGGTACTCTCGAGATCATGGGAGAAACCGAAGGCGCGCTCTCCCCGCAGTCTCCAATCTTCAGCGTAGCATCAGACCAAGCTCTGTGAACATCAAGACCGCACGCGAGTGCGCCCGCAAAAATCTCGCGAGCTCATCCGTCTCCCCAGCCCCGTGCCATCGAACCACGGATAATGGGGCCGGGCTACCGCTGTCCGAGGAGAGTCATATAAAAGGCCGATGGCCGGTCCCTAGGCCGAAGTAGACTGTTCAAAGAACTTGCCGAACTCAGGCATATCGTGAACTTTCGCCGGGTCATCCTACCGATCTCCTCGGCGTTCTTCATCTACACCTTCGGCTGGGGGGTCACTTCCCCCATATTCTCAATCTACGTAAACGACGTGACCGGGAACGCATTCCTCACCGGGCTCATACTCTCGGTCACGACGATGTCCGGCGTCTTCCTCAACATACCATTCGGCATCATCGAGGACAGAATCAACATGAAGAGGGTGCTACAGGTCGTGCTTCTCTTCTACTCCGGGGTTGCACTCCTCTATCCGCAGGCGGACGGTTTTCTCCCCCTGCTGTTGCTCAGCGTGGGCAGGGGAATCGCGTCCTCCTTCCTTTGGTTGACGTCTTGGGCATACATCTTTAGCTATACAGACAAGGCGGTGAAGGGAAAGGAGACGGGCTTCTTCTCCGACATGAACGACCTCGCCTCGGCCCTTTCGCCCATTGTGGGAGGCTTCATCTCGATACTCTCCTTCTTCTTGCCCTTCTACGTACTGAGTCTGACCAGCCTCGCGGCGTTCGCGATTGTCTCTGTCCGTCTCAAAGAGATACCCAGGCCCGAGAAGATCTCCTTCAAGCTGCAGATTGGCAAGATCTCCGGTTACGCACATGACAGAAGGTTTGTGAAGACGGTGCTCCTTATAGTAGTCTTCTACGCGCTGATCAACATCTACTACTCGTTCCTGTCTGTCTTCCTGAACGGCGAGGGAATCTCCATCCCGCTAATAGGCGTGATACTTACCGTGGCGCTGCTGCCCGCCGTGAGCCTCGAGGTACCCATGGGGAATCTCATGGACAGGCACGGCGTCCGCAAGATGCTGTCGCTGGCTGTCGTGTTGACAACGGCGACAGCCCTGCTGATACCACTCTCGAGCGCCTTCTACTATGAAGCCGTAACAGTGACAGCCTTCACGATAAGCTACACGATGATTTTCATCGCTTTGTACTCCAGGATGTCTGATATCATGCCGGAGGACAAGAGGGAGATGACCGGCGCGATTGCAACGTTCAAGGACCTGGGCTACACGATAGGACCCCTCCTTGCCGGCGCGCTCATCGGGGCGATTAGCATAGGCTCCACTTTCCTCTTCGTGGGAGGGGCATTCATCCTCCTGCTTCCCATAGCGTTGCTCCTGCACGATTGAACACTCTGCTGATGGGGAATCCTGCGGTGCACCTGAGATCTCTCTTCGTCACGGCGAGGATCTCCGCCTGATTTTTTGCTCACGGGTGGTCGTTATGCGTCCCGGCGTCGGTCTGCCGTCGCCCGACCCAGAGGAACAAACCCTCCTTCCTCAGCACGGTGACTTGTTGCCCCTCCGCCAGCGACTCGAGACTCCGGGCGGACCAAGTCTCAAGACCGACCCGGACAACACCGGGCGACAACGGCGTGACCTCGCTAACCACGCGTCCCGCCTTCCCCACGACGTTCGGGTCTCTCCGCTTCGCCGGCTCCATCGTCTCGGTCAGCTTGACCGTCACGATGACCGCAGACCATAGGAGCAGAACCACGAGGAGGACCGCGACGACCGTGGAGTGGCTGCCGATCCAGTTGGCCAGCAAGAGGACGCAGGCTACGGTCAGTAGAGAGAGGAGCGCGAGGGACCCCACCCCCCATCTCTTGAACGAGAATATCCCGACGCTGCTCGCTGCCGTATCCTGTCGCTCCTCATGGACGCGGGGGCGGTGCAGGCATAAAGGTATCCTCCCGCTCGGGTGCATCGTCAGCCAAGACTCTGGCTTCTGTCCAGGTTAAATAACAACCGAGGCTTGGCTAGCGTCGTGTCAGAAGAGCTAATAGCGAACATGGTCTCCAAGATGCAGAACCACGTCATAGTGATGGGGTACAAGTTCCTCGGCATCTACGTGGCGGAGAAGCTCAGGGAGGTCGGTCTCGAGTTCGTGGTGCTCGTGCGGGACGAAGCCCAACTCCCGTCGCTCTACAAGGCTGGTATACCTGCCATCGGCTCGCCAGTCGCGAGGTCTTACTCTGCGCTGAGGCTGGCTGGAGTCGCGCGTGCCTCATCCATAATCTGTACCTTCGACGACGACGGGGATAACATGCTCACGGTCCTCAATGCCAAGAAGCTCAACCCCAAAATAAGGGCGATAACGATAGTCAACGACAGGGACCTTGCAGAAGCTGCGGACGCGAGCGGAGCGGATGTCGTCCTCGCCCCCTACGAGTTCGCCGGACAGGTCCTCGCCGCCTCGACGGTCTCAAGGTCGGTGGCGGCCGTCTTCATCAAAGGCGAGTTCAAGTCCAAGCAGATATCTGAGTTCATCCTGCCCGAGGGGAAGCCCATTAAGGTGAGGTACTCCGACCTCAACGGGGTCGCCCCCGTGGTGATGGTCTCCAGGAAAGGAGAACTCTTCACGAACCCCCCGGACGACCTTCAGTTGAAGGAAGGAGACACGCTCTACGTGCTTACCGACCATTCCTCTCTGGTCGCGTTCCAGGAGGCGCTGGGGAAGTCGGGCCTGCTCTGAAGGAGATAATCCGGCTGAATTGAGGCACCCGACCAGGACAAACGCGAAGCAGCCCCTCTCCTCCAAGGTGAAGGACTTCATCGATGTGATGCTCTACGGGCCTCTCTCGATAATCAGGCACATCTGGATTCAGCTCGTCCTGCTCCTGTTCATGTTCGGGTTCGGTACTCTGGTCTTCATGGACTACCAGCACCTGAACCTACTCACCGCGTTCCTTGGGTCAGTGTCGACGATCACCACCATCGGAATATACACTCCAACCATAGTTGGGATGAGTCCGTCGGAGCAGGTTCTGCTGATATTCACCTTCATAGTGAGCGTGGGTCTGGCGGCGTCGATCATCCAGAGCACGATCACCTCTGTGATAAGCAAGAACCTGCTCAGGGAGCAGCTAATGAGGAAGAGGATTGGTCGGCTGGAAGACCACGCCATCATAGCCGGATACAGCTACCTCGGCAAGTATGTCTCGGAATGGCTCACGCGGACCGGTGTCAGACAGGTGATAATCGCTCGTGACCCGTCCTCGGCCAAGGCCGCGGTCGCGGAGGGCCTCCTCGCCATCGACGCTCCGACGACGCGGTCATTCGAGGTGCTGAACGAGGCTAGGGCGAAAAAGGCCTCGACCCTTGTCTGCGCCTTCGATGACGATGGGGACAACCTCCTCGTGGCGATGAGCGCGCGGAAGCTCAACCCCGACCTGAGGGTGATTGTGGTCGTTCACGACAGGGATCTCGTCGCGTCTGCGGTGGCCTCGGACATCGATGTGGTGCTCCCAATCTTCGACGTAGCGGCGAACGCCCTTGCCATGTCAGCGGTAGCCGGCGAGATTGAGGGGATGTTCCTGCCGGGCGCACTTGAGGAGGGCCGGTTCCCGAACGCACCATACATCCTGGATTTCCTGGTCGCTGATGGACAGGGGGCCGGGAAGAGCTACGGCAAGCTGAACAAGGTAGCTCCTATACTGATGGTCGTCAGGGATGGAGGAGCTCTACCCAATCCCTCAGACGACTTTGAGCTGAAGGCCGGCGATTTCTTGCTCGTGTTGGCGTCGGCTCCTCAATCAATCGAGGAGTTCAGGATAGCGCTCTCGGATTACCGAGACGACAAGTCCGGAGCCGGGGAGTGACTGTGTGACGCCTTGAGGAGCATTGCTCTCACACTGCAAGCCCTCCTTCAGGGGGTCACAAAATTGCTCGCCCGGCGAGAGAACGTCTAACAGAGGGTGTCCGTCACCGGCCACGTCGATTTCGCGGAGCCCGGCCGTCCAGCAGTAGCAGTCGAATCGAGTCCCGGTTCCCTGCGCACCATATCGCCGACCGCCGCTATCCATCCAGAGGCAGTGCCGATTCTCACAGATGAGAAACGACTG
>JAJYWC010000054.1 GCA_021791695.1 archaeon | reverse complement strand
GCTTCCAACTCCTCTAACTTCTTTTAGCAGTGACCTGTCAACGAATCCAGCCGCTTGCCAGCGTCATAGGTCGGCGCTGGTTTTAGAGTTAGCTATCGTGTCGTCCTTGACCATCTGTAGCCGGATGGTCTTTGTCAGGAATGGCCCCGTGAAAATCCCCTTAGATGGATGGACACTTGAGTATGCCGTCGTCATCCGAGGTGCTCGAAGACCTTCATGACCGCCGTTTCGAGGTCTCGTCTGTCTCCTATTCTTGGAAGGCCCTCCAAGGCCCTCAACTGGTTGTATCTCTCGAACGCGTCCTTTTCTAGGCCGGCGTGCACCTTTTTCCTCCGTCTCCGCTGGTAGCTCTTGCTCAGCTCGAGGAGGTCCTTCCTCTCCACATGCATCAGCTCGTGGACAAGCACATTCTTGACCACCTGCGCCCTCAGCTCAACCTTCTCGATGCCCTTCATCGCGGAATTCACCTCAATCAAGAACGACTTGTTGAGGGTCCTCCTTTGCTTCACCTTCGACACTCCACTCAGGAGCAGAGATTCCGCGTCGACGTCCCTATCTAGATCGACCCTCCCCCTTGTCCTTGCGAGCACTCCCTCGGGGAGCGCCTTGTAGGTGCAAGCAATCTCTATCCTCATGCGCTTGACAGCCGGGAACACATTGAGGCAATCGCCTAACCACTTCCTGCACTCCTGCGAAGAACCCTCTACCTTGACCTTCACCACTGTTCTAATCGACCTCCGGCCGCCATCTGCGCTGGCAATCGCGATAATAGGCATCCCCCTATCAATCCTTGATTGACCGCCCGCGAGTCAGGAGCGCTTCGATATCCTCGCCTTCGCCACGTCCATCCCTTCCCAGACGGACGAGTACCCCACCGAGTTCAGCACCCTCTCCCCGTCCTCCTCCCTGAAGCCCGAGTCTTGGATGACTTTCAGGGCGTCGGTGAGCTTCTCGACGCCCTCAAGCTTCCGCTCGACGTCGGCGAGCCTGGTTTTCAGGACGAAGGAGTCGCCCACCCGCGCATAACCTTCGGACTCGAAGCTCTGCAGGGCTGCCCTGGCGGATTCTACGGGGATGCCGGCGCTCTTCGCTATACTCTCGAGGCTCACCACATCCCCCTTGAGGACGACGGACTCGGGCCTGAACGCCGCCGCCTGCTTCCGAAGGATAGACGTCTCCACCTCCTTCAGATGCTCGGCCACCGGCTTGACGGGGACGTCCTTCTTGTAGTAGAAGACCAGAGCCCTGTCCTTGAGCCGCTCCAGCTTGGCGCAGGCGAGGCTCTCGTCCACCGCGATGATCATGTCTATTCCGCTGTTGGAGACGATGTTCAGCTTCTCCACCTTCCTCTCCAAGTAGCCTGGGGTCCAGAAGCCCACCACCTCAAGGTAGACCTTCTTGCCGTACTTCTCAAGGCTAAAGTCAGGAATGAAGACTTGCCTTCCGGCAATGAGCGGCTCCGGCTCCCTCCTCAGCGTCCAGCCCGTGTTGTGGGAGTTGAAGGATCTGGCGAACCTCTCTTCAACCGCGCTGTCGAAAGCAGAAGCTCTTCCTTCGATTGCCCCGGTCTCCGCCAACGACGGTTCGTGCAGCGTGTCTCCGAGCTCATTGTTGTCCGCCTCGAAAGAGTAGACCCTGTTGCCCCTGCTCCTGACCAAGATCTCCGCCTTGATCCTCCAAGAATCGGCCGCAGTTATCTGGGGGAGGAGCTTCGCCACGGAGGTTCCGTAGCGCTCGGTCAGCTTGAAGAGGGAGAGCGGACCGTCAAGAGAGACGAGGAAGGAAGAGGAGGATGATGACGAGGAACCCGGCCGTTCGTCGTTCTTCTCCACGGAGTAGATCAGCCCAAACCTCTTCACGTCCCTGAAGACGTTCTTCCAGTTTGCAGAGGCCGTGAACTCCACTCGAAGCGACTTGAAGAGGAGGGTCTGCGTGAGGGAAAGGTTGTAGCTTTTGAGCAGGTGCTCGGGGGAGCGAGGGGCCCTGAACTCTCTGACAACGAGCTCTTCCTCTATGTCGCTGTAGAGGGTACTCTCCAGGGCACCTTGGTCAATGCCCAGCTTCGAGGCGACCTTCAGCAGTACTGCATCCGTCTCCTCATCGGTGGTAGCCCTTGCCCTACTGGCCTCCTCGAAGACGGCCATCCTGGCCTGAGTGGGGTCCAACGCGCTTTCGGCCTCGAAGGTACACTCCCTCTCGAGGAGGGCCGAGAGTCCTCTGACGAGTTTGTAATCAGTCGATCTAGTCTCCTCGACGCCCTTCAGCCTGTCGAGCAACTCGCCCTTCCTCTTCCCCACGCTGTCCCTGTATAGTCCAATGATTCTCTCGGCGAGGGCCAGACTGTCTGGGTCGAGGGTCACGTAGAGCGGACGGATCTGACCTCTCGAGATCTTCACCCTTAGTAGGTTGGAGGGTAGCAAGGAGCTGTCAATCACCTCCTCTTGTTCTACCGCCGCTGCCGACTGCCGTCATCATTCAGTCCCTCCAATCTACTACCTCGTCGTTGAGGTCGCCTTCGCTTACAGCTTGGGTCGGTTCTTCCCCTTGTTTTCCGTCCACTTCTTCCTTCTCCTTCTTCATGCTGCCTTTCTTCCTCCTAGCGCTCGTCTTGGTTTCGGATGTCTGTCTTGAGACGAGCTCGATCAGCCTGGCCGCCCCCTTCCCCTCGCTCTTCCTCAGCAGCCTACCGAGGCGCTGTACGAACTCCCTCGAGGAGCCGGTCCCGCTAACTATCACGCCGATGGAGGCCTCCGGCACGTCGATGCCCTCGTCGAGCACCTTCGATGTCACGACCGCTCTGAACCTCCCAGCCCTGAAGCCCCTAAGTACCTCTGACCTCTCCTCCTTCTTCGTTGTGTGGGTGATGAAGGGGAGGAGGAACCTTCTCGAGATTCGATAGACGAGGTCGTTGTGCTGGGTAAACACGAGGATCCTTTCATCGGGGTTCTCGGCGAGGATCTCCCCGAGCTTGTCCACCTTTGCCTCGGAGTTGAAGGCTATCTGGATGGCCCTGTTCCTAGCGAGGAGGGCCTGTCTCGCCTCTGGGTCCTTCGCGGTCCTCATTATGAAGCGCTGGAAGGAGACTGGGGAGGTGAGCCAGATCCTGTTCCTTTCAAGGTAGTCCGCGAACTGGCGGTAGTTCCTGTCGTACTCCGTCTTCTCATCTGGGGTAAGCTCGACGTTTATCCTCTCCAGGCCGTAGCGGGAGAGGTACTTCCCTGCCAAATCTTCTGGTGCCAGCCTGTACACCACTCCCCCTATCAGCCTTGGCAGCTCGAGGTGGAGCGTGTCCTCCCTCTCGTAGGTCGCGGTGAGGCCCAGCCTGTAGGGGGCGGTGAACATCTCTGCAATCTGCCTGAAGCTCTCGGCTGGCAGATGGTGGACCTCATCGAAGACCAGGAGGTCGAACCTGTTCCCCAGTTCCCCGGCCCTGAGGTAGGCAGAGTCGTACGTGGAGACGGTCACTGCTTCGATGGTGTTGTCCCCTCCGCCGTAGACGCCCACCCTGATCCCTAGCTCCTCCGCCACCCTCTCCCTCCATTGCTGGAGCAGGTCCAGCGTTGGCACCACGACAATCGCGGGTCGGTTCACGAGCTCGATGGCCTTCATCCCGATTACGGTCTTCCCGGCCCCCGTCGGCAGGACGATGACGCCGCGCCTGCCAGCCTTGTCCCAGGACTCGAGTGCCTTCCTCTGGTAGGGCCTCATTCCCACGCCCTTGCACTTCAGCTCGGGACACGGAGGGGGGTCCTGCACTTTGTCGATCACAGCGGATAGCTCGCTCTTCTGCAGGAAGTCGACAATCTCCCTGTAGTAGAGGGCCTGCGCCCTGAATGCCCGCACCCTGTCGTCCCAGGCCGAGTAGGGGATCTTGGCGTCGCTCCGTATCAGGATGGTTCCCCTGTCGTAGGAGAGAAGGGTCTGCTGCACTTTCGGACTTTACCTCAGCACATAATCACGCTTTAGCCTTTCTTTTTCGAGCTGTTCTCTAGGGTAGACAGCAGGCAGGCGAGTCGTGATAAGGAATCCGTAAGAGGTCACCCGCATGCCTAGTCTCTCGGACATTATTCGAGCTAGATCCGACGGCGTGCTTCAAGGACGAGCCCTTTGGGTACGGGTCTTGGCCCGAGACAAAGAAGACCGACATCGAAAGTGTGTCGAAGGGGAGCTCAGTCTGCGACCCACAACCATTCGAATGCGGTTAGCCCGTCACGGACCCAGAATGTCAGAGGAGATGGGAGTGAGCGAGCGGGGGACGAAACGGAGTCATCTCTAGAACGCTCTTGTGACTATTCGGTAGGCTGTTCCGGAGACCTCGCGCCTGCTGAACTCGACATCGCAGCCTATCCGACTCGTTCGACATATGAGCGCTCTAGAAATCAGGTTGTGATAGGTAGAAGTCGAGACTTCTAGATATCGCTTAGGTGTCGAAGTAGAGATAGTACTCGTACGGCACGGGCCTCGCGGCGACGGCCTTTGCGCTGGCTGTACCGAGCTCGATGACCATCTCGACCATGTCCTTGGAGAAGATGCCGTCGAGGAAGCTAGAGTCGCTCTTGAGCGACTCGAGCGACTCGAAGAGGCTGGTCGGGAGGCTCCCCACGCCGAACGCCTTCTTCTTCTCCGGGGTTAGGTGGTAGATGTCCTCGTTGACAGGGCTGCCCGGGTCTATCTTCTTCTTGATCCCGTCCAGGCCGGCCGCGAGGATCGCGGCGAACGCCAGGTACGGGTTGGCCGACGGGTCGGGCGTCCTGAACTCGGCCCTCTTCCTCTTCTCCTCGTTGGCTCCCTTGTGATATACCGGGATCCTCACGTTGGCGGAGCGGTTGGCCTTGCTCCACGCGATGTAGATGGGCGCCTCGTACCCTGGGACTAGCCTGCGGTACGAGTTGGTAGTGGGGTTGGTGATCGCGGTCAGCGCGCGGCTGTGGGCGAGCAGCCCTCCGACGTAGTACCGTCCGGCCTGGGAGAGCTCCGCGTACTCGTCGCCGGCGTCGTAGAACGCGTTCTTGGAGCCCTTCCAGAGGCTCGAAGAGACGTGCATGCCCGAGGCGTTGTCGCCGAATATCGGCTTGGGCATGATGGTCGCGATGAGCCCCCTCCTGGCCGCGACGTTCTTGATCACGAACTTGTAGCTGAGGACGCTGTCCGCCATCGGGACGAGGGTGTCCCTGTACATGTCGATCTCGCACTGGCCGGCGGTCGCTACCTCGTGGTGGTGCGCGTCGTTGATGACCCCGAAGTTGTCGTCCAGCAGCTGCGCGCACTCGCTGCGGTAGTCCTGCAGCGTGTCCTGCGGCGGCACAGGGTAGTAGCCCTCCTTCCACCTTATCGGGAAGTTCGTGCCCCTCGCCTCGACAGCGCTCTCGACGGAGGTGATCTTGAAACCGTTCTCGAACGGGTTGTTGACCGACCAGGTGGCGCTGTCGAAGACGAAGAACTCTATCTCAGGCCCCCAGTAAGACTCGGTGTATCCGGCCTTGCGCATCGCCTCCTCCGCCTTTTGGGCGATGTGCCTGGGGTCCCTGGAGAACCGGCCCTTGCCGAACCCCCAGTGGATGTCGCAGATGAGCCTCCCGGTCGGGAACCTCTCGTCGCCCCACGGGATGACCGCCCAGGTGTCAGCGTCGGGAGTGAGGAGCATGTCCGACTCGTAGATCTCGGCGAACCCCTTAATCGAGGACCCGTCCAACTTTGCGATGCCGGCCTCGAACATGTCCTCGTCGACCATGTTGAGGGGGATCGAGACGTGCTGGGTGCGCCCGGGGACGTCCATGAACTGCAGGTCGACGAACTTTATGTTCTTCTCCTTGATCTCAGCCAGAACCTGCTTGGGGGTCCTCTTCCTGGGCACCAAGCCCTTCGGGGAGTGGTCGAACGGCATCGATAGCGGCTGATTTCGGTGGCGATATAAGTCTTGTCGTGCATCTTTGCGCTTGTTTACATAAGCATGGTAAGAGTTACCAAATGGCTAATATAACCGGGACCTCAGTGGCAAATGGATTTGGACGACCTCGACAGGACCATCCTCAGGGAGCTGATGGCGGACGCGCGCCAGTCCTTCAGGGACCTCGCGAAGAAGAGCCACGCCTCCGTCGTGACGGTGGCTCAGCGCGTCAGGAAGATGGAGAAGGCCGGGATAATCAAGGGATACTCGGTCCAGGTCTCTCCCCAGACGCTGGGGTTCGAGATCACCACAGTCACGGAGGTGACCGTGTCCAAGGGGCGTGTGGTCGAGGTCGAGGGGGAGATAGCGAAGCTCCCGCACGTGTGCGCGGTCTACGACGTCACGGGGGAGGAGGACAGCATCGTCATATCAAAGTTCAGGACCAGGGAGGAGCTCAGCGACTTTACAAAGGCGGTCCTCGCGCTGCCGCACGTCGAGAGGACCAACACCCACGTGGTCCTCAACACGACGAAGGAGGACTTCCGTAGCCCGTTCGTGCTCGACTAGCCCAGGTCAGCTCAGGAGGGGGGCGACGATGAACATGCTCCCCAGCAGGACGGCGAGGACGGTGAGGGTTATCGCGACGAAGGCGTACCGCCCCTCCCTCCAGAACAGGACCGTCGATATCGCTACCCTGGCCACGGGGGTAGCGAGGAGCACCATCAGCCCCAGGTCTATCACCGCGTAGGGCTTCCCCGACGCCACCCCCGACAGCAGGGGAGAGAGCCCTATCAGGGACCTGTCCCGTGCGCCGAAGAGCTGCTCCGCCGTCCCCAGGCGGGCGTACCCGGTCTGCCCCTCCAGGAAGAGTAGCGCCGAGCCGAGGGCGACCACCACGAAGGAGGTCACGACCCCGTAGCGAAGGACCAGCCCGATGACGACCCGGAAGTCCTTCCTGTCCTCTGCCAAGCCAGGTCACAACCCGTGCAGCAGCATCTCGGCCGCCAGGATGAGGATTATCGGGATGAACACCTTCCTTATCGACGAGTTCTTCGCGCGGACGAGGAGCCTCGTCCCCGCGAGCGACCCCAGGAGCACCCCCATCGTCACGGGAGCCGCTAAGAACGGGTTGATGTACCCGCCCAGGTAGAAGATCCCGGTGCTGGCCGCGGCGGTGACCCCTATCATGAAGTTGCTCGTGGTGGAGGAGACCTTCATCGGGAGCTTCATCCCCACGTCGAGGGCGACCACCTTGAGCGCCCCGCTCCCTATCCCGAGCAGCCCCGAGATCAGGCCTGCGAAGTACATTATGCACAGGCCCACGGTAGAGCGGGTGGCCTGGTAGGAGACCTCCTGGCCCAGCCCCCGGTCGAAGTACTTGCCCCGCAGGTCGAGCCTCCTGCTTATCGCGTCGGGCACGACGCCCGGCGGGACCTCCTCGCCCACCCGCCTCAGGCGGGGGAGGACGGACATCATGAGCAGCAGCCGCCAGATTACCGAGACCACCC
>JAJYWC010000053.1 GCA_021791695.1 archaeon | reverse complement strand
CCCGCTCTGGATTATGACGGGGCTCCTTGGGTGGAGGAGAGGCGCGCAGGCCAAGGTCGAAGCGATTGCGGCCGGGCTGGACGCAGGCATCACTCTTGTAGACACCGCCGAATTATACCAATCAGAGCGGCTGGTCGCGAGGGCCCTTGCAGGCAGAAAGAGAGAAGACATCTTCTTGGCGACAAAGGTATTGCCGAACCACCTCCATCGTGACGCTCTGATCGGGGCGTTAGACAGGAGTCTCAAACGGCTGGAGACGACATATGTTGATCTGTATCAAATCCACTGGCCCAATTCCAAAATCCCCCTCGCCGAGACCATGGGGGCGATGGAGAAGCTGATCGAGGATGGGAAGGTTCTGTGCGTGGGAGTCAGCAATTTCACCTTGGACCAAATCAGGGAGGCCCAATCGGCCCTTCCGAAGTCGGAGCTGAGCGCCGTCCAGCTCGACTACAGTCTGATTCATAGGAATATTGAACCAGGCATACTGCAGTATTGTGACGCGCAGAAAATGGCTCTCCTGGCGTACTACCCGTTAGGGCACGGGAAGCTCTTGTCCGATTCAAGGCTGGATTCTGTCGGTCTGAACCACAACAAGACCAAGGCACAAGTCGCGCTTCAATGGCTCATTGAGAAACCCAATGTGTTCCCCATCCCGCGGGCGTCGAGGGCTGAACACGTCAGGGAAAACGCGGCCGCGGGAGAGTGGGAACTCACCGATGGCGAGAGGGTGGAACTAGACCAGAAGTTCCGATAAATCGCTTAAATCGGTCGTGGTGCGCGCCAGGTACGGCGGGTGAGTGACCTCGACCCGATCCGCCATACAAATCCCGGTGTTGGGGGAGCTAGAAAGTGAAGAGAAGTCTGATCGTAGCGACGGCGGCGGTCTATGCTGCTATGTACGTGGTGCTCGCCG
Source organism: archaeon (assembly GCA_021791695.1). Classification (GTDB taxonomy): domain Archaea; phylum Thermoproteota; class Nitrososphaeria; order Nitrososphaerales; family Gagatemarchaeaceae; genus Gagatemarchaeum. Next base: position 6,497 of record JAJYWC010000053.1, on the reverse strand, counting down.
TGGCGTTCGTCCCGATAAGCTACGGAGTCGTGAACTTCAGAGTCGCGAATGTCCTGACGGGCCTGATTCCTCTTTTGGGTTGGCCGGCCGTGATAGGGCAGGCTTTAGGAGTGTTCATCGCGAACCAGCCGGCTCTCGGAGATCCCCTTGGGCCCATTGACCTGATCAACGTGATTCCTTCCTTCCTGTTCGCCTGGGTGCTCTGGAAGCTCAGGCGGAGGAGCGTGTTCCTCGGGTTGACGTTGTACTCTGTCGCCCTCGGTGTCTCGGTCAGCCTTTCACTGAGCTATGCGTTTAACCTCCCATTTCTGGTGGAGGTACCACAGGTTACAGTTGGCATTTTCCTGGCCACGGCTGTGCTGGGTTACATACTTTACAAGGCAGTCGGGAGGCCCGGCATCCTGCAGAGGAGGTTCGGGAACCAATGAGCCAACAAAGGAGCGCGGTGAACATGATTTCCGGTGGGGTTGACTCGGTGACCACTGCCTACTTCGTCAGAGAGGAGTTCAGGCCGAGGAATCAGCTTTTGATCTTCTGTAACTACAAGCAGAGAACTTACGACTACGAGGAGTTCTGCATCAAACAGATCTCCAGGCATATGGGAGTCCCACTCAAGATCATAGACCTCAAATGGCTTGGGGACATCAGTACGTCGGTCCTCACCCATCCTGAGAAGGAGATTGCAGAGACTGTTGTAGCCGACCTGTGGGATCCTGAGAAAGCGAGACAGAGAATTCTTAAGTGGTGGGATCCGTGCCGTAACGCGATTCTGCTATTCGTAGGCCTTTCCCATGCCGAGTCGTTCTACATCTCAAAGGGGGAGCGATATGACGTCTACATCGGAATCCGCAGGGAGACTCCGGTTGCGATGAAGGACAACACCCCCGAGTTCTTGGCGGAGATGAACCAAGCCGCGGAGCGGGCGACCCACCATGGAGGATACAGGCTGCTCGCACCGCTGATCTCCTATGACAAGGACAAGGTGGTGGAATTGGGCGAGAAACTCGGGGTCCCTTGGGAGTATACCTACAGCTGTTACGCGGGGCATGGTTTCAAGGAAGTAAAGGGGCGAAAGCTCCCTGTCCATTGTGGGCGTTGTTCAAACTGCCGTAGGAGAAAGCTCGCTTTCAAGGATGCAGGGGCGGATGACCCCTCGATCTATGCCCAGTAGAAGGGTGTCCCAAGTCAGAATCGTAAGAAACCCGTCCTAAGTTCATATACTCTCTCATAGGACAGCCTGCATTCGTTTGCAGCCACAGTTCTCGGCGAAGCTTGAGGCCACTTCGTGGGACCCGAAGCTGGAGGCTGAAATGCGGCAAACTTGGGAATATGAAAGAATATTTGAATTTAAGCCATCAAATAACAAAAATCTTAATTTCATTATGGATACGCCGCCGCCGTATCCTTCCGGGAAACCGTGGCATCCCGGAGCTTTGACTCAATATGCCCAGATTGACATGGTTGCACGGTCGGCCCGGATGCGGGGGTTGAACGTGCTCTACCCCATCGGAATCGACCGGAACGGCCTCCCGGTGGAAATCTTCGCCGAAAGGAAGTACAGAGTCCAGATGAGGAAAACTCCGCGAGAGGAGTTCATCAACCTTTGCAAGCACGCGTTGGACGACCTAGAGGCGTACATGATAGGCCTCCTCAAGACATTGGGGATTTCCGGAGATTACTACAACAAATACAGGACAGATTCGGAGGAGTATCGTAAGCTCACTCAGTGGTCTTTCATTGAGCTCTGGAAGAAGGGGTTGGTCTACGTGGCGAACAGGCCGAACAACTATTGCCCTGACTGTGCCACCACCATCGCGGATGCGGAAATCGAATATGAAGAACTCCCGACTTTCCTTGTCACTAACACCTTCAGGGTGAAAGACGGTAAGTCGGAGTTGTCAGTAGCCACCACCAGACCTGAGATGCTGGCCGCCTGCCAGATGCTGGTGGTCAACCCGTCGGACGGCCGGTACAAGAGATTCGTCGGGAAGACGGCCATCGTTCCGATCTACAACAGGGAAGTTCCCATCAGAGCACACAAGAGTGTGGACCCCAAATTCGGAAGCGGGGTGGTGATGGTCTGCAGCTACGGCGACTACAACGACGTCATGCTCGTCAGGGAATTCAAGCTCAAAGAAATCGTGGCCGTCGACATGGACGGCAAGATGACCGCCGTGACGGGCAAGTATACCGGGACTTCGATAAAGGACGCCAGGTCTCAGATAATCCAGGACCTGCAGGACGTGGGCGTGGCCACAAAAGTGGAGCAAATCCAGCACAGAACCCCGCTCTGCGATCGGAGCAAGACGCCCATAGAGATAATCCCTATGGAGGAGTACTATCTCAAGCAGTTGGAGTTCAAACCTGCGCTGAAGAAGCTTGCCAAGAAGATAGAGTTCCATCCGGCAATGCATCGCCAAATCCTCTATGACTGGATAGACGTGCTGACCACGGACTATCCGATTTCCAGGCGCAGGTACTACGCGACCGAAATACCGGTCTGGTACTGCAGCAAGTGCGGCACGCCGCACCTACCCAAGCCAGGGGTCTACTACAGACCTTGGAGGGACGAAGCGCCATTCAAGAAGTGTAAGAAGTGTGGGAACTTGAAGTTCGTGGGCGAGACCAGGACATTTGACACTTGGATGGATTCGAGCCTCTCGCCGCTATACATTTCAAAGCGCCTCAAGAGTGGCAGGTTCCACAGCCTGACCTTTCCCGCCACCGTCAGGATGCAGGGGAAGGACATCGTGAGGACCTGGCTCTACTACAGTCTGCTGAAGTCCTACCAACTGACAGGAAAAGCGCCGTTCGAGCACGCTTGGATAGGGGGTATGGGGCAGGACTCCCAAGGAAGGAAGATGAGTAAGAGCCTCGGCAACTTCTTGGACGTGGAACCCCTCTTGGCGAGATCGGGAGCAGATGCCTTTAGGTTCTGGGGCGCGTCCGAAGCAGGCCTCGGATACGACTTCAGATTCAGCGAGGAGAGGATTCTGGGGGCAGGGAAGTTTCTGACCAAGCTCTGGAACACGTGCCGGTTCATCAGCTCCTTCCCCATCCCCGAAAAAGCAGATCTGACCTGGACGGACAAGTGGGTGCTCAACGAACTCGGAAAGCTGACCGAGGACTGCGTCGAGGCCTATGGTCGTTTCGACCTGTTCACTGTCTCGACTAAGGTAAGAGAGTTCCTCTGGAACGTCTTCGCGTCACATTACCTTGAGATGGCAAAGGGGAGGGCCTATGGTGACGGGGCGACGAAAGGGGAGCAGGAGGCCGCGTGGTATACCCTGCACACGGTAGTCAGAAGCATGCTGCTCCTAGTCGCACCGATTACTCCGTACATCACGGACTCGGTCTGGAGGAAGCTCTATGGAGCCCAGAGCATCCATCTAGAGAGGTTCCCCAAACCCCAGAGGTTCGACGTGAGTGAGAAGGTGAGCCAGAGCATAATCGAGTTTAATGCTCAGGTCTGGAAATCGAAGAAAGATAGAGGGATGGCCCTCAAGGACTCCATTACTACCAAAATCCCCGCGAACCTGAAGCAATTCGAAAAGGATCTGGTGCGGATGCACCACATCACAAAATAGTTCGCTTAACGTAGAATCGCCGCACGACGTTTGTGGTATTTTATATATCGGAACCGCGGCGTTCAGCTACCATGCAGGCAGTCTTCGTCCGTAACCATTGCGTGTGGTGCGACGGCTACATCGATCCTGAAAGCAGCCTGGAGATGGCGTACAACTGCTGCTCAAGATGCCTATTCCCGCTGCCAACAGAATAAGATCCTATATCTTCGACAGTTGCTCGTACTCGTCGGGCGTAAACCTCCTCGACACCGCCGCCGCGTTCTCTTCTAGGTGGACAATCTTGGTTGCCTTGGGTATCGCCACGACGTTTTCGCTCCGGGTGACCCAGTTGAGCATGGCCTGTGCGGCTGTCATTTTGTATTTGTGGAGTAACGCTTCGGGAATCGAGTTTGTTATGTTCCCTCGGGCGAGGGGGCTGTAGGCTATGAGCGTTAGCTTTTCCTTTGAACAATAAGGGAGCACGTCCGCCTCTACGGTGCGGGCCTCCAGTGAATATTCGACTTGGTTGGAGACGAGCTCGCTCTTCGGCAGGGCTGTCCTTGCTGCCTCGGTCTCGGCCACGCTGAAGTTACTCACGCCGATGAACCTGACCAGTCCGTCCTCTACGAGCTTCTCCATCGCTGACATCGTCTCTTTGATGGGGACCTTGGAGTCGGGCCAATGGACCATATACAGGTCCACGTAGCTGGTGTCGAGTCTCTTCAGGCTCCCTTTGCACGCGGCAATCACGTCGTCGTGGCGGAGGTGCCCGGGCGCGACCTTCGAGGCTATGAAGACGTCTTTGCGTATGCCCTTGACTGCTTCTCCGACAACCTCTTCGGACCGTCCCGAATGATACATCTCGGCGGTATCGATGTGGTTTATGCCCAGCTCGACCCCTCTCTTCAGGGCATTCACCTGACTTGTCCTCTCGCCTGGGGTAGCGCAGGAGCCTATCCTCCAGGTCCCCATCCCTATGGTGGATATTTTCTCCCCGGTACTTCCTAGCCTGCGGTACTCCACGCGGGATTTGAGGACGGGGTAGTTTAAGATGTATCGAGGGCAACAAAGGTGATAAAGATAGCTCGGGGCGAGCGCTGTCGGGCCAGCGTAGCTCAGCCTGGTTAGAGGGAAACCGACTCCAGCACCTGCCTTGTATCTCGTGAGAGAGAGCAGGGGGTCGCGAGATCGAATCTCGCCGCTGGCTCTGCCCTGCCCTTTTAGCTGCCGCTTCTGCGCAGGACTTCGAAGACGTCGTGGACTGCGGCCGAGAGATAATCCCCGTACTGGTCGTCGGCGAACTCGGTCACGTCTATCTTCCCGGCTTTCGCGGCCATCTTGTAGCCTAGTAGGTGGTAGCAGGTCGCTTCGCTCCCGCCCAGTACGCGGAAGAAGAAGTTGCTGCAAGAGCAGTATGGCTTCTCCGGGTCGAGAAACTCGTCGCCGAGCCGCCCCACTACCGTTATCACCTTCCTTCCGCTAGGTAAGAAACGTGCCTCTTTGACGCTCCCCGAAAGGACCGCGTCTATCGCCCTGTCGAGTTTCGCTCCGTGCTCCTCGAGTTCGGGGAGTCCTCGTCTTAGAGAGTCTCTTTGATCAGACATGTGCATCATCTGGCTAGGCGGAGGAACTCATTGAGCGAACCTTGAGTCCCTGTAGCTGAGAGGCCGGAAACGCGTATTCCGACCCTCCGGAAGTCCTTTCCTGTCGATTTTCCGAGCTCCTCGAAGAGCGAAAGGATGGAACCCCTGAGGGTCGTAGGGTCATCGAGGGGGGTCTCCAATGACCTGCTCTTCGTCCTGGTAGACAGGTCGATCAGGATGCCTATCGCGGTGATGGTCTTGAACGATCTCGATGAGGCAGCGAGTTTTTCGTGGACATAATCGATGCCGCCGGATAACTGGTCGAGAATCTCCTTGGGGTCCCTAGTGTCCTGCTTCAGCGTGACAATCCTACTGAACTGGGTTGGCTCGAGCCCCTTCGTCACTTTGCCGTCGTCCATCCCCGTCGCGACTGCGAGGAGGTAACCTCCGAATTTTCTACCGAACCGCCTCTCGAGTTCCGCGGGCTCTGCCATAGCGAGTTCGGCCACGGTCGAAATCCCCATTTCCGTGAGGGACGCGGAGGTCTTTGGCCCCACGCCATAGAGCTTGGACGCCGGAATCGGTGCGAGGAACTTCGCGGTCTCCTCGGGGAGGACGACGGTCAGTCCGTTCGGCTTCGACATGTCCGATCCTAGTTTGGCTACGGCCTTGCTCCTACCCAACCCCACAGAGCTGGTAAGATGCTCGTCGTCGAAAATTGCCTTCTTGATAGATGCGACCCTCTCCCGTGCCTTGGCGTAGTCGCCAGTGGTGGAAGCGGTCAGATCGAAGAAGGCCTCGTCGATGCCTGTGGGTTCGAGGGTGTCCACCATGTTCTCCAGTGCGTCCATTATCCTAGCCGAAATGACTTCGTATTTCTCGTGGTCCATCCTGATTATGGCCGGATCCCTCCCTTCGAGCTTTCTCTTCGCTTGGGCAATCGGCATCGCAGAGTGAACACCGAATGCCCTAGCCCTATAGTTCGCCGTCGCGACTACGCCACTGTCTTCGGTTCTCCCTGAGAAGACACAGACAATTACTGGTCTCTGCTTGAGCGAAGGATCTTCCACCTCCTCGACCTGAGCGTAAAAATAGTCGATGTCGATGTGGCCAATGACCCGGTTTGCGGGCGGCTTCGGCGACCCAGTTCCCATCAGCTCGTCTTCACCGCTACAAGGACAATCCGAGATTTCTTCCAGCTTTTGACATCGTTGCGGTAATTGGCGTTCAGTTGACGTCTTGTCTCCTGCCCAGCGGACCTCCAAGCTGCGCGTACGGCAGCCTCTACCTCTCCGCCTAATTCGACTGGATAGAGCCATCGTTCGAAGGTCACGTGCTCTCCGATGAC
>JAJYWC010000052.1 GCA_021791695.1 archaeon | reverse complement strand
TATCACCTCTCCCACGTCCCCGTCCTTCGTCCCCGCTGCGACGTTGGCAAGAGTGTTGAGGAAACTGAGCTGCACGCCTCTGAATGTGTTGATCGAGTACTTCGTGAGTTCCACGTTCTCCGGAGAGGCGACGATCACGGGCGGGAGCCGGCGGTAGAACTTCTTGTAGAGGGAGGTCAGGACCCGGCGTCCTCTCCGGTCGAACGGCCCCAGGAGCACTGCGTCAGGCCTCAGGGTGTCGTCGACGGCAGACCCTTCCCTGAGGAACTCAGGATTGACGACAAGGCCAAACCCCTCGCCCTGCTTCTTTCCTGATGCATCCTCGAGGGCCGGAAGGACACGGTTCCTACTGGTCCCAGGAAGGACCGTGCTCTTCACTGCCACCACGTGGTAGGTCCTCTTCTCTCTCAGGGCCGCCCCTATCTGAGACGAAGCCGCCTGCACATAGGCGGTGTCCATGCTTCCGTCCTCCCTGCTGGGGGTCCCTACGGTGATGAATGTGATGGAAGACGACAATACGGCTGATTTGGTGTCGTCAGTGCAGGCGAGAGTCCCGCTCCTGACTGCTTTCTTCAGCAGCGGCGAGAGTCCCGCCTCGTGGATGGGCGGATTCCCCCTCCTCAGCGCCGCCAGTCTCTCTTGGTCGACGTCAACGCCAATCACCCGGATCCCTCTGCTTGCGAAGCTGACCGCGGTGGAGAGGCCCACGTAGCCTAGGCCGACTATGGAAATCCCCGGGAGATGTCTGGGCCTTGTCAAGCGCTCTGATCTCCAGGCCAGGTCGGCCCTGCTCTTAGCTTCTCTTGCCGTGACGCCGAGGAATATGGAAGGAGGCGGGCATCCGACAAGTCCGAAGTGCGCCGAATCAGCGCACCGGACCCCTCCACAGCTTCGAAAGGCGCACCCTTCCCCTTCATGGGCATCCTGCTACCGACATGACGCGACCCCCTTGGGCAGCTGCTTCTGCCGACTCCGATGAGCGGTTGCGAACGGGCAGGCACTTCGAGCTTGCCAGAGGGGTCCTGCTTGGAGGATCCGCCCCCATTGCCAAAGCCTCGCCCGCCGCGGGATGGAACAGAAATCCATGGGAGTGATGCTGGGGTTCAGAATCCTTATCAGTTCAGCAGAGGGTTTTCTCAGAACATGCTCGTGCACGCGGAGTGCAAGGGGCAAGTCTCCGGAGCCAAGGCAGGGTTCTGCGACATCTGCGGTCGGTCGGTGGAGGCTACCGAGTGCCTGGTCGTCGACGACAGTCCAAGCCCCTTTTCTGGCTGAGCCTGCGGACCTTGATGACCAGGCCCCTGCCCACAACCGTGACTTCTGCGAATCGCAAACTGAAGTCGCATCCGTGGGTCACTGAGCCTGGTCCAAGACGGAGCCGTCGCTCGAGGCCCGAAAGTCCGTTGTTGCGCTCTCTCCACGGCCTTGGCCCTCGTTCTTCCCCTCCTGAGGCCCTCTTGACCACTCGAACCGTGAAGGGAAAGAACCGGAGCGGCGTTCCACTCCGACCGAGTTCTCACGAAAGCACGCCTGCGAGGCCGTTCACGAAGTTGGCGCCGTTAGGGTCCCCTGTGCCGTAAAGAGGTCATCCGGCTGGACCGCGCCACGGGCGAAGCGTGCGCTGCCTGACGTACACGCCCGCTCTCCATCATCACAGAGGGTCAAGACGGGGCCCTGGGCGGAGACAAGCCCAGGGACCCTCTCGGAAACCGAAGGGAGGTTCGCCGCACCCCCAGCAAGACGGCCGTCGATGGTGTGGCCAGGATTCCGCCCCGAACCCCTCGTCCACGCCGCCGAAGCATCTTCCGCAGCCACGGCGGCGGGTGCGGTTTGAGCAAGACCGGTGCTGTCTCACCGTGCGGGGTGTCCTTGGCTCCTGTGAGGCAGAGAGCGCCGTCTACCAGACGAGCCCCTTCAGCCTCGGGTCGGCCCTGAGCATGACGGCCAGCCCGCCCAAGGTGAGCAGGGCGTAGACCCCCTCGTGCAGCGCGAGCGGGAGGGGTCCGACCAGTGAAAGGAACTCCCAGTAGAAGCTGGCGGCGAAGACGCTCAGCGAGACCGCGGCTGCGAGCGACGAGATTGTCGCGCCGGAGCGCCTCGCTACGTAGTATATCGAACCTGCGGCTCCGCACGAGAGACCCACCTGTATTGGCTTGACGAGCATGAGCTGCTGCCCCGCGCTCGAGACGGAGGCTACTCCTGAGGGAAGGGCTCCGGCCAGAGAGATGGTGGCGCTCAGACCGACGATGGAGAAGGCAGCGTAGTTGGACAGTTCGTAGATCCAGAACGAGGCGTAGAGAAACAGCAGGGAAAGAAGGAGGTCGGCGACCCCTCTCCTAGAGACTTTCATGTTCGGACCTTCTGGAGGTCAGCTTCCATGCAATTGTGGAATCCTGGTGCTTTGCAGACGGGACGAAGACGACTTCCTTGGAATCGGCAACCAAGTGGCCGGGCCGAATCAGTGAACCTTTCCGCCTTCGTCACCGTCCCCGGCTGCGGCACTAGCATGCCCACGGAGCGTATCTAGAATCTACCCAGCGACTTTCGCCGAAGCAGGAGCAAGGCGGGCATGGCGACTGCCAGGACGGCAAGTAGCCCGCCGAACGAGATTGGGAATTCAGGAACTGACGGACATCCGGTCGTTGGCGTTCCGCTGCCGTAGAAGTGGCCCTGCTCGGATGAAGAGCCGCTGACCATGGTTGAATAGAACATGTTCCCACCGGGGCCCTGGCCGTAGACGACTATCCCGGTGGTACAGGCTCCTATGGTCACACCGGCCGCTCCGCTGAAGTCCCCAACTGTCCACGGGGCTTCGGCTGAATTGTAACAGCTCGAGTAGCCTGTTGGGCAGGTAGTTGTAGAGGTCAAAGGTACATTCGAAAGCACTTCCGTGTACCCCGAGTACTGGAGTTGCAAGTTTGTGCATTCAGAAGTAGAAGGAGAAGGGCAGGGAAACATCGCAGTCGACTCTGTTATCTCCTTAACCTGAACATATACTGTCGTCCCGGTGGCAGTCAGGATGTATCCCAGGGTGCCGCAACTGGTACATTGAGGAAGAAGAGTTGTTTCGTTCGAATCGTACATATACAGGACGCCCGTGCCATCGCTTATGGCGTAGACGGCGGGTACCGCCGCAAGGACGAACACCACCGCCACTCCCACTACCAGAGCCTTCGTCCTTGGACTCCATACGTGTCTCAACAGAGGTGAACCTACTCCTTCCCAGGCCGCAAACTCCATTCGGTCTATTAATCCGTTCTGAATCTGTGCCCCCTCCAGATGGATGCACGATTCATGTCAAGGCGACGGCCCAAGGTGTCGGTGTTCCGAAATGCCCGCGCGAGGGGCCGAAGGCACATACGAAGTGACATCAGCGCGCATCTTGTGCTCGGCTCGTTACCGCGCCCGTAGATGGGTCACATTCAGGTGGCCGTGAGCTTTAGGCCTTCCTCGATGTCGAACTTCTTGTTTCATCAAGAAATCATTTCGCCCCTGGTTAGCCCTTCGGGAATGACTGTCGACCCCCCCGTCCTCCATCTTCCTGTAGAACATCTATACAGGTGTCCCAGGTTCCGCAGGTCGAACGCCCGTGGGGCCTGTCGCAGTTGTACCACTCCATGAGCGCGCGCGGTCACGCTGACAAGGGCCGCCTCATGTATAACAGCGTCGTAGGCTCTGACGACCTTCTCCACGGCGTCGTAGTCCCTGATGTCACGCTTGTGCAGCTCGAACCTCTCTCCCTTCCTGGCTTGTGGCCGCTCAGGTTGGAGAGGCCGCCCGCGGAGAGGTCGTCGAGGGCCCCAACAGAGCACCCTTTCGAGAGGAGAGCATCGACTATGTGGGAACCGACGAAACCGCAGCCCCCAGTCACCAGGACTTAAGAGACCATGCCTGGCCGGCTTTCTACTTCTACAGGGTTTTATTATGCCTCCGCCTGCCCCGTATGAGTGCCGAGTTCGGCGGTGAGCGGAGGAGCATCAGGCCTCGATATCCAACACCCGGACGGCGGTGCCCTCCACGACCGACCGTGGAGGAAGTCAACCGCAGCACGAGCGATTGCCGTCGGAGCAACGGTAGCCATACTCGCAATATCTCAGTTATACTACGCCTTCTGGGCGCGAAACGTAACCTATGATACATCGGTCCTGATCTTTGGGGTGCTGCTCCCCCTCGTGGTCGGTTGCTTCCTTCTCCTGGGGACAGACCAGAGAGTCCTGCTGCTTGGTTTCATAGGATTGTTCTGGTCGGTGGTAGACGACGCACCCGTGTTCTTCGATTCTGTGCCGACCTGGCCCCGTGTGACTCGCTTCCACCCTTTTCTGCCGCATATTGTGATGGAAATCGTCCTGCATGTCCTAACCTTTGTCTTCCTCTTCGCTTCGATTCGATTCGCGCTCAAGCAGTCCCGGGGGGGCCGGCGAAGGGAGTACGCGTATTTGATTGCCTTCTTTGCTTTCATTGCCAGCTACGCCCAAAACATCCCCCTGGCAGTAATCGATGGCTACGTCAGCCAGTCGTGGTATCGACTTGACGTGGTGGAGCGCCTGGCTTCGGTTGCCATTTATGCACTCGCCCTATGGGTCGCCAAGGTCCAGCGTTACCCCTCTCCTGTCACGTCAGGTCCGGACCCAGCGAAGAACCCCGCATCAGTTGATGATGCGAGGGTCAGAGAGTGCGACCGAATGCGAAAACAGCTAGTGTGAATCCTGAATCTACGTGGAGTTACCTGTCATCCATCTATTCTTTTATACCGCCATGGCCGTTCTTGGGAAAAAGATGCTAAGGGATGGAGCCAACTAGGGCCAGACTCCTTGTCTTGACGCTGGGCGTAGGTTACTTCATCCCCGCCGTCCTGCCCCAAATCGGTCTGGACCCGATTTACTTCTTCATCACCGTCATCGTCCTCCTGGCCTGGTTCGCGATCAAATGGGACAGTGTTAAGGCCTTGGCTGCGAAGAGCAATAGAGCTGAGATGGCCCTCGGGTCGGGGCTCATCGGGGCAGACTATCTCTTCAACGGGCTGAGGGGCTCCAGGATTGGAATCCTCGACCTCCTGGTCATATTCGCGGGGGCAGTAATCTTCACTTACGGCGTTGGGTCGCTCAAGAAGTTCTCAGTTCCCATGGCGTACGGCCTGGTCCTCCTTGCGGGTTACCAGATAGAGGCGTACACGCCCAACTTCGTGGCCCTCCAAGACTGGCTCGCGGGCGTGCTGGCAGGCTCGGTGAGCCTCCTCGGGATCGGGGCCACCTCCTCGGGGCACTTTGTATCCATGGACCTAGCCAACGGCGAGCCCGTACTCATGGACATCGCAGGGGATTGCACCGGAGTACAAGGGATACTCGCGTTCGGTATGCTTTCCACGATGACACTTTTCGACTTCAAACCCAAGATGTCTAGGATGATTCCCCTCTTCGCGGGGGGCTTTCTGGGTGCCTTCCTGATCAACATCGTGAGGCTGCTTGTCGTCTTCCTGACCTTCGAGTACCTCGGAGTGGCAGCCGGGACCGAGGTTCATGTGTACTTCGGCTACCTCATCTTCATCGTATGGGTGATGGCCTTCTGGGCAGTGGCGTTCAAGTACCTCGCGCCGACGCGCGGAGCGACCCCTTCCGGGGTCGGCGTGGTTGCGCCGTTGGTCCGGAAACCCTGACTTAGCAGGCCCAACTCAGACCTCTGGGGCGGGTTAGATCCCTCATGCTTTCAGGATTGAGAGGTCTTCAAGCGCTTGACCGACCCGCGTATGCATGGATGAGACTTGCTGGAGACATCAGCCAGCTTCAATCCAATTCTGTCGCCAGCCGGTACGCGTGCTGAAGCCTTTCACCTGTAGAATACCATGATTGTTGACCGCTTTTGTTGGCAGCGTTGTCGGCCGCTTCCTGAACGCCCCTCGGGGTTCTTGTTGAAGCATCTCCAGCCGTTGCAGACCTCCGCGGGCGTCTTCCATCCGAGGCTCTGAACTTCCTTCCAGCGGCTACGTCGCCTGTTGAGCCTTCGCAGCTCTCTCTTGAAGTGAGCCAATGAGGAGAACCTGACCCGCGACATCAGCTCGCCCCATAGGGCCTTGTGGCAGCTCTCTCTCAATCTTGCCCCTTCCTCGAGGGTGGTACGGCTTGCCAATCGACCTGGACCCCCCAACACGCTCGCTATACTGAACTCGAAAGTGTCGCCCTGCTGCATCAAACTGACGCGCTGTCGCTGAGTCTTTATCTCGGGCTGCAGTTTGGCCTTATCCTGGCGAGCACCCCGTGGCGCTTGGTGCCCCTGTGGACAGTCCTCCACTGGCAGCGAAGATCGTACTGGTACCTGGTCCGCTTGGCTCCCCTTGACGGGTGCCTGTGCTTGAGCCTGACTATACGCCGTTCGAGTCTCTCAAGGACAGAGTTCGAGGAGTGCATCCGTCAGGGTTTCTCCGGCTCAAGGCCCCCTCGCCCCTGAGCGTTCGTACACTCTTAGAGGGTGTGTTAGAAGTTCACCGGCGCAGCGTTTGGCTGATCGACAGGCTATCGATCAGGTTTGGTCCAGACCGAATGGGGAACGGTGCGGCAGTGCAACATGACGGTCGCTGCTTAGCATTAGCTCGACACGCCGGCTGTTGAGCAGAATCGAAGAGTGAGTCCCTACAGAGGAGCCAGACGACGGAGCATCACGCTCGTCATCGCCACACGGATCCAGTTCTCGCCCGTCTCCGGGAGTCTCTCGTAGTCCTTCGATAAGGGCCTGTAGCGTCCGAGCCAGCCGAACGTATATTCGCTCGACTATCCATCTCCATTTCAGGACTGTGAACTCGTGCTGCTGCACCTCCAGCCTCGGCACGATCTCCAGCCTCGGAGCGGGCCGGAAGATCTGCGCGACCCACTCGACGAGCTGGCCCGCGTATCCTCCGTCTCTCCATATCACGAGTGAGCAGCCTTTAGAAGCGGCCCACAACCGTGGCGAGGCGGAGCTTGGCGCCGTCCCTGTCCTGGATGTCCACGGGATGGACCACCACGCTCAGAAGCAGGTCGAGTGTGTCGACGAGTACGTGTCGCTTCCTCCCCTTCACCTTCTTGCCTGCGTCGTAACCACCTATCCCACCCTGCTCCGTGGTCTTGACGGACTGGCTGTCTATTATGGAGGCACTAGGCTGGACCTCTCTTCCCGCCTTGGCGCGGACCATCTCACGGAGCTTTTCATGGATGCGCGTCCATGTCCCGTCGATCCGCCAGAGCCTGAAGTAATCCCACACGGTCCCTCAGGGCGGAAGGTCGTGCGGGAGCTGGCGCCAGGGACACCCGGTCCATATCATGTAGCGCGCGAGCGCGCTAAGTGTCCTCTTCGATGCTCCATGGGTTCCGCAGACCTCTTTATGGGACTTCGAGTTCCGCTCGTAGATGAAGGCCATCGAGTGGCCCCGCGCGAGCAGACAAAGATGCTGCTACTCTACACTTGCTTCGCCGCTACCGCTCTCACTAGATTTCTGAAAACGGGGAAGTCCCGCAACACTGCTGCGTCGAGGGCTTCCTCGTTCCCACGGGGTTAGCCCTGAACTACAGTGACGGGACCTTTAGTTGTGGTACTGAGCGCCTTCGCAGCAGGAGCAACCCGACCAGGCCGACGACCACGACAGCCCCCATCCCGAGCCCGAACTCCGGAGCCGAGAAACCGTTGTCCGCGCTGAAGCTCCCCGTCACTGAGCCCGACGCATTC
>JAJYWC010000051.1 GCA_021791695.1 archaeon | reverse complement strand
ATCGGTGCGGTTGACTTCAACAACAACCCCATCACCTTCAACTCGCTCGTCAGTTCCTACAGCGGTTCCACCTTCAACTTCGGCGCGACCATCTCCATACTTCCGTTCTTCGCGATATTCGTCTATCCGTGGATTAACGCCGGACCGGCGGTAGGGTCCGAGCTGAAGGGTACTGGCACCGCAAGATGGAATGTCCCCCTGGCATCGATACTCGTCCTCGTGCTGCTCACCGGTGCGTTCGCTACCATGTACTACGTTGCGGGTCTGCCCTTCACCAACGCGGCGCTCGGGAACGCAGCTCTGGTCTTCAACTACTCGTTCAACTTCTGGACCCTTGCGATGGGTGTATCAGGAAACACGGCGCTGCAGCTTTTCATCGGGCTGTCGTGGATCCTGTGGAACGTCGGGATCCTGGCGTACGGGGTGATTGTGATCTCGAGGTACCTGCTCGCCCAGGCGTTCGACCGCTTCCTGCCGGAGAAGATTGCGTATGTCAACAAGTGGGGCGCTCCCGTCGTGGCCCAGGCGATAGTGCTGATCCTGACGCTCTCCCTGGTTGGCGCCGTCTCCTTCCTCTACGGAACGCTGCAGGCCCTCTACGCCGGCGTCATAGCGGCCATGATCTACTTCGTCTTCATCGGCCTGACGGCGATAATTCACGGTTCAAAGAATGAACGGGGGACCAACCGCGGTCTTCTGGTCGTGTGCGGCCTTCTCATGTCTCTGGTCTTCGCGTACATAACGTACCAGTTCCTGGCGTCGCCCGCGCTCTGGGGAACCTCTACCGTCGTCAACGGCGTCCCAGGCTATGACTACGCGTACGCCTACGTCGCAGCCTCCTTCGTGGCAGGGCTTGCCCTCTACTATGGGTGCAAGGCGTACTACGGACGGAGGGGGATAGACGTCACCCTTGCGTACAAGGAAATCCCGCCAGAGTAGGTTCATATCCGGTCCACCTTTGACGATCGAGGACGCAGGAGATTGCCAAAGAGCCCGGTCCGAAGATACTCCGGACAGAAATCCTACTCGGTGCGGTTCGATGGTGTCCGCCGCGAGCTTCCAATCGTAAGCGTCTCCCCGGGCCTGTGGATTGCTTCGGATGCCGAACTGATTCTGGGGGATACTGAGTTCATCTCAAAGGTCGCTGAGCTTCTGGGTCGCAAGCTCGGGAGAAGACGGATCGACCTCATCCTGACGGCGGAGGCGAAGTCGATCGCTCTTGCCTACGAGCTGTCGAAGAGGCTCGGACATTCGCGCTTCGTCGTCGCCCGCAAGAGCCTCAAGACGTACATGGGAGATCACGTCTCCCAGAAGCTCAGGTCGATCACAACCGAGAAAGACCAGGAGCTGGTCCTGACCAAGGATGAGCTTTCCAACCTCGCCGGGAAACGAATCTGCCTCCTCGATGATGTGGTCTCGACAGGCGGTACGCTCAGCGCGCTGGAAATGCTCGTCGCAAAGGCTGATGCCACGGTCGCCTGCAGGGCCGCCATCTGGAAGGAGGGCGACTGGTACAGCGCCTCGGACTTTGTCTACCTGGACGTGCTTCCCGTCTTTGTAGACGAGACTTCCCGACCGGGCTAGTTTACGCTCGCAAGCGTTTCGCGGAGAGACTCTTCGAAGATGTCCATCATCTTGTCTGTCTCTTCCTCGGAGATGATCAAAGGCGGGGCGAACGCGATCCAGTGCGGGTCGAACCTGAGGACCAGCCCCTTCTGCAGGGCCTTCTTGCCCACCAGGCTGCCGAACTTCATGCTCTCGGGAAACTGCTTCTTCGTCTTCGGGTCTCTGACGAACTCGACGCCGACGAGCAGCCCCTTACCCCTGATATCTCCGACCACTCCCAGTTCCTTCATCTCTTCCAGCCTTTGCCAGACCTGGGCACCCCTCTTCTTTGCCTTGGCCGGAAGGTCCCTCTCCTTCATCTCCTGGATGTTGGCGAGAGCGATGGCTGCCGACAGAGGGTTTCCTCCGAATGTGTTGCCGTGGGCGAATTCGAGGTTCTGGTCACCCGAACCCAGAAACGCCTTCGCTATTCTGTCGCTTATCGCAAGACCTCCCATCGGGGTGTATCCGCTAGAGATGCCCTTACCCATGCAGATGATATCCGGCGTAGTCCCGAAAGTCTGAGCAGCGAACCATTCGCCCGTGCGCCCGAATCCAGTTATGACCTCGTCGAAGATGAGCACAATGTTGTACTTGTCGCAGATCTCCCGGAGTATCCTGAAGTACTCAGGAGGCGGTGTGATTATGCCCCCAGTGTTGCCTATCGGCTCGACCATGAAAGCGGCGACTGTATGGGGGTCCTCCTCCTTCACTACCTTCTCAACGATTGAGGCGCACAGCACGTCACACTCCGGGTAGTTGAGCCCGTACGGGCAGCGATAGCATGTCGGGGGAAAGACCTTGACGTAGCCGGGTCCGAAGGGCTCGAAGGGGGTCTTCCGCTTCGTAGTCCCCGACGCGCCCAGAGCGCCCATCGTGGACCCGTGATAGCTCTGGTACCGCGAGATAACCTTGTACTTCCCGGGGTTTCCCGTCTGTTTGTGATACTGCTTGGCCAGCTTGACGGCGGCTTCAGTAGACTCCGAGCCCCCGCTGAAGAACTTCATGGTGTGCAGGTCACCGGGAGTCAGACCGGAGACCGCCTTCGCAAGCTCGATCGCCTTCAGGTTGGTCGAGTGCAGCGGAGGGGCGAAGACGAGCTCCTCGAGCTGCTGATGGATCGCATCGATCACCCTCCTGTTCCCGTGGCCCACGTTCACGACGAATATTCCGGACAGTCCGTCGAGGTACTTCTTCCCATTGACGTCCTTGTACCAGACACCGCTGGCGCTCTTCATGATCACGGGGTTCTTCGCAAATTCCTTCATCTGCATGAAGTCAAGGAAGAGGTGTTCCAGTCCCGTCTGCTCTTCCCGACTCTGCATCTTCAAGTGCGGACGGCCGGGGTGTCTTTCCGTAATAAACGTGGCGAGGTTGCGGAAAACTGCGGGGCCGGTGAGAGGGCGACCGACAGTAACCTGGCTCGTGTTGGGAGGCGCCGCGCTTTTTGATGGCCGATTCTGAGGGGTCTAGTCTCCTCTGCTTCTTCGCCCAAAGATAAGCCCGAGTGCAACCCCAGCGGCCAGCGCGACCCCCACGGCCATAAGAGGCCGCTCCTGAATCGTCGTTCGCCCTTTCTCGACCGCGTTGCCGAGGCCTTCTCGAGCGCTATCAAGACTCTCGCGCATGTCGCTAAGCCTATCCTCCAAGCTAGCTCTCAAGTCATCGAGTGATTTTTCGACTGCCTCTCCGGACCCTTTATCCTTGAGCTCGGTTCTAAGTCCATCAATTCTTTTGTCCAAGTCCTTCTGCATCTCCTTGATTGTTCGTTCCGCATTCGTTCTAGAATCCCTTGCACTGGCCATTTTTGTTCAGAAAGACAGCGTAGTCCTTCTTATTAGCCATCTCATTCATCCCTTCAGGATTCTCGTCCAGAACAATTTTCTCTCTCGCTGGATCTCGTGCAAGAGTCGCGAGGCGCACGTTCAGAGTTACCGCTTCCAAGGAGACCCGATGGACGGTCAGCGACGAAGGGAATAGTGTCCTACATTTCTGAGTAAGAATGTTCCAGCGGGCTATTATACCGCGCTGGGTGGTTTGTTTCATGTCAGTAGTTACCGAGGTTGACGAAAAAGGAGACGAAAGGATGAGAGTACTGGATTCGAGGCAGGGTGTTCTTGTTGTCGAGGGTAAAGTGGAGAGACTGACTGGAGCGGGCAAGTTCGTCGTTGCTCCTGTTCGAGAGGACGTCGAAGTGCAGGTGGGTAACCAGGTGGTTATCGTTGTCGTGGACAAGCTGATGCCTGCCGTGTACCTGCAGACGTTCAAGGAACGCGTCACGTCACCGTTCCCAAGCAATTGGTCGATCGCAGTGAAGGGAAACAGATACGTTGAGAGATGCCAGGTATACTACGCCGGCACGCAGCTGAGCGCCTTGGACCCTGCCGGAATCGCAAAGCTTGAGCTCCCGTTGCCGCGCGACGGGATGCTCCATTTCCGTATTCCCGAGACCGTCAACCTAGACAATGAGGCAATGATCGAGGTGAAGGATGGGGATACCTCCATCGACTTGGAGAAGTTCGGGTCGATAACTGTGTTGCCAACAAAGGAAGAATATCCTTCCGTCACGGTTTCGGGACGGTTCTCTCCTCCAAGCAAGTCGGACACCTATCCAGCTACAATCGAGTTCACGAACGCCACCACGGGCCAGAGGTTCTGGGCTGCAGTCGCAAATGGTGAATACTCGGTCCAGCTTCCCAACAGGGAGACGTATCAGGCTACCGTATCCTGGAACAAGATCCCGGGAAATAGGACCGGCACAACCCAAGCCGGGACGCTCAGCCTCAACGCTAACGACCACCAGTATGGGTTCGACGCCAACTGGTGATAGTCGACGGTCGACCTATTCTGGACCGTGGCCATCATCCTTGTGGTGCTGTGGCTTTTCGGACTGATCGGAGGAATCGGGGGCGAGCTGATCAACGTCCTTGTGGTCATCGCCGTGATTATCGTGGCCTACAGGCTCTACGAGGGCCGGAACCCGATTACGAACAAGTAGCGAATTGAGCCCGAGGAGAAGATCGGAACAGGCCGGTCGAACCCGGCCTCTTGGGATGTCAGAAGCCCTGCCCCAATGGGTCGCGGGTCGGCCCGGTCCTGGTTCTGGAGCAAGGATTTTCCCCACGTCGGCGAGAATAATATTAAATAAAGAGGGCTGAGTTTTTGAAAACCGTGAGGCCTCAGCGCGCGCGGACAGAGGTGCTGCGACGTTCGAAAGATGTGACCGGGACCATAAGGAAATTCTTCGGGGACGGGAAGGCTCGAGTCGACATCTGCGTTCCGGCCCTGGCGCCGAACCATCCGAAGGGGATAGCGGGGGCTGCCGAGGCATACCTAAGCGCCGCTAAGAACAGAGGAGGTATACGGCTGCTCACAGAGATAACCGGAGAGAACATCGACTACTGCAAGTCACTCATGAAGACAGCAGACGTGCGCCACATGGCCAACATCAAAGGCAACTTCGCCGTGAGCGAAACCGAGTATCTGGCGACCCCCAGCAGCAGTGGGTTCAGTCCTCGCGGTCCAGTGCTGTACAGCAACGAGGCGGCCTTCGTACGACACCACGAGCTTCTTTTCGAGGTCCTGTGGATGAACGCGACTCCTGCGTCAAAGCGGGTCAAAGAGATTGAAGAAGGACTCGGGGCGGCCAAGAACGAACTGCACTACGACCCCCTGCAGGTCCAAAGGCTGTATCTTGAGATGGTGAAAGGGGCCAAATCCGAGGTCATGCTGCTGCTACCGACTGTGCCAGCGTTTCACCGCGATGAAGCGATAGGTGTAATCGCCCTACTAAGGGCGGCCGCGAACAGAGGCGTCGAGGTCAGCGTTCTTGGACCGGCTGACCAGTCACTTGTGAAGGCCTTTCCTGCGCTAGATTCCAGAGACAAAGGGGTCGCGGGGTCGGTTACATACAAGGCCATCTCAGACGCCTCATCCCCCAACACGGCTACCGTTCTAGTAGTTGACAGGACCGCATCCCTGATTATAGAAGAGAAGGACGCTTCAAGGTCGAGCTTCCTCGACGCAGTAGGTGCGGCTACCTATACCACGAGCGAACCTACTGTTACGGCGAATATTCATTTCTTCGAGAGACTGAGAGAGGAGACAGAGCTCCGCATTAAGGAGGAGCGGAGCAGAAAAGACGCCGTCTTGATGCAAGACATCCTCGCCCACGACATGACGAACTACAACCAGGTCATCAAGCTTAACGCCGAAGTGCTAGAGAACAAAGTGCACGACGAAGGGCTGCTTGGGTTAGTTCGGACAATCTTGCGCGCTGCAGACGGAGCGGGCAGCCTGATCCAGAGGGCAAAGAGCCTGTCGAAGGCCATGTCGCAGGAAAAGGTCGTACTTCACGAAGTCGACCTAAGTCGGTCTCTCGAGGACGCCCTGTCGTTGGTGAAGCAGAGCAATCCCGGCCGCACCGTGGAGAGCCAACAGAGTCTGACTCCAGCGAAGGTCGTCGCCGACGAGATGCTGGGAGAGGCATTCGTGAATATCCTCTCCAATGCGGTCGAATACACCGAAGGAACGAAGGTGCCCATACAGATTCGGCTGGACGAAACCGAGGAAACGGCCGAGGATAGCGGTAAGAAGCAGGATTATTGGAGGGTGACCATAACGGATCATGGAAGGGGCATCATTGACGAGAAGAAGCGGCTTGTTTCCAGGCGACACCTGGAGTCTGCAAAGGGGAGTGGGCTCGGCCTGTCGATTGTCCGCGCCCTCGTGGTCGACAGATACTCGGGTAGACTTGAGCTCAAGAACAGGATAGACGGCGATTACACAAAGGGGACAAGTGTAGAAGTGTGGTTACCGAGAGCGTAGCATTTTCGGTAAAATCCCTCGGGACGGTCTCTGTCTTTACTAGAGTGACTGCGCGGGGCGTTCCTAAAGAGGCGGAAAGACCGCTTTCGCGAGTTGCGGACACCTCATCCCTGAACTCGCGCAGTACGAAGAAGCCCATCACTGAGCGCAGCAAGAGGAGCCTCGCCATCGTGGAAGATGAGCAGGATCTGCTTTCAATCTATTCGCGCGTGACCAAGGAACTCGGTTTCGACCCCGTAATAGTTGCGAGGGAAGGAGAAGACATCGTCCGGGCGGTCGTCGAGGGCAGAGCTTCTCCCGACGTCGTAATAATTGACTACCGCCTGCCCGGAATGAATGGAATTGAGGCGGCGAAGAGAATCCTGAAGCACCGGCCGGCGACCAAGGTGATTGTCGCGAGCGCCGACGATTCCGTGAGAGAAGAATCGATCTCGCTGGGGTTCACGTTCCTGCAAAAGCCATTCTCGCTGGCGGCGTTCTCCGACAGGATCAGGCGAGTGGTATCGCAGCTATCGGAGGGTCCGTAGGCGTTCTGACGGTCCCTTAGGTGACCAAGAAAGAAGATATTCCTCTCCAGCAGGTCTTCTCCAACCGCGGGTGGGCATTCCACCTCATGATCCTGAGCGATTGTTATAGTGGAATCACGCGTCTCTCCTTTAACCGGGATACTACACCATCGTTACCAGTTGAAAGTTGCGATACATCAGCCTCATTATTTTGCCTACCCGGGCTTCTTTCACAAGCTGACCCTTTCGGATATGTTCGTAATCATGGACGAGGCACAGTACGATAAGAGGTTCACTAACCGGAACCTGATCCTCGATCCCCATGGGCCGGTGTGGCTGACCATCCCTATTGACAAGACCGACAAGTTTGCGGCGAACAAGGACGTAAGGGTCAACGACTCCTTGCCGTGGAGGAAAGAGCATTGGAAGAAAATAACGGTGTCCTACGCTAACGCGAAATTCTTCAATCGGTATGCAGCAGAGCTGAAAGAGTTCTACGACAAGAGTTGGCCGCTGCTGTTCGAGTTCGACCTTCGGACCACGAGGAAGACGATGGAGTGGCTTGGGATCAAGATCCCGATAGTAAAGGAATCTGAGCTGAACATCAAAACGTCAGGCACTCAGAGGCTGGCCGACATTTGCAGGGCGGTGGGGGCTGACACGTATGTCTCGGGTAGAGGGGGAAAGAATTACATGGACGAAGGGCTGTTCGAGAAGTGTGGATTGAAGGTTGAGCACCAGAACTATTCCGCACCGCAATACCTGCAGAGGTTCTCCGAATCGTACGTTCCGGACCTTTC
>JAJYWC010000019.1 GCA_021791695.1 archaeon | reverse complement strand
AGTGCGTAGGTAGAAGGAGAGATGGCTTTACCCGACAGTTACTGGCCTCTGCATGTAGCCGGTTTCAGTCTATCGGGAGACGGCTAATCTCCCAGCCCTACCCGCCACCAGACGAAAGGACAACTTGAGGAGTTATTTAGCGTGTTGCCAGACGGCATCGCAACCCGTGCTGCGCTTCCGTCGCTGTGCGAACCTAATGCGGCCGAGCATTTACTCATCTGCGCTACTAGGAACAGTCGTGTGGTCCATAACCAGTCGCTGCATGCGGCAAACCGCACAATCGCCGCTCGACGACGGATTCCCGCAACTTTGACATGGAATCATTTCTTTGGTCTTCGCTTGACTAATCTTGGCCGTAACCGATAGACTTGAGCGCAGCAAAGTGTTCTTCATCCCCGGGTGCTTCGACTCCAGCTCATTGAGATAGTCGCGAACCTCGCTCCTCAGTCCCTCGTGCATGTACGGGCAGTTGCGACTCTGGAAGGGCAGGCCCGAGAGGTGCGCGTAGAGCGCCACCTCCTCCTCGTAGACCTCCATGAACGGCTTCACCCTCCGGAACGGGAAATTGCTGTCGACGATAAGTGGGTCGAGCCAGCCTATCCTGTCAACGTCCCCGTGCATGAGGTTCATCATGAACGTCTGAACAAAGTCGTCGAGGTTGTGCGCAGTGGCGATGACGTCCACTCCAGTCTGCTGCGCTGCCTCGTCTATCGCTCTCCGCCTGAAGACACCGCACATACTGCAAGAGGACACCTCGCGCTTGTCGGTCCAGTCGAGGGCCGCGTCCAGGTCGAAGCCGTACAGCCCCTTGTAGGAGACGGTCGTGTGAGGGACGCCCAGTTTGTTCGCAAGCCAGTCCGCGTGCTGAATCGACTCTTCCCTGTAGCCCTTCACTCCCTCGTCCACGGTCAGGGCCACCAGCTCGTATCCGCCGGCGGCGCTCAGCGAGTGTAACACCGCCAGTAGGGACAGACTGTCCTTCCCGCCCGAGACGGCCACGCCGACCTTGTCTCCGCGCCTTAGCATCCCGTACCTCTTGATCGTCCTTCTGGTCTTTTCGACGATAGAAGCGCCAAAGCAGTCCTTGCAGAGGACCTCACCGGAGTAGCGCCTCGTGTAGAAGGAGGGGGAGCCACACCTGCTGCAGGATGACGAGGACAAGGACGGCCTCCGCGAGATGGACGAACGCTTAAAGCGTTGCCCGCTCGGTCGAGTCGCGAATTTGCAGGAAGAGTACAAGCGGTTCACCTTCAACTATGGGATCGTGATGCTCCGCACCCGCAAGGGCCTGTCCATCATGGACTCCCTTGGGAAGCGGAGGATAACGAAGCCGCTCGCCTGGTTCATGCTCTACCTCCTGCCGATATCGGGTGGGATAGCGCTTTTCCTCATTCTAGGGGAGTTCCTCGTCTATCTTTCGCCGAAAGGTGCCGAGGTGGCGAGCTACGTCGCGAGCAACATAAGTCCGACGGCGAACCTTCTGCTCCCAGGTCTCAACCCCTACGTCCCGGTAGTCGACGGATGGATAGCCATAGTGACGGCGGTGGTTATCCACGAGGCCTCGCACGGCATAGTCGCCCGCAGCCTCGGGATGCGCGTCAAGACCGCTGGCGTGCTGTTCTTTCTGGTCATTCCAATCGGCGCGTTCGTGGAGGTGGACGAGAAGGAGATGAAGGAAGTCCGGCCCAGCATGGCTCTGCGTGTGCTCGGAGCCGGTTCCGGGATAAACTTCATCGTGGGCCTGCTCTGTCTGCTACTCCTGGTCGTCTCCGTCGGTTCGATGACCCCGCTCGCCAACGGGTCAGCGATTGCGAGCGTGAACGTCCCCTCGCCCGCATCTAGCGCCGGCATCGCCCCGGGGGACTTCATACAGGCGATAGACGGAGTCCCGAACAACAACCTTGGGACCCTGAGCCTACAGCCCTACCAGGTGGTCAACATCACCGTCTGGCACGACGGACGCACCGAGGTGCTGCAGAACGTCAAGCTCGGCGAGATCGTCTACACGAACACGAAGACGCATCAGAACACGACCGCGCCCTATCTTGGGGTAAGCTACATCCCGTACGCGGCCCTGACGGGATTCGTGAGCACGTACGTCAATCCTCAGAACGAGGCCCCCGTGAGGTGGGTTCTGTACATCGTCCCGCCGGCGTTCCCCGGGATAGCGTCGTCCATACCGTTCTCAGCGCAGCTTAACACGTTCTATACCTCGCCGCTCGGAGCCGCCACCAACGCGGTACAGAATCTTCTGTTCTGGATCTTCTTCGTCAACTTCAACCTGGCGATCTTCAACAACCTGCCGATCTACCCGATGGACGGCGGTCAGGCGATGGAGAGGTTCCTGGTCGGCATTGGACGAGGCAGAATAAGCGAAGTCGTCGCGGGAAGGGCGACCGCTGGGATTACCGTGGCATTAGTCCTGGTTCTGGTCTCAGTGATAGCAGGCCCGTATCTTATCGCGTACCTGACCTAGTAAGGCTTGAACGAGTAACGCAGCGTCGCCACCATCCCACCGAAGGACGAGACCTGCTTGCCGGTCTCGAGCGAAGAGTCGCAAAGGTAGACCCTCCCACCCAGCTGCTCGACCTTGTTGAGGGTATCGACAAGCTCCTGTTCGTCTATGTCCTGGGTGAATACGTCGTCGGAGACGACGCACGATTCGACGGCGCCTGCCATGGCCGCCTGCCTGACCCTCGCAAGCGTGTAGGCGACCTTCGTGTCGCCCTGAGTGATCCTCTTGATCACCTGCTCGACGATCTCCTGGACCTCGACCAGGACGCTGTCGCTCGCGACTTTTTTGAATCCCTCGAACTTCACCAGGTTTCGCACGCCGTCGGCTCCTGAGAGGTCGAAGCCTTCTAGGACGATGTAGCTCTTCCCCATCTCGGGGTGCGCGGCTATGCGGTTCGCGAGTGCCAGCTTCGTGTGGCCCGGTCCGGCGACCACTATCAGGTCTCCGCTTCGCCAAGTGTTGGCGAGGACACCGACTATCTTTCTGAGGTACGGTTCCTGGTCTACCTCCTGCCCGCCTTTGCCGGACGCGCCGGAGTCTATGGTCGCGGTTATCGACAGATGGGAGCCGCTCAGGGTGCCTATCCCGGCCTCTCTTCTGTCCATCGTCACGACGAGAAAGGTCCTGCTCGCCTTCGCCGAGTTCAGGATTGTGGTGTCGAGGGGAGTCCAGTCGCTCTTCCTCAGGGTAAGTCCGTAGCCGGGAGAGACCGAGACGGAATGACTCCCCGCAGTGCTCACGCTGTCGTCGCTGGACTCGCTTATCCTGCCCCGGACCCTCAGACGCCCCACGCTGCTGTCGAGAGAGACCGACTCGACCACGAGGGCTATCGTGACCTTGATTCGCTCCCCCCTGTCAGGCCGCGAGTATTCGTCTTCCTTCTTGGAGACGCGGGAACTCTTGGTGACTATGGTGTCCCCGGGACCGATCAGCCTGCGCAGAATCCAGAGGTCATCGGGAGACTCGACCACCAGGGAGCAGATGCCCTGCTTGGGTATGAAGCTCGATACAATCAAGGGCCTTAGGCTACTCGAGCCCGAGGTCCCTGAATGTGGCGACACTCAGGGTTTCAGGCAGGTTCCTGATGTCGCCCACCCTGTGCCCGATGATGCCGGTCACGTTCGCCTTTGCGGCCGCGTCCACGAGCCTCTGGGTGATTATCCCGTCGAATATGATGAACTTCGCGCCGGAGTTTGCATCGACCTTCTGCACCAGCTCGCTGATCGGGAATCTTCCCTTCTCTGCGAGCGGCTCGTCGAGGAGGACCGCCTCCAGCGTGCCGTTGAGCGACGGGAAAATCTCCTTGATCCTTGAGCCCAACGGCTCCGGTACCTGAATCGTCACCGGCTCAGGTTCGGGGGCTCTCTGCCTGTGCTCGCGGTATTCTCTCCTTGGCGGCTCCTCCATGCGCTCCGGCCTCTCGTGACGCTCCGCGCGTTCAGGGCGCTCAGCCCTTTCGGGTCTGGACGACCTCTGGGGGGCCTCGCCTCTGAGAAGCTGAAGTACTTCAACCGGGGTAAGGTCCTCTACCTCCTTTCCGTGCGGTGCGCGCAGGACTCTCTCGACCTTGACGACCTGGTCGAGCTCCTTCTCGATGAGGTCTCCACCTCTGTCCCCGTCTAGCACCGCGATGAGCCTCTTCTTCCTCCCGAGGTCGATGACCGACTGGGGGATGCTCGTGCCCTCGACGGCTACGACGTTCTCGATGCCCGCTCTAAGGAAGAGTATCACGTCTGCCCTGCCTTCGACGATGTAGACCATGTCAGAGGTGTAGACTCCCGGTCCTGCAGGAAGGTTTTCCACGCCGTAGCTGACGACGCGCGCCCTCTTGGTCGAGTCCTGAACATCCTTCAGCAGGTTCTCCCCCTCGCTCGCGGTCCTGGAACCCCACTCCTTCATGATGTCCTTGGCGCGGTCGACTATCTGCTTCCTTCTGGAAGCCCTGACGTCCTCGATGGTGACGAGCTCGACCCTCGCCGAGCACGGACCCACCTTGTCGACGCTCTCCACTGCGGCCGCTATGAGCGCCGCCGTGCTTACGTCTGTGGACATCGGTATGAGGATCTCTCCATAAGTCCGGTCATTCTTGGACTCGAGATTGATTTCGATCCTCCCTACCTTCCAGCTCTTCTGGAGCTCGTTCAGGTTCATTTCTGGACCGAACAAGCCCTCAGTCTGACCAAAGATGGCGCCGATCATGTCGGCCTTTTCCACCACTCCATCTACTTCGAACCTCAACTTAACGAGGTACTTTACTATAGCCGAATCTGGCAAATTGCGTTCTTTCTCGTGTCAGCTAGTTAACGGAACTAAGCTTAACAGAATCGCTGCGATTTCGTCCCATATTTAAACCCTCATCTAAGTCGCCGTTCCTCCGATATCGACGACCTCGGGAGCGAACCGCGAGAGGTTCTCGATGTGCAGGAAGACTCCGTGCGAAGCCCGGCTCAGACGCTTCCTGTGGGTCAGGGAGGCTTTCAGTCCCAGGGTCTGGAAGAGCTTGATGTAACCCGCGGCCAATCTGCGTCCCTCCCTGTCCATGTCTGTTAGTATGATGACGGACCTGACGCCCTCTAGGCTGGCCTCGATTCTCCCGGCCGACAAGGACGCCTTGGTGAGTATCCTGCCCCTGTATCCGAGTGCGACGAGAGCCTTGCTGTCTCTCTTGCCTTCGACCAGGACGGCGGCGTCCTCGGCCGAGAGGACGTTCAGTTCGTCGACGAACCCCACGAGAAACTCCACAAAGTCGAGATACCGCTTGTCCCGGGACGTCAATATGGTGATGTGTGGCCCGCCTCTGAACAGCTCGACTCATCTCCCGGCAAAGACCGTTATCCTCAAGCCTCTCTAAACGGGCCGGACCAAATGGGCTTCGGCTCCAATAAAAGTGTATCCGGAGTGGCTTCCGTCTGTAGCACGACTGGGTAAACCATCCGTTCATCAAAGCGTTTTACCGCCTTCGCGGGTGGCCGTTTTTCGCGCGATTCGACGGAAGCCGGTACGAGCCAGCCGAGCCGGGTTATAATCAGTTCTAGTGCAGCGTGGCGAGGTCTATCTCAAAACCCGAGACCGGCACGTCGAGCCCGAAAGCAGCGACCGCCGAGGGCCTTACCTCACCGATGTATCCGACACTCTTTCCCCTGACAAAGACCTCCGCCGTCCTTCCCTCGGCGAACGCCCAGTGCTCCGCCGGTCGCGTCTGAGGAGGCTCTCCGGTGTGTGTCAGGAGCAGGGCCTCCAGGTACATCTTGGCCTCCGAGTATGACGAACCCGAGTGCGCGCTGAGCGCGGCCAGTCTCGGCCTCTCGGCGATTCTCTCCCCGTCTCTCAGGAAGACGCGGCCGACCTCGTATATCCTCTGAGGATAGGCGGCCTGTACGTTGCGCGCGAGTGCAGCCATGAGCGAGGGTACAATCGAGTCTCGCAGGATGCTGTGCTCGATCGTCCTCGGGTTCTCGACCTCTATCCTGAGGTCTGGGCTCCTCGAGAATCTGCTGTAGAGGGAGGTCGCGTCGACAAGGTCGAAGTTCATCGTCTCTGTGAATCCGGCCATGGCTACCGACTCGGATATGCGGTCGAGACCGGAGTTGGTCATATCAAGACTTCCGGGCTCCTTGCTGGGAGGATAGAGGGGCTGGATCTTGTCGAGGCCGTAGCCGATCGCGACCTCCTCCGCAAGGTCGACCGGATGGAGTATGTCTACCCTGTACCGAGGGATGATCGCGTAGCCCTGTTTGTCGAGACCCAGTCTGCTTCTCCCCAGGCACGCGACCATCTCGGAATGGTCCAAGTCGAGTCCGACCATCTTCTTGGCGAGGGTCTCGTCGAACTTCATCGTGGTCGGCGAGAGGTCAGGGGTCACCACTCTCTCTCCGGTGTACTCGACTTCGACCGACTCGACCGTCGCCCCGGCATCGGATAGCGCTGCGCAGATGATCGCCAGGGCTTCGTCCCCTATTCTCCTGTCGGTTGACGTGACATCGACCAGGAGATTCTTCGTGCTCGTGTCCACCTTCGTCGCGCTCCCGTTGATTATCGGAGGCAACGACAGGACGGTGCCAGCCGAATCGCTCAGGATAGGATAGCCCTTCGCCTTCTCGAGTATGTGCCCGTAGGCGATGCCCGTCTCGGTCTCACCAAGGACCTGCCTGATGCTCATCTTCCTGTCGGAGCCGAGCGGAGTGAACTCGAACGTGGCGGGTCTGCATTCGTACGAGAGCGGCGGCTTGAGGACGTCCATGTTGTGCAAGCCTATGGCGGCCTTCTTGCGCCTCCTCGCTATGCCGTTGTGGAGGTCCTCCTGCATCGAGATGAGCTGCCTTATCGTCTCGTCTTCCATCCTCAGGCCCGTCGCGGCCGCGCACGAGATGTACGGGCGCACGTGGGCCACACTGGATGAGACGCGCACCGAGAACCTGCCCTTCCTCACGTGATACTCTGGGGGACCTAGTTCCTTCCCGACGAGCCCGAGCAGGGCACGAGCGATTCCATAGTCGGTTGAGAAGTCGGCGCGGTTCGGGTTGTACTCTATCCTGATGGCATCAGCGTCCTCGCCCTCGATGTCCAGTCCCAGGAAGGGCAACCTGTCCACGATTGTCTCACGTGTGAGACCCGTCATCTTCTGGAACCTGCTAAAGTATATCTTGAGTACTGGCAATGTCTCTCCTTCTCCTCAACCAATCGAGATTGCTGTTGTACAGCTCTCTGATGTCCTGCACGCCCAACCTCAGCATGAGCAGCCTCTCCAGCCCGCACCCCCACGCTATCACTGGCTTCTTGACCCCGAGCGGTTCTGTCACCTCGGGACGGAAGACGCCCGAGCCTCCCATCTCCAGCCACCTCCCGACCTTCTCGTAGTAGACCATCACCTGCATCGAAGGTTCCGTGTACGGGAAGAAGGATGGCCAGAGCTTCACCCCGCTCATCCCCAGCTTGGCGTAGAAACGGGTGAGCACGCCCATAAGGTGACGAAGGTTGAGCCCTTCGCCGATCACCACCCCTTCCATCTGGTGCAGCTCCGCAAGGTGCTTGTAGTCGAGGCTCTCGTTCCTGTAGACCCTGCCTACGCTGAAGACGCGCATCTCCCTGTCGCCGGACTCCTGTGTGGCCCTGATGGTGAGGGCGGTGTTGTGGGTCCTCAGGACGAGGCGTCTCGCTTCTTCGACGTTCCACGAGTATCGCCAGCCCTTGCTCCCCGTCGCACCGCCGCTTTCGTGCACCGACGCCACCTTCGCCACCACGCCGGTCCTCTGGATCGACTCGTCCCGGCCACCCTTCACGTAGAAGGTATCCTGCAGTTCTCTGGCAGGATGGTCCTGCGGGGTGAATAGAGCGTCGAAGTTCCAGAACGACGGCTGGACCGAGTCGCCTGCAATCTCGACGAAACCCATCGAGAGGTAGACCTCCCTGACCTCGTTGATGAACTCCTTCACGGGATGCCTCCTTCCGGCGTAGAACCCGGGCGCTGCCGCGCTGACGTCTATCGGTCTGAGCTTGGGGCTAGTCCCGCTGAGTCGTATCTTGGCCGTCACTTCCGGCGTGATTCTCTCTATCCAACCGGCGGACGCGGCCCTGCTGATGGCATCGTCCCCGCTCGTCGTGATCCGCAGAGAGACGGACCTCGTCTCGTCCACCTTCGCCATGTCTCTCGAGACGAGCCTCTCGATATAGTCCCGATACTCGGCGGCGATCTGGTCTTCCGGGATCGCTTTCCCTCTGAGGGAGGCTACGAATGTTTCGTACCGCTCAGCCGTCTTCCTGTCTCTGGGTGCGACGAATGGTTGGCCGTCCTTCTGCGATACCTCGATCCAGCCAGCCGACCTGGCGTTTCCGAGGGCGGCCGCGAACTCCTGGTTCGACCCGAATGAGCCGCGCACGGTCTCCATCGGAAGGCCCGCCTGCCCTATCCTCTGCATCAACAGCAGCTCGGCGGGCTCTCCCTTCAGGGATAGCTCACGGACGGTCTTCTCCTGCACGCCGATCAGGCCCTTTGATGAGAGCCAGCTGACCGCTCTGCGGACCTGGTCCGGAATGAGGCCCGAGTCCCTCACGACAGAATCGAAGTCGACCCAGTCCCTGCCCTTCAGGGCCTCCAGGACCTTACGTTCCAGAGGGTGCAGCGGAGGGCCGTCCTGCTCGCTCATCTGGGCATCGAGTCCAGAGACTTCCTGCTATTCTCGAGCAGCTCCTCGGCGTCCTTCATCAACGAGTCTCGCTTCCTCCTGTGTTCTTCGAGATACTTCTTTACGATGCCGGCCAGCTCCTGTTTGCACTCGCCGCACATCCGGATTCCGCCGTAGCACTCATCGTAGACGCGCTTGGCGTACTCGTCCTCCGCCGCAAAGTGGAAGAGGTACAGGTCATAGATCGGGCACTTCTCGGCCTCTCCCCCGATCCGGCGCTGTTCTTCGACCGTAGGCCTCCCCCCGGTGAGGCCCGACATGACCTTCTTCGCCGCAGAGGAGGGGTCTTCGTCCAGTGCGAAGGATGAGTTGGAGCTCCGCTTGGACATCTTCGTGGAACCGTCGAGGCTCCGGATGAGCCTGTGGTAGATGGCGGACGGGGGGATGAACCCGAAGTCCTCGCGGTAGCTGTTGGCCAGGTCCCGGGAGAGACGGATGTGTGGGTCCTGGTCCGCCCCGACTGGGACGACCACGGGCTTGGGGCCGCCGAACTCGGGGAGCTGGGGCATCAGGATGTCTCCCGCCTGGATGAGCGCGGAGAGGTAGAGCCCGACCTGCCTTTCCCCGTAGATAGCCCTTAGCATGTTGTTGGTGACGGCCTTCGAGAAAATCGTGGCCATCCTCATGACCCTGATCTCCTGGCTCTGTTTGTAGACGACGGCCCTCTCGGGGTCCAGGCCGAGGGCGAGTATGTCGGCCACGTTCTGAATCGCTATCTTCGAGCTCTGCTGGAAGCTCAGTCCGTTGTCGTTGAACGCCTCGACGTCGGCGATGGCGTAGAAGACTGTCGCTTTCTTCGAGAGAGTCTGAAAGTAGACCATGTCGTCTGCGGTCATCTTGGTCCCCAGGTGGAAGACTCCCGTGGGCTTGATGCCGCTCATTACAGCGAAGCTCTTGTTGCTGTCGACGGCGTCGAGGACCCTCCCGAGGTCCCTCTGTCCAAAGTCGATTCCGCGCCGGATGTGGAGGCTCGGGTGTTTGAACCGAGTCAGCAGAGGCTTGAGGGGCTCTATCCCGAACTCGGAGCGCAGCCTCTCGTAGTTGTCGACCGCGCTGTTACCCCACGGGTCGAGCCTCTCGTTCTCCACGGTCCCTGCTCTGCTGAATAGAATAAATTACTTTCCCGGAGGATCGGGAGGACCGTCCCTCCCGAGCATCCTTCCTTCCTCGTCGACCTCGCCCTTCCTGATCCGGGTTGAGGAGATCGGCTTCCCGTCTGCGGCCTGCACCCACTCTACCGTCACGAGCTCGAGCGGAGGGAAACCCTTCTCCCTCCTCAGCCTGTTTGCCAGGCCGAGGCGCGACGCCGTCTCAGGGCTGGCCACGAGCGCCTGGACGTCGCCATCGGCTATCCCGGGGCCGAAGTAGTCGTAGAGCTTCGCTATCCGGTATTCGCGTCCCGGGAAGGTCTTTTCGATGTACTCCCTGAGCTTCCTCTCCCTCGTCGCATAGTCGAAGTCGGGCTTTTTGCCCACTCGGGAGACAAACTCGTCGGAGGTCAGGCCGATTATCACCCGACCACCCGCTTCGAAGCTCCTCTCGAGGAGACGCTTGTGGCCCGCGTGTATGTGGTCGAAAGTCCCTCCGGTGGCGACGGTGCCGAATCGGAATCCGCCCGCTCTATCCCCAAGTTTCAAATAACGACAGTTGTCCGGGTTCTAGCAAGAAGCGGATAAAAGAATTAGTGAGCGATGCGTGCAGATACCCGAACAATACTTCAAAGCCGGAAAGGTCGCGAGGGAACTCAGAGGCTGGATAAGGCAGAACCTCGGAGTGGGGACGGGGCTGCTGGAGGTCGCTGAGAAGGTCGAGGCGGAGATAGTCCGGAGAGGCGGCCAGCCGGCGTTCCCGACGGGCATAGGCGTCAACGACGTCACCGCCCATTATGCTCCTCAGAAGGACGACGGTGTCAAGATCCGCGAGTCGGACGTGGTGAAGATAGACTATGGCGTGCACGTGGACGGGTACGTCGCTGACACCTCGCTGACGATCACGAGCAATCCCAGCTATCAGCCGCTTCTGGAGGCGACGGAGAGGGCGCTGCAGGCGGCGATAGGCGTCGCGAAGCGCGACAGGAGGATAGGGGAGATAGGGAGGGCCATACAGGCCTCGGCCAAGGCCGACGGCTTCAAGCCCATCAGCAACCTCAGCGGGCACACCGTGGAGCAGTATGTCGTGCACGCCGGGAAGAGCATTCCCAACCTCTACTCGCCGGGATTACCCATGCTCAACAAGGGGGACGTCTTCGCCATAGAGCCCTTTCTGACCCTTGGAGACGCGGCGGGATACGTCGTGGAGTCGGAACAGGAGAACATCTTCTCGGTCGTCGTGAGGAAGAGGACCGGGAACAAGGAGCTCGACGACCTGGTGGACAGGGTCTGGACGGCGAGGAAGACGCTGCCGTTCTCACCCAGGTGGTTCGCCCAGGGATACAAGGAGGGAAGGCTGATGGCGCTGTTGAAGGAGCTCGAGAAACGCCGGCTGGTGCACTCCTATCCGGCGCTGGTGGAGGCTTCAGGGAAGCCCGTGGCCCAGTTCGAGCACACGATGACCATCGAGGACGGCGGGCTCGTCGTGCTGACCTAGGTCTTGGGCGGAGCCTCGGCGTAGATTGAGGTTATCTTGGTGGTGTTTCCGCACTTGCTGCACTTCGACCCGTCCTTGGTGACGTAGTCCCCAAGCTGGAAGGCGCGCTTGGTCTTCTGACCGCAGGCGGGGCACTCCTCGATCGTGTAGACTATGAACTTCGCCTTTCGGTCCTGTTGCGAGTTCATCATTGTCCGACTCCCAGGGTGTTTCCGATGCCGGCGAGGAGCACCTTGTCTCCTTCCTTTGTCTTCTCCTCGATGACTCTGTTGATGAGGACCTGGACCTTGTCCGAGGCCTCGGCTATCTCCTTGCGCATCACCGTGATTGCCTCGAGTATGCTCTGCTTGACGAGAATGGCGTAGACGGGTATCTTGTGCGTCGACGAGACCTCTTCGATCTTGAACTTGTCGACTCCGATCCCTCCGATCGCCGCACCCACTCCTTCCGCTATCTCGCCGGTCTTCTCGCCTTCGAGCTTGAGAGCGGCGTCGACCATGATGATCGCGTTCAGCGGCACCTTCATCTCCTCGATCAGCTTCTGGATGGCCACGCCGGGCTCGCCCACGTAACCCATCGGACCCTCCGCCTTGAGCACGTAGAGAGTCCTCCCCTTGTATTCGCCCACGGTCATGACCGTGTCCTTCCCGACCACCTGCTTGGGGAGGTTCTGCATGTAGCGCGAAGCGATCACCGGGCCGATACCGTCGCCCACTGGCTGGCCCAGCTTGAAGGTGTCAACCGCGTTCACCAGAGCGTCGGCCTCCTGCAGCACCATCGGCATTATCATCTGTAGCTGGAAGAGGAGCATGTACGAGTTCGTCTTCTTTCCAAGGAGGTAGTAGTGCCGGACTATCTTGTGGATCTGGTTCAGCGAGGTCGCTATCTCGAGGATGTTCTCAGCGACAGAGACCTTTGTCGGGTCCAGGTTGGGGATTATCTGACTTACCTCCGCCCTCACTCTCTCGTCGCGCGTGTTGGTGATGTGCTGAACCTTCTCGACGACCCCTCGCGGGTCCATGTCGACCGGCATGATCGTCACGTAGTCGAGGAACTCGTCTATCCTCTGCGTCGGGTCCCCGGTCACCTTTCCGGAACTGGTGAAGTAGTCAATGGCCTCCTTGCGGGACTTGTCGCGCATTATCTTCAGCCTGTTCAGGGCGCGCGAGATGTCGTTGGCTATCAGATACATCTGCAGCCTCTGGCCGTAGATGAAGAACACGAAGATTGAACCCAGCCAGACTACGTTGAGCAGGCTGCTCACGTCGATGCTGAACTGAAGTGGTAGTCCGGAGAGTAACGACACTAACTAATGCACTGGTACCCGCGCCTACGACTCAAACTTAAACGTTTTACCTGATGAAAACGGCAGTTTCAGAGGTTTATCGATAATAGGTGCCGACATCACCACTTCGCGAGAGCTCTCGCACCTCACTAACATGGTGACGACGTGTGGTTTGACTTCTAGGTTCGGAATGAGACTAGGTCGGACCCACACGCTATGGCCGGCTAACGGGGCCTGCTCGCGCACTGTTACATTAACCTTTCTGAGGGCAACGCATAAGTCCCGGATTGGCTGCCGACCCGCCATGCAGAGGAGACTCCTCGACATCCTGGCGTGCCCCATCGACAAGCACTATCCGTTGCAGATGATCGAGCTGAATGCTTCGGGCGACAAGGTCATCGATGGCGTGCTCTCCTGCGAGAAGTGCAAGAGATACTATCCGATAATCGACGAGATACCGGTCATGCTGCCAGATGAGCTCAGGAACAAGAAGGAAGACCTGGAATTCCTGGCCCGATGGAGGGCGAAGCTGCCGGTCGAGATAGTGGAGGGGGGCCTTCCGCACCACCTTTCCTAAAATTTCCGTGCAAAAATTCATATACGAATAACCACAAACCTCCGGGGCTTGTCAGTTTCCACGATAGATCCGAAGCAACTGAAGAAGATACGGGTCCAGCTAGGGATCACCCAGTCCGAGCTAGCCAGGGCGGCAGGCGTCAGCCAGTCCCTGATAGCGAAACTCGAGTCGGGCCTGGTCGACCCCTCCTTCAGCACCATGAAATCCATCTCCGAAGCGCTGAGGTCCCAGATTCGCATAGAGGGCAAGAAGGCATCGGAGGTCATGTCCAAGCCCGTGATCTCCATCCAGTCGACGGTGACAATCTCCGACAGCGTCAACGCCATGAAGAAGGGAGGGATCTCGCAGCTCCCTGTCTACTCCGGGACCAGACTCGTCGGTTCGATAACGGAGAACCAGATAGTCCAGCTGCTAAGCACGCTGGACGACCCCCGCAGCATCCTCACCAAGCCAATCTCAGGCTTCCTGCAGCCGATCTTCCCCATCGTGAGTGCCGACACCCCCGTGGAGGCACTGTTCTCTCTCTTCAAGTTCGTCCCGGCCATCCTGGTAGCCACCGGGGACAAGGTCGAAGGTATAATCACCAAGATAGACATGCTCTCGGCAGAGGTCTAGCAACCGCCAGGTGCCGGGCGTACCTTCAACCTTAATTCGAGGTCTCTTTCAAAGGCTGGACGTGGTGTCCAAGGGGGACGTAGCCTAGTCTGCCCTCGCGTACGCGATACCTGGCCCCAATTTTCCGGCAGATTGAGGTAAGGTATGGCGGTCATTCAGTATGTTGATGTATCCTTCGTATTTATGCCCCACTTCGAACACGGTCTTTTGACCACATTTTCTCTACTTCTCTCGGACCGAAGAAGCGAAACATAGAGCCTTTCAGATATTCTTCAGACTTCTCGAAGGCTAGCCACTTTCGGCCTAATTTTTCCGCGGCATATCCGGTGCTATTGCTGCCAGCAAACGCGTCAAGAACGACTTGAGATTTCCTAGTGGTTAGGAATCTGATGAAGAATTCAGGAACCATTATAGGGAATCTCGCGGGATGGACCATGTCATATTTCTTACAGTTTGAGAGATATGCTCCATTGGACTCAGTGTTCGAGAAAGGGAGCATATTCGGATAAGGAACTAGGTTAGGCGGAATCGCGCCACGGTTCTTATGAAGAAAGCCTGCGCGTGAAATATTGTAGCCGGATGGTCGCTGCCCGGAGCTGTAAGATCCTCGCTCAAGTAGCTTGAGCATGCTCTTCGTATATTCTATCAAGACGCGGGTGTTCCTCGCCTTTGTTCTCCCTTTGGAATCCTTGGATAACCACCAAATTGGTTCAACCGCGTCTTTAACACGAATGCGTCTCACGTTGGTCCACTCGATTGGTGACGGCATCTTGGCAGGATTGAACCAGTAAAAATCCTGCGCCAATGAGAAATAGTCATTTTTGCAGAGTTCCGTAAGCACTTCGAAGTTATACAAGGACTTGGTTGGATAAGCCGGGTTCCAGGAACCGCCAAGGTGAAGAACGAGGCTGCCGTCTTTTTTGAGCACTCTATGAAACTCTCGCGCAATTGGCATAAACCAATCTAGATAATGTTGGGCATCGACAAAATCGGGTGCCAATTTGTAGCGTTTTTGGAATACTAAAGCAAAGGGAGGCGAAGTAACAATTAGATCTATGGTCTCATCTCGGACAGTTTCAAGGAGCTGTAGAGCGTCACCCAAGTAAGCGGCTCCTTTGACAGTGTGATAATACGGCGCGGTTTTACGGACTAAGTACTCGGCAGTCTTGGGTTCGTGATTTCTCATTTCCCTTCTTCCTTAGTCGCCTGCAATCCTTTCGTAAGCAGTTCTTCGAAGAGCTGGGACTTGCTGGGGATGTTATCGCCGCTGTCGATTATCTGTACTGCTCTGTCTTTGATGTATGTCTTGATCTGGTCATCGAGCTTTTCGCTGATGATTATCGTATGTTTCCTCTTACCCAAACTGACTCCTGTCTCAGCATTTGAGGTGGCATCATTAAGCATTGCTTAGTTGCTTCATTGCTTCATGAGTGCCGCACGAAGCCTTTCTTCCTTCTATCCTTGATACATACGGTGCTTCAATGATTCCGTAGAATGCTGCAAGACCTATAGCCGGCGCATAGACTTCAGGATAGCCTCGTGCTCTGGTAAGAGCACCGAAGTGACTCCTTTTTTGTCCAACTTATTCATCTTGCCGAATTCATCTTGAAATACAAGGATCATTATAGCGTTAACCAGACTCAATACGTCGCGAATCCTATCTCTGAATTCTTTGAACCTTCCCGCATCATACGTCGGTGAAAGCTCCCCTCCGGCAGTCTGCATCTTTAGGCTATTGCTGTGACTAGATTTTGAGAGCTCGGAATATACTCCCGCGACGGAGACTGTTTTTCTCCCTTGCTGGGGCTTGTCAAATATCGGAGCGACGCGCGTATCACCTATTAGTAGCTTGAAATATTCGTATCCTCTTCCCCAGGGATGGCTGCCCATAGGAAGGAACCACTCGTCGCCTGTTTTCCACCATCCGAACTCCACGGGATGATTTGAGAAGTATATCCAATTCAGTGAATTCTCTAATGCAGAACGCAACGCGGTGTCCGCGTATTTGTAAAGAGCCATACTCGAGAAATCAATCGACATGTATGAGTCCATGAAGATCTCGTTGACCAATCCCAATGAATTCGTGTCTTGCAACACATTGGACCAATGACTGATTGATTGTATCGATTCCATCATTGAATCCAAGTCGCTCTTGAAATTCTTGACTGTCGAGTTGAGATTCTTGTTTAGTGTCTTGCGCGTCTTCTCGAGATCGACGCTCTTGGTCTTTCCTGGACTCATTTATTTGGCTCCGACAACAATCGAATAGACATCTCCTACGAGCAATCCTTCGAAACCCAGTACATGATAACCATATTTCACCGCCATTACGGTCAACAACCGTTGAATCGTCTCTGTCTTGACTGCGGACGGTAGCGCGTCAGGCGGAAAGTCCTTAGTAAGAATTCCAGACCAGCCGTCTCGGTGGTGCGAATTTAGTCTTTGAATCAAGTCATAACAATTGATTGGAAGACTGTCAAGCAGTGTTGTGTAGGCGATTGAAAATCCACAATGTGGCTTTTGGGCGTTTTCCGATTGCAGTCGAAACGTTGCCTCTATGCTCTCAATTTCACGCTCAGCCCTACCTGACTCTAAAGACATGTCTTGCGATACAAAATCCAGGTTTATTATTTGAAAAGGGAATTCGGCTTCAACCGATTGAGGATTCTGAGTTAAAGTGTTCTCGTATCTTGAAGGGGCCATGACTCGACATCCACTGTCGACGAGCCTGAGGGCCTTTAGGTGAGTATATGTCCAAAGATGGATGTCTTTCTTCTTGAATACAAGTCCATTCTGAACCAAGTTTCTTACCTCAAGATGTTCATTATCTGTGGATGCTAGCGAGAGAACTTTGTAGTGTTTGTTCCCTGTACGTGGTCCTAACATGTCACTAAACTTCAGAATGTTTGGAATCCAGAGACCTGAAAGAAGTTGTGACCTATAGTCAACAGGGACGTTGGACATACATCAGAACATGTCCATGAGAAGCCGGTAGAATTGATCACAAAGTTCAGACCGTCGCGGGTTCTTGTCGACGGTAATAATCACTCCTACGATTAGTTTCTTGAGCACCTCGACATCGAGGTTTAGTTGGAAAACCGGGTGATTGGGATTAAAGGTAACCTTCGTCCCTTGAATTTTGCAAGCAGAATCTAAGGAGGGGGTTGCTTTCCAATCTTCATAGTTCACTTCAAAAGACTCGTTAAGGACCGTTACGTATTCCTTGAAGCTCGGATGGTTTTCTCGAATTATGACTTGCTTCTCGTTTGCGCGAACCTCGATGGCTAAGGTGTCGGCTGAAGCGACATCATCATCGGCAATAACCTCAAAACCCCGGTTTTTGAAGACGCTCTCCAGTGTTTTTGCGGGTTCTGGTTGAACACGCTGCTTTGTGTGCTTCGCTGTTTTCTTCATTCTCAATCTGCTCTTTGGGTATCTGATGAGCTGAAGCGATTCGAGCTCTTCGAGAAGTGGCTCCGGATCCTGGAGCTTCTCAATCTCGGACCTTACAGCCTTGTCTGTTATCGCCTCTTTCTCCAGCACTTCATTGAGCTTTGTGAGCTGATCTCTGAAGAAAATTTCCATCTTCTCGACTGACTCTGTCCACGATAGACTGTCTCTGTCGATTTTGACAGGTACTATTCCTTTGAGTATCTGGACCTCTCCGCACAGGTAGTAAAGCCTGCCAAGGTTCCTGGACCGGAGTTTGATTACATCAAAGTCCGTCGGCAATCCGATTCCTACGTCACAAACTCGAATCTGCAGCCCTCTGGCTTCTTCAGGTTGAACTGGCTTATTTGGCGTCATGATGACATACTTGACGTCAATATTATCGAAGGATTGTTCGCCCTTCTGAAGTATTTCGGCGTCTGCAGGCACATTTCTGAATAGCTCTTCGCCGTCTAACCAGACCCTCAGTGGGGTACGCCCTTTGACTTCGAAGTATTCCCTCAAATCGGTCCTGTCCGGCGGGAAAGAGATTGGAGCGAACTGCGCTATCGTCCACTTGAACTTTTCATAGCCATCGAAACTCTCAATGCTGGCTTTGCTCCTCTGACTTCTCGTTCTTTGCAATTGCTTAACAATGTGGGGCTTAATGCTCTCAAGAGTAACAATGGTTTCTCCCTTCTCAATTGGGAGGTCACTGTTGTATTTGGAGAAAGGCGCCTTGTAGTCAGTAACGTTGAAGGTTTCTCCTTGGAAAAAGGCACTCGTTTCAGCTGAAACTTCGATTATGGTATCCTCTTTCTCTTTTTTGCTTGTGACTACTACTCTTTCGCAATATGGAAAGGTTGACAGGAAACCGATTCCAAACTGGCCTATCCGCTTCCTCCCCAAATCGTCTAAATTGTCGGTAAAAGGCGTCACATTTCCTAATCTGAACAATCTGTTTTCCATGTCATTCTTATCCATCCCAACACCATTGTCCCTTACGACCACTCTGGGAGGATTCGACTCGAGATCTAAGCCGATGCGAATCTCCGTGGCCCGTGCATCGTAAGAGTTCGAAATGAGCTCTCTAATTGCTCGAGCGAAGTTCTTGTAGATTCCGAAACTCAGGTGGCTGACAATATCCCGAGAAACCTGAACCTCTATCTCGCCAGTCTCGATTGGCTTAGCTGATTGCTCCGCGCTCAAGGGAATTTACATGGGTTGCTTGATATATTACCTTGTTGAAATGCTGTAAGGCCCGCCTTCCTTAACCGACTCGGGAAACGAAGGCGATCGAAGCGACCGCCGCTGCACGACCAGCACAGCCCGCTCTCGTCGAGGGGAGAGCCGCAGCGCTCGCAAAGTTCTGCCTGTCCGGGTCCGGTCATGCGGGAGGAGAGCTGGACTGCTTTTAACGCCGGCACTGGCTGGAACTCCAAGGACGAGTTAGCGAATTCATGGACAGCAACCTGCCTTCCCATGGCATTTGCCTACCTAGAAATGTCATGGACGCTCTTAAGCCGCAATATCGCGAATCTGGATCACTTTCGATTTCCCCCCCCCCGGTCAAGGACAGACGTCTTCAATCCGCGCAGGACGGTTGAGTGAGATGGCGACGCTGCCGTGTCGCATCCTCGAAAAGTTGCAGCGTCTCCAGCCTCAATTTCGAGCGCTGTAGTTCAACCCAAGTGTCGTAGTCAGCGTGGAGCGACTGTAGATACTTGTCCCACTCGTCAGCAAGTCTAGTCCGATGAGGCTCCAACCGAGAGCTGGACACCTGAAAAACGAAGGTGCTGTCGCGAAGTCCTAGTGGACGAAGTTCACGGGAGTAAAGAAGGTCCCTCACGACCGCGTTTGGGCCCGGTTGCGTTACATCGTGAAATGCCACGTAGCAAGTGCTCGTCATGGCCGGAAACCATGCTTCGAAGTCACTCCGCACCGAATCTGTGTCATGGCGGGCATCTATGAAAAGCATCCCGATTCGCCCTCCATTCCAGCTTCGGGCGCAGGTCACCGACGTAGACACGTGCACTCTCACTTTCCTTCCGACGCGTCTGGATTCGAGGTTCTTCAAGAAAGGATCGAGAGTGCTCCCTTCAAATATTCCAGCCAGCCCCTTGTGCGGGTCTACCGCGTGGATCCTTGCGACGCCAATATCCTTTAGCCCACAGGATAGAGCGACTGTCGACCTCCCGAAGAATGAACCCAATTCGACAATCGCGAGCTGACGGGGAACGCGCGAGGATAACGCCGCAAGAAGCCTAGCTTCGTCAAAAGAGAGCCACCCGCGTATTCCGAATATGGCTTTCCGGATTGCGGTGATTTGCGGGCCTGCATCAAGAATGTGGCGGAGTTCGTCGATGGTCTTCAGCTCGCGGTAACGAGATAACTCCCGCGATCCAAGCTGCCCGCTGAACACCTGGAGGTCTCTTTCATCGAGCTCGGCGAGTGCACCCAGGTGCGCGAGAATCGCTCCGACGTTGCGCGGTGCAGACATGGAGACTTGATTCTTCTTCAGACCAATTCCCATCAGGCGCAAATCGAACCTGCGGCCGCCAATCCCCAATGCTTCTTCGGCCAAGGTTGGGCGGATTTCTTGGTCGACTTTCGTCAATACCTCCTGCAGAAGAGCTATTGCCTTGTCACCGAATCCCAGCTTCGCGAGGATGCGTGCTTTGATTATCATGAAATGGGGACTCAAGTTCTTCGACTGTAAATCAGAGAAAGCTCCGGTCAGGTCGTTGACGCTCTCGCGAACCAGCGCTCTGAGCAAGAGAATTGAGACGTTCTTGGTTTCCGCGAGTCTGTCAAGGTGCCGCAGAGACTCAAGCGGCATGTCGTCGGCGAAGCTTTTCTCGGCTTCTCGCAGCGTGCTAGTTAGGCTCAATGTGTCAGGGAATCCAAATCTATGGATTTCATGAACTCGCCGTAACCGAAAAGAAATTCGCCTTCTCGCTCGCTGATAACAAAGCCGTCCAAGTAGTCTGGAAGGGGAACCTTGGTTCCGGCCGCGTGCCGGGCGAGAGGTAGAATGTGAAGGTCGTGCGTGACGATGAGTGTGAGCTGGTTCGGTGGGCTCGTGGTTGAAGCTAGTATCTCTGTAAACGATGAAGAGGCGTACTCTGCGATGGGTGTTAGGCTACCTTTGGTGCTCGCCGCTCGTTGCCACAATTCCAGCACCTCCTGCCATCGGTTAGACGTTATCATTTCCTTGTATGCCGAGTGGTCGGAAATCGGACCGTTCAAGTTGAGGGTAGCCGCGGCGCTGACTGAGGCCCCTCCTTCGGTCAATCCCTCCGCAACGGCGGTGGCCGTTTCGGCGCACCTGCTTTGACCCCAGCTGACTACGTTGACGCGCGGGAAGCCTGCTACGCCTGCCAGGGACCTTCCGAGTCGCCTGGCGGCGCTGGCCCCGTTCTCGGTGATTCCGATACTGTCCCACTGCTCCATCGGAACACCATAAAACGATATCCGTTCCGAGTGTCTGATGACAACGATCTTCCTTGTGCTTGGTGTGAATGCCACACAGAAGTGAAGCAGTCTCTTGCTATCCGAGAGTTTTTCTGTCAATGCAACATCGACTCTTCGGTCCCACGCCGCATCATTCGTATCTCCACCTGTTCTTCTTAAACCAACTGAGCGTCTTGGTGAGGCCCTGACTCAGCGTATGTCTGGGTCGCCAGATGGGAGAATCGCCACCGACCTCGAACGAAATCGGTTTTCCGTCTATCAGCTCCCCGGCCTCGTATCCTCCCCTCTTCATGACTACCGACTGACCTGAGAGATCCATGACCATGCGGGCTAGATGCATGTTGGTCACTGTCTCGTTGCCTACATTGCCTGCGCAATGAATCGTTTGTCCGGTGTAATCGTCCAGATGTTCGACGAGTCGGCCATAGAAGTCGATGATATCCCCGACGTAGGTCCATAACCTCCTCGCGTCGGGAGACCTGACAACCATCCCCTTCTTGCTCAGGACGCTCAAGATCAATCTGGCAGGCAGCTCGTCGCTTCGCATCTTGGGACCGTAGCCGCTTCCAACCCTGCAAATGATAGTTGGAAGCCCGTATGCTCGCCTGTACGTAGAGTACAGAAGTTCGACGCTGGCCTTGGTCCAGCCGTACACAGACGATGGGTTTGGCAGCATGCTTGGGACGTACTTCGATCCATACGGGTGCCCGTAGAGAGCGTTGAACGAGCTCGGATAGATCAAGGTGGGTCTCCTCGCCTTCGGAAGGAGCCGCACCGCCTCTAACAGCCTGATTGCTGGCATCACATTGACTATCGTCGTGTATTCTGGGCTCGCGTTTCCCAGCGGCCTGTCTGCCACCCCTATCCCCGCATCGAACACTACGTTCACCCCGTCAAGGTCGGGCTTCGCAATGTCGGAGGATGCCTTCCATCGATAATCAATTAGGGGCTTGTTCTCAGCCAGTCTCCACGCCTCGTCTATCCTGCAGATGTCCATCGCTCTTACGTCGATTCCCTTCTCGACTAACCTATCGACGAGCGAGGACCCCAGCACGCCGGCCGCCCCGAGAATCAGCGCCTTCGTTCGCTCGTCCCCCAATCTAGACGATTTCAGAGTGCTATACTTAATTCCTCCTCTCCGGCATCAGATCCCGATGACCAGCCTGCTGGACACGCTGAACACGATGGTCGTCGACGTCACCTATCGCTGCAATGCCACTTGCAGGTATTGCCAATGGGGCAACAAATCCAATCCAAAGGGCGTCCATATGGGACTGAAAGAGGTGCTGATACCGGAGCAAACGATTAGAGCGCTAGGCGTACAGAGGGTCGTTCTGTCAGGAGGTGAACCAAGAATTCATCCCCAACTGGAGACGATCTTACAGCATTACGGCCGGCTGGTCGAGAGCGTCATAGTCATCACCAACGGATACGGGCTCGACGAGAAAGAGTTGCATCGCCTCCTCGACAACGGTGCGACAGGCGTCACGGTATCGTTGGATTCGTTGGACCCGGAAACAGCATTGATCACCCGAGACACTCCGAAACAACTGCTAGAGCAGGTCATCTCAAACCTGGAGCGGATTTCGGACCTCCCCAGAGAGTTCGAACTGGGCATAAACTCCGTGGCCTCCCACCCGACCGCAAACCTGAAGACAGTAGAGCGAATTCTAAAGTTCGGGAGGTCCCTGGGCGTCGATTTCGTAAAATTTCAGCCGGTCTTCGATGACGGCCACGTGTCTAGAAGCGCCCCTGATCTTCTGTTGACGGAACGAGACGTACCCGGACTCCTTCGAGTTGCGGAGGCCATTCCCAGCCTGGACTCCCCTCTGACGAATCCCCCTTCGTTCTGGAAAGACATCGCAAGACTGATTTCCGGCGAGGCCTTGGCGCCGGAATCGTGCGGACTCGGCCCTAGGCAAGCCATTGCAACTGCGGGGAAACTCAGCATATGCTACTGGGTCGATTCCACATCATTCGGCGATTCCTTCCAGTCAATCTCCTCCGAAGAGGTCGAAGCTGTGCGAGCAAAGTTCGAAAGTGTGAAGCTCGGGTGCAAGGTGGGCAGCCACTGCTTCTGCACCCAAAATCTGTCTCACGAATGGATAGCCGTGGAATCCGTCCATGATCAGCTTTGACGTGGTCATCCCG
This sequence comes from archaeon, assembly GCA_021791695.1. GTDB lineage: Archaea > Thermoproteota > Nitrososphaeria > Nitrososphaerales > Gagatemarchaeaceae > Gagatemarchaeum. Next base: position 13,390 of record JAJYWC010000019.1, on the reverse strand, counting down.
ACCGGCGGGTCGCCAACCAATCTCCAATCGATACTGAACCTGCATGCACCGGAGGGAACGATGCTAAACTTCTTCGTGGTTACGGACAAACCGCCGGCCACCTTCGCGGCTGCCAAGGGTGCCAATGTGAAGGTCGTCCAGAGTGGTGGTGCAGGAGCTTCCGCCGCGCGGAATGCGGGCGTGGAGGCGGGTTCCGGCGATTACATCTTGTTCATCGATGACGATGTCATCCCGTCGCCTTCCCTCATCGAGTCATACAGACTCGCGATTGAGAGATGGCCGGATGCAGTCGGCTTCGTCGGGCTCACGAGACTTCCGGACCCCGTAAACTCGTTCGAGCGGGGGGTCGTCGCGAGCGATATCCTCACGTTTCAGGGCATCGCGAAGACGCACCAAACGGTGTCTTGGGGCGTGACTGCCAATCTTCTGGTCCGAAGAGTCGCCATGGGGCCCGTACGGTTCTCGCAGGATTTTCCCCGCCACGGTGGTGGCGAGGACATCGACTTCTGCCTCAGAATCGTCAAGCACACCGGCAAGAGGTTTCTGTCGGTCCCTGAGGCTGTGGTGGAACATCCCTGGTGGCACAACGGATCTCGCCAATACAAGAGATTCGCGCGTTGGGCTTACGGCGATTCCAGACTACCTGCGATGTACAAGGAGTACAGGTATCGGAATTTCCCAAATATGTCTGAGGCCGCCGTGCTGGGGGCCTTGGCTTTCGCCGTAGCTGGAGTGTTAGAGCCGAGGCTAATCTACGGGGTTGGATATGCAATTCTTGCGGCGTGCCTGATAGAATTTGCGGCAGATTCAATCAGATGTCATCGGCGAGGAATGGGATCTGGGAGAACCGGTGTGGAGGCCGCTCTGGTGAGACTCTCTAATGAACTCGGACGAGTCGCAGGAAATCTCAGCAGAGGTCACGTAGCAGGGTTCTCCGAACGATTTGACTATTTCACAACGGGAGAGAGTATCGCTTATGAGAGAAGGGCTGCGGCTGGAAAATTGCTTGTATTCGTTGTCGGCCTCTCAATTTTCCTTCTAATCTTAGTGCATGGGTGAGACTGGAGCGAAGTCCTAGGGAGAACTCAAACTATTATTGAAACCGAGACTTCTTGATGTAATCGAGAACGAGTTCTTTCTGATTAATTCGCACGCAGTGGGTTTAATGAGTCGTTGTGTTACATTCAATTCCTTCGTCCCTCAACCATTCAGCAAGTCCGTTGAACATTTGATCTGACAGGTACTTCGGCAACCTATCGTTATGTCTGTTGACCAGGATTAGCTAAACTTCGCTGAAGAAATAGGTGATTCTCTGGGGTTTCATTGTGCCTCCGCCGAGATGATTATCCGCTCGCCGAAGTGGCCGACGCGCTACCCACCTCAATCACCGACCAGTTCCTTTAATGCGCGCCTGACCTAATGTGACGAATGCCCATAGAGACGCTCCTTGTCGACGGCAAGCGCTACCTCTACTTCTGCTATTACGACACGGCGGCAAAGCGGAAGAAGAGAGTCTACACCGGACCGGCAAGCGATGAGGATTCAAGGAAGAAGGCCCTCGTGCTCGAGGGAGGGTATTGCTCCGTCCAGGCCGTCAAGAAAAGAATCCTCGCTCACTTGAGCAGGCTGGCCCTGCACCACGCCCTCGGAGATCCTGCTGCAGAAACTGAGCGACTGGCAATCGCGGAGGAGTTGGAGAGCATTGATGCGGTGGTTAGCTGGTGTCCGAGGCAGAGCCGGAATCGCGCTCTTCGGGAAAGAACGCGCTCATCCGGAAGGACCGTAAAGAGTTCAATCTTGCGGCTCGTGAAGGAAGGGCCAGCGCGCTACTCGGAGATCCAGAGGGAGCTCGGGAGGCCGGACAAGACGATCTACGTCTCGCTGAAACAGCTGCTCGCCGCTGGTCTCATCGGGAAGGACCGAGACGGGGCGTACATGATTACTGGCCGTGGAAGGGCGGCGCTCGTCGAGGAGGAGCTTGAGGAGACTGCCGTCGACCTCGTCGAGAAGCTGGGACCGGAGAGGGCAGGTCTGGTGAGACAGTGGCTCGAAGAACTGCTGGCTGAACACGCGTCGGAAGGTTCATGCAAGAGATTAGCCGGTCCTGCCTTAAATCTGGAATATGCCCCTAAGGACGATTCGCGGTGCAAGCCTCAGACCACCCGCAGGCCGTCGTCAGCCTTGTCGAGCTGAAGAAGCTGGCGAGGACCAAGCTGCCTCCTTCGAGCGTGCTGAGAGACCTCATCCTTTCGGAGCCCGATTTCGTACCCGATGAAGAAGTAACAATCAAGGTTAGAATGTATTCGAAGCTGCTGTACCGCGAACTGAAAAAGTAGTCCGTCGTTATATTCTGTCTCATTCAGGAATCCTTGGCCTTGCCGATGTGCTCGCGTCGGCGGCGAAGCGGTCGGCTTTCGCTATGAGCCTTAATTACAACTCTGGTTGTGTCTCTATGTTGAATTGGACACGAGTCACCTGCTCCTTGTGGAGGCAACTGACCAAGCCTTCCAAAAGAAGAACAAGTTGAAAGAGTGCGAGGCCCTACAAACTAGCATCGAATTCTTTGTTAATGCCAGCGGCCTCCGACTCCGTAGAAACATCCCGAAAGCTCCTATCGAGGCTAAGTCCGATCGGCATCTCAAAGAGCTACTTGAGAAGGGTCACAGGTACATCCATGTCTCGTGTCACGGGAATCATAGAGAGCTCAGCTTAAGGAGAGGAAAGAAGTTCCAGTATGACCGATTCGTCGAGGTTGAATTTCCTTCAGCGACCAAACTTCTATTTCTCAATGCCTGTTTGGTTGCAGGAGGACCAACTAGTATAACCGCGTTTGCATCTCTCTGCAAGGGAAGAAAAGGTGAGAAATTCGTAATCGCGCCTAAGAATGAAGTGAGCTTTGAGACCGCCCTTACGTTCTCGATGCTCTTTTACGATTTTCTTCTCGGACGCCATTTCAAAATCGTGGAGGCATTCCATTCTGCCGGATCTTTGCGCGGTTTCGACGATCTCGCTTACGTCTGTCTGGACGCTAATAGCATGAAGACGCACACAATTGTTCGTGGTGATGGCAGGTGCCAGGAAACCAATCTCCGATTCTCATAATCCGAACTATGCGGATTGTCAAGAGTCCTTGGACATATCGGAAGGCAAAAAGGGAGTTAGTAGAGTCGGAGAGCGAACCACGTACCTGGCATTATCCTGCCATATGTCTGTCGAGAGAAGCCTCCAAAGTGCTTGCCAAAAACAAGTTTCCGTTAAGAGTCCATATGGTCCTTAGGACCGATACGAAGGAGTATTTTCTTGTGCGTGAGGGAGAACTACTGGGATATGAAAAGCGACGCGGACGCCGGCATTTGATTTGCTTTACTTTGCGATTTGGAAAAAATCTGTTTGTCGACCCAGAGAGGTACAAGCGCATTGTACAGAGGACTAGATTCTCATGGTTTAGGCGGGGGAAGGGAAGACAGCTGATTCATCTAGCCGACCGCGAATACGAGAAGGACCTTGAGGATATGCCAAAGGCCGAGGGTAAAGTCGCCAAGTTCCTCTTCTACAACGAGATAGAGAAACGGCTTCGAAGATGACAAGAAACATAATCTCACCGCGCCACTCGGAGGTTGCACGGGAGATAGGGGAGGGGAAACACGATGGGAGAGGGGAATGCTCGAAAGTTCATATTGTTCCTTCGATAGGAATTAGGCGTTTGTTTTTGGGAGGCTACGAGAAACTTCAACGAATCGAAGAACTCTCCATCATGCATCTGGCAAGAGCGCTACAGATAAACGGTCGGCAGGGGGTAAGATATTGCGGTATTACATCAAGCAGACTGCGAATGAACCTGATCTACAAACAGTACTAGAGGGTTGCCTGCGAATCCGCCTTGACAAGGGGTGGATTTATACATCTATCGAGAGCAGTCGAGAGGCAAACAAGATTGAATTGAATAAGTGGAAGGCGCAGGTCAGAAGTCACTTGAAGTACGAGGGTGCTGCATACTCTCACTACACTACTCATTGCCTTTGGACTTTAGAAAACAAACCATCGACGGATTGGAGGCGCACAAATCCTTGGCAAGAACGATCTTGGACGAGGTAATAGGTTCGGTTAACTCTCTTCAGGCTATCAGGAAGAAGAGGAACGATGAAACGATGGAAAGATTTCGCGAAGACCTTACCAGGATGGAAAGTCGATACAAGGAAAAATGAGTTGCTTCTTACACCTTATGCTTTAGGTACGTGTTGATGTCATCAACGCGCTCCTTCATTCCTTATCAAATTCCAATATTCCTCAGCCACCTTGTGGAATCTTTGCCGATACTTCCTTTTTGATTTCTGGTCATATTTGTGCGCGTAATGGTAGACCCAAGGTTGGTCTTTGGGCAAGTTCCCCAATTCGGATGCGTAAGTCTTTAAGTATGATTTCACGTCTTCCCCCATCGTGACCACCATCTTTGGAGAGATTAGTCCGACCTCTTCATTGAAGAATTTCGCGCTTTTTCGAAGTATCCCTTCTCTTCTACTCTTTTTCACCTCATACCGCCAAAAATGAGTCTGACAGGGACATTTGACGAAGTTTGTTACCCAGCAGTTCCATTCCCACGGTCGGTCATCCGCTCCTTCTGGGATGAAGCAATTCGTTGCCAGCGCCTTTCGAAAGAGTTTGTCACCCTCGCTAGAGTTCCAGTTCTTCGTCCAAAGCTCCTCAGCGGACCCATTATCTCTCAGGTTGGCGATGATCTTGTCTATCCCAATGACCTCTGGAATTTCGGCTACGAAGATGATTCTTGCTTCCGGGTTACCGTAGCATCCCATAATCTGGTCATACCTTGGGTCACTCCCGCTCAGGTGAACTTCGCGCCTCCATACCATGATTCTACTCAATAGATTTGCTAATTCGGAAGAAGACTTGACAAGCCAAGGCGTGTCGCTCGGTACCCACGGTCGACCATCGGAATTGCTCTTTGCCGTTCCCCGCAGACTCCTCTTTCGGAATGTTTGTCCTCTGACCCTTGAATTAAGATTATTGGCTGTACCCCATTTGCTGGGCCAATTGCCTGATGTGCCGTCTGCTAGCCATGTCGAGCATTCGGTGGCGTTAATAATGAGTTCCTTTTTCTCTAGGAATGCTTGGGCGTAATCGAGTCGGCCTTTAGTCGAGCGTGGGAGCAGGTCAAGGGAGAGTATTCGCAAGCATGGGTAGACCAGTTCAAGGTCTACGGCCAAGGAGGGCTTACCTCCCGTCCAGTCGGGTTTTGGACGGAATACGACCTCCAGTGGCATTTTGCATGCGCACTCAAGGATGCTCTCGTGGGATTAGGATCAGACGCCGATGTTTACATCAACATGAAACTGTCTACGGGAAATTTCAGTGATTCTCGTCAGCTCTATGAATCAATTGAGCGAATGGGCGATGGAAAGTTTCAACCAGATATTCTTGTCATGGGGAGGACGGACCCGATTTTCTCTTTGCTAGTCGAGATGAAGATGCATTATTCTTTGCACGAGAAGAAACCCACAGATTTGGTGCACCTCAAGAATCGGATAGGATCGTATTCGAACGATGTCTACGGGTCCTATTGGAACGACGTTAGAGCGCTCACACTCGCGGTCAACTGCGGAGTAACGACCCTTGGATACTTCTGTGTTATTGACGACCGATTTTTCGACTCTGACGGAATAGGCCTCAAGGATGAATTCGAACGAGAAGCGGTTCAGAGCTGCCCACAAGGGGTCAGAGTCTGGTCTTGGGGAGTATCGTATGAAAAGAAGAATTCGCTTCTGCAGCGGGCCAAAGAAAAAGGGTAGACTAGCATCAAAGATGTTTTCTTCTGGCAGTCGACTGTTTTAGCGTGGCGGGAGTCTTATGACCGCCTCCCCCGACGGAAGCGTCGACAGGTATTCCCAGCCCTCCTCGATGAACCTCTTCACCTCGCCCATCTGAACGACCTTCTGGGTGTTCCCGTTTAGGCCAAGATTTTGCTTACTCTTCCGGTCGAGAAGCTCCCGCAGCTTCGACTCCTCGAGCTCGCTCAGGTCACCGAGCGCGTCAATCTCCGCGTCCGTCCAGTTGGACAGCTTCAGGAACCTCCTGTTGAAGAGCGCGAGCGTCTCGTCCCTGTTGATCAGGTTGCGCTCCGGGAAGAACTGGAGTGTGCTGTACTCCTCGCGTATCTTCTTGGCCATCGTCCTGTCGAAGCTGATCGTGGACCCCTCCACCCTCACGCCCGAGCCGAAGTAGGGGTCCTGGCTCCCGGCTAGGAGGTGCCCGAAGAGGAACTCGACCTCCTTCTCGTTCATCATGGACCCGTCCGGCCTTCGCCTCCTCAGTGCCTCTTCGAACGACTTCCTGAGCGAGTGCGGATGGACGTTCTTCCACTCCTTCAGCCCCGCGTTCCTGGCGGAGTTCTTCACTATCCTGTTTACCTCCATCTTCGCCAGTGCCTTGAACTTCGCCACTTCGGGGCTCACCCGGGAGGCCCGGGCATCTGGAGCGAAGAGTATCTCCTCGTCCCCGATGGGGCCGTACTGCGCCTCCCTGGCCCTCAGGTAGGACTTCAGCGCCTCGGTCGAGATTATGTCGAAGAAGGTGTAGTAGGGGATGTTGTTCTTGCACGCCTTGTGGTGGATGCGCTTCATCTCGGGATACACGGGGACGAGGATGATGTCTGAGGACAAGTCGTGCCTCACGTCCTTGTAGCGCAGCGCCTTCACCGTGCTCTCCCTCAGCCCGCTCGTGTACATGCAGAGTATCATCGCCCTGTCCCTCAGGGACCGGGCGGCGTCCGCCATCGCAAGAACCTCGGCCGAGCTCGGGATGTACTCCAGCATCTTCCTGTATCTAGCTGGGACCGGGTATACCTCGATCTCCAGCTCCCTGTCTCCCCTGTACCCGTTCTTCTTGAAGTGCATGAGGAGGCAGCTCCGCCTGTTCTTCACGGTCTTCTTGCTGAGCCCCTTCGCAATCCCCGAATCAAGGTAAGAGTGAATAACCTCCTCCAATTCGCTCTTGGGGAGGGATACCAACTGATCTGGATCTTTCCCGACGTACTTGCAAAAGGCGTTCAGTATCGCGCCGTACCACTCAACGCTGGCGTAGCTGGGCGCGCCGTAGCCGCTGGACTTCCGCTGAAGGTGGCGGAGCACGTTGTCTACACTGGCGTAGCTCGACTTCCATCCGTCGATCCCCACGTCCACCAGGGCCTGAAGCACCAACTACCAATCGCCTCCTTTTGCAAACGAATCGGGACAGATTCGGCTATAAGGCCGGGGTAAGGTATCACGTACGAGGGGACGTAGCCTAGCCAGGTATGGCGACAGGCTCCAGTGGTCAAACTACAATAGGTTTGATGACACGCTCGCGTGGATGATTTCCCAATGGAGCTGCAGAAACCTGTAGGCCGCCGGTTCAAGTCCGGCCGTCCCCACCACTTTACTTTGTTTGGAGAGCGCCCCGAGGGGCGCTCTCCCTGCACTTTTCCTTTTTAAGAAAAAAACCGAAGCCTACGCCCAGATGGGCTTGTAGGCTAACAGCGTCTCGCTCGCTCTTACGCCCTGGACGTCGGCGATCTTCGAAACCTGGGACAGGATCTCTTCGTTGTTCTTTCCGTAGACTGTCGCGAGGATGTCGAACTCTCCGGGTACGACGTATGCATTGCGGACTTGCGCTTGCTGCTCCATGGACTGCAGGACCTTCTGCGCCTGCGTCTGCTCGTTGACCCTCACCAGCACTAGGGCAAGGGAATCAGTTGCCTGGATGTTCTTGCCGTTTGCAAAGCCCTCGAATGGTGTGTAGGTTCTTGTCGATGTGACCCCGCTTATGGAACGCACCTTGTTGACCAGCTCGTAGACCTGCCTCTGATCGGCTGCCTTCAGCTCGATGGCGAAGTCGAATCTACCGGCGAGCGGTGAGAAGTAGGTTATTCCCTGGATCTTCTTCAGCTGCTCAGTCACCTGGTTGCGCATGCTTGGCTGTACTCTTGCGAATACAGTTGTTGGATTCATTGTTGATGTTATCAATGTGTTTCAATTTGTTATATATGTGACACTATATAGGGTTATGGGTGTGTAAGTTATATTTATTACCGAAGACGGGCTGCCCTAAAGTGCCATAATGAGTAACTCAAAGGGGAACTCCGTTCCCGTGAGCGACGCTGTCTCTACGATAATCCTGCGAAACCATGTCGTGTACGAGTCGCTAAAGCTCAAGATCGTCAACTATCACGCACTCGCATCAAGAATCTCTGTCGATGTTGAGGAGCTGACCGGGAGGAAGGCCAACATCGAGACCGTCGTGGCGGCGATCAAGAGGTTCTCTGACCGTCTGTCCGAGAGCAAGATGGAGGAGATGCCAGCCGTCCTAAGGGGCGCCAAGCTCAACCTGGCGGGCGGAGTGGTAGACACGACGATCGGGGCCAAAGGTGCTGAGGCACATAGGGTCATCGAGGCAATTTTGAAACTAGCATCCAAGTTAAGTGGGACTCCGGACATCTTCCAGCTTCCCAATTCCGTCAGGGTGATATCCGAGGAAGAGGACGCGCTCCTTCTGGAGGCGCTGCTCGCGAAAAAACACCCTCTATCCATGAAGAAGAGCGTCGCCAAGATCACAGTCAGGATGCCTCCGAACGCGAAGGAGGTTCCGGGAATCGTCTCACTCATCACGGAGCTGTTGTACAGAAACGGGGTAAACATACTCTACGGGTTTCTGAGTTACGAAGACATAGTAATGATAATGCGGGAGGAGGACGGCCCGAAGGCCTTTCAGGTCCTTAGCGAAGAGACATGACACGAGTTAACCCCGGGCCCATATTGTAGCCCGAATCCTTCCCTAGGTGCTGCAAAAAAGAAGTGGTTGGTAGTCCGTGCTTCAGGCCCCCTGGGATGCTGGTATCGGCGGATGGAACTCTACCCAGTCCGGCTTGCTAATCAACGTCCATAGGTTCTCCCATTGGGCTCTGGAGACCTAAATGCGGACGGTCTACTTTCCCCGTGGTAACCCTAAAGATGTGTCCGGCGCGCTGAACGACCGCCAGTCGTTTGTTCCGACTCTCGACCGCGATGCTAGCGACGTTGGTTAGGTTCTTAGCTGCTACCGGAGCTGCACGGCCGCGAGGAGAAGCCTCGAGGCGGCCCTGAGCCGCCCGAATCGTGCACTTCTTCGACGAATTGCTTTTTGTCGCCCTTCTTCTTTATCGCCGGAAAAATAATCATGGGTATCCACTCGTCTTTCTTGCACTTCCCATCTAAACGTCTTTGGAACATCTTCGTAATCGAAGGTGGGCCGATTCGAGAGTGACTAGTATCCTCTCCGTCTCTTCTCGGGGAGAATGGGTGAGGAGATATTTCCTCGATGAATAGCCGTATTCTTTCTTGTAAATTCTTTCGATTACGTGGAGAAGGCGCGAATCATCCAATCGGTTGCTGAAAACGTCTTCGGTCTCCTGGTGACCGTCTGGGCCACCCTTTTTCTTTATCCCTACCATCGGCGCGTCTCGTCTTTTGTAGTCACTTGAGAATTAAACCCTTCGCGGGCGGCATGCGACAGCTATTGGGTCGGCTACACTTCGTTAGGAAGAAATTACGTCCATATATACTATACTTGACGATTCCCACAGGACGATTAACTTTCACATCGACTCCTAGGAATACGAAACATCTAGACCTTAGCTGAGAGAGTCTATTAGACCTCAGGCGTAACTAGGGCCGGCCACGAATCTTGCAACGCTTATGGGTCTTCTATAGCATTTGAGCAGATTGTCACGCAAGACTTCGTATGCCTGCCGCGAAATTTGCAAGTTTTGTCTCGGTCCAATTATCCCTAACGTCTATTGGTCGCACCCCGTCAGTTTTTCTATCGAATCCACGCAATTTATTAGGCCGAAGATGCGTTCTTTTCCGTCCGATGACATCATTCGAGAATGGCACATGTGAAGTTGGAGTGCGCCGCGCGTCGAAAAATGCTTTGTGGGTGCTAGAGTGTTGCTGAGGGATGATGTAACCCTCGGTTTCGAGAAGAAGGGCCTGAAATTCGTTTCGCTGAATGAATCTACAATCGACCCCCAGAAATCAACTCTGATCTACATCGACGGATCTGGAAAAACAGTTAACAAGGAGATTGACATGCGAATCTCTCAGCTGGAGGACACAATGACGGTGCTCGAAGTGATGGACCCGGAAGATCTGGCAAACTTCCTGCTAGAGTGACCCCGAGACAATCTAACTCGACTTCCACAACCAACGCGCAGCTGCATTTGTGTTTCTGTACCACACCGCTGAGGTCGAGTTCTCGTGGTTCTCTCTCTTGGTAATGCCCTGGTGCGTTGCTCGTGAGCACTCGATCAGAAGGGCGATAATTATTTTAGTGACTTCGAAGTACGATACCGAATGGACCAAGAGCTCCCGCGTCACGTCCAAGGTGATTCTCCAGCGGGCGAAAGATACTGCGCTTTGTGCAAGGAGGAGGGCCACCCGAACGAAACAGCGCGCGGTATTGTGGTGATAAGACCCAGGGAGGGTGGAAGACTCAGAAAGGTGGCTGTATGCCTAAATCACGCCGATAAGGTCGGGAAAGCCGAATCCCCGTACGAGCTGATTGCTCAACCGGCGAGAAGTCGTAACCCGGGCCACGGTCGGCCGGCTAATCGCCTTCAGGGAAAGACGGAGAAGGGAGACATCAAGAGGACATTACGGCGCGTCGAAAGGTACAGCAAAACCCAGAGAGGCAGGCTTGGGGAGTAACTCCCCGAGAAGTAGGCACTCTTGATGTGGCAAGGCGCCCCACGATGAATCTGAAGGTAATTGACTGAGGATTCGTCGGGACCCATTTATAGCATCTGCATCGTCATGCTGCCAATCTAGTTGAACAAGAACCAGACCGACCTCGTCCTAGGGTGGAAGGTCGACGCGGACGGGGGTGATCCCTTGTACTGGGCGCCTGGCGCAAGAGCAGGGTACCAGGAGAAGGAAAATCTCTTCCTTGTTCCCTCAGCTTCCATGGCAGCGCACACGATCATAGTCGCCCAGTCCGGGTCTGGGAAATCGTTCTTTCTGGGACGCCTGTTGGAAGAGCTGATGATAAGCACGAAAGCCTATTGCGTGGTTCTCGACCCGGACGCTGATTTCCGCAAGGTCCACCTGTTGGATTCGGCTAGCTCATGGACTACCCCGTACGACCATTCAACGAGAACTGGCAAACTGCACACCGAGAAGTCACAAGCCGATTTTGCAAAGGTCTGGAAGAAGGTAACCATCGAAATCGAAACGGCGAGAGGTCCGGCGACAGAGGTAGGAGGTGGTGACGCCAAGACCGACGGCCACTATAAGGAACTAAAAATCTGGTGGCCGTCAATCTCGGAGGAGATACTGGCCGAGGATACGAATCCTGCCATGCGGGCAGAGCTTTACCACTGCCAGAGGTTTGTACGCGCAGTGGCAGAGCTCCTCCAGCTTCAAAGGTCAGAGGGGCGGCACCGCTCCTTGGATAGTCCCGTCCGAGTAGCAGAGGACATCTACAAGAAGATCCGACCTCTCGTAGAGATACCGAACTACGAGCAGACTTCTCGGGCAATAATCGTCGAGTACCTGAGCATACAGACAGAGGCGCGAGGTACGAAGGAAGAGAAACTCAATTCCCCAAGATACCGTGATCCGTTTAGATATCGCCAGCGGATTAGCCGAATTACTTCTCCGATAAAGTACTTCTCGGATGAGACTGTCACTTTTTACTTCAGCCAGGCAAAGATGTATTCGAATCTCCAGGCAGTACGGCAGCCCGCGACCAACAGAAGCAGACTGACGGTGATTGACATGTCCTCACTGAAGGAGAGAAGTGCGAGATTTCTCGCCGTCTATTCTAGGCTTGCCCTCCAGTGGGAGGGAGCTAGGAAAAGGTGGGAAGACGCCGGTGATGCAGGCAAGCACATCGAGCGGGTGCCCACGTTCATCGTCTTGGACGAGGCGCACAACCTGATTCCGGCCTCAACGGAGAACAAGTCCGAACAGACGCTGAGGGAGCTCTTCAGAACGATAGCGGCCGAAGGCAGAAAGTATTCCATCTTTCTCATCCTCGTGAGCCAGAGGCCCGACAAGCTTGACCAGTTCGTCATCTCCGAGTGTGAAAACAAGGGCATCATGAGGCTCGGCTCCGAGGAAGTGCTCCAGAAGTTCAAGACGGCTTTGGGAATGGAAAAATCAGATGATTCACTCCTGGAACAGACCACCAAGTTCGGTGTGGGCAAGGTGATCATATCCGGGCCGTGGGCCGGAGACAAGGCGAAAATTTTCTACACCGCTGCTCGAAGAACAAAAGAGGGCGGTGCGAACCTTTTGCCAGAGGATTGGGCAGTCCGCCCGTTCAGAGATGGAAGCACCGCTCGCTGATTCTCAGCGGGTGCAATTCCGAAGTAGACCCATGAGTGCTCCGCCAGATGTCCCATCATGCAACTCGCGACCATCCCGTCCCATCACTAGAGATAGTTCGTAAGGAATCCCAAGCAGCACGGTGACAGGCAGCTCCGTTCACAATAGCGTCTGCGACCAATCAACCTTCCACAATTTTATCGTCGCTTGACAATATCGTCTTCCCTATCCTCAATCTCCTCGGACTCGTGCTCTTCTGACCCTTCTCCAGTCTCTGACTCCATCACTTTCGAATGAAATTCGTCTCCGGATTCGGGCTCTCCACCACCTGATGCTCTTACTCCGCGGGCCGGGAGTCTTCTCTTGTTTCGTTATTGTCGCTGTTCAATCAAGCCGCTATCCGGTTCATACATAATCGATCGGCTGGACCCTCTTCGTCTGCTTGGGGGTCTGATCCGGGTTCACTTCCCATTCGGAATGGTCCCGATAGTTGTCTATGCTTGCCCTGTTGGCCAAGGCGTTAGTTCGGTCGTTTCGCTGCCCTTCGACCAAGCCCCTCTCTTCTCGGGCTTCTTCAGTTGATTCATCCCTCACGCTGAACGATTTTTCTTCAGGTTTATCGCTCCGACTCTTTTGAGGTTCCTGACTCCCGATGGAGGGGGCGGCGGATTGAACCACAGACTCTTCCATATTTTTCGTCCCGTGGGTTTGCTTATGCCTGGACAATTCCACTTCATCCAAGAAGTAAGCTGGGCACATATCGCAACCGATCCCGTTTGGTGGTAAGTGCTCCATCTTGATCGGAACTTGGAAGGTGGCTCTCGCTTAACTAGCTTCGCATTAATCGTCAGCTAGCAAACTTCCATCGTTATGCGATAAGCCTTTTCGTGGCATCTGGCACACTTTGCGCAGCTTTCGTGCTCGATTCGGATGCTATACTCTGTATAATCGGCTTGGGACCCCACGCTTTATCCACTGCCTGCGTGGCGTCCGGGCTGGCTGCCTCCCTGAAGAGGGACCGGGGGGTCCCTAGTTCG
>JAJYWC010000018.1 GCA_021791695.1 archaeon | reverse complement strand
ATGCTTCACTGCCATTAGGGTTGTCCTTCGGGAAGGAGCCCGACATCGACGTCACTTTGAGCAAGATGTCAAAAGATGTTGTCTGAGGATGGTATCATGATATCGTTCGATATCGTCCACACGCGAGATTAAATGAGTAAGTTCGAAAAGAACTGGAAACCACAGCAGAATCAGAGCACTTTCGGGCAGAAGACGAAGGAGGCTATCAGGGGCCCACAGCCGATGAAGCCCCAGATTCAGAAGGCGACGAGCCAGCTCCAGCAGGAGATAACCCGGCTGGACCGCTCGATGGACCGGCTGAAGCAGAGAGAGCAGGCCATATTCAAGAAGACCGTCACCGCGGTCCAGCAGCACGATGAGATGACCAGCAAGGCGTACTCGAACGAGCTCGCAGAGGTCAGGAAGATGGCCAAGCTCGTCACCCAGTCCAAGATTGCGCTAGAGCAGATCACAACCAGGCTGCAGACGGTCACCGATATCGGAGACTTCACTGCGACCCTCGCACCGGCCATCGGAGTCATCAGGAACGTCCGCTCGACCCTCGGAACGGCCATGCCCGACGCGCAGTCGGCCCTCGGCGACATCGGCGCCTCCCTCAGCTCGCTCATGACGGACGTGGGCGGCCTGACGGGGACCAGCTTCTTCACTCCAGAGTCGAGCGAGGAGGCAGACAAGATCATGGCCGAAGCGGCGGCCGTGGCCGAGAAGCGCATGAGCGACTCGTTCCCCGAGGTACCCTCAGTCTCGGGCGAATCCGTGTACAGCGGTTAAGCTGTCGAAGGCAAGTCCGGCCGTATTCTTACGCGGCCGGGCTGCCTGAATGTTTTTTCATGCTCCTGCCCGCTACCGTCACCACCGCTATCAGAACCAGCAGCACGGCCGCAAGGATAATACCAATATCCACGTAGTTCAGGTCAGACCTTACGCCTATGCTCGCTGGACCGTTGACGGCGAGCGAGATGGACGGGCTCCCGGAGCTGCTCGCGCCCGACCATCCCCCGAACGAATAAAGGAATGACGACGAGCTTGCGGACAGCTGGACCCCTGCGGGTGGCACATAGACCACCGCTGATTCCCCGGCGGGGACCGTCCCCTTCACAATGGCGCCGCCGCTCGTTATTCCCGAGGGATAGCTGTAGGAGACCGAGACGTCGGACCCCGACGTGATCGTGAGGCCGGGATAGAAGACGGCGGTGTCGTTTACCGGGCCGGCGACCAGCAGCGACAGGGTTGCATTCGTGGAGACGGGTGCGGAAGACGAGGCCGAACTCCAGTACTCCAGCTTCCATCCACTGTCGGCTATGGCCGAGGCTTGCAGCTGAGAGGACGCGATGTACCATCCTCCGACGGTCGACAGAGACCCCGCACCCTGGGGTCCCTTCTGCAGGCTCACTAGGTACTCGTGCTGGTACTGGAAGTTGAGGGACGCGCCCCCGTTGACCTGACCCGCGCTCTGATTCGCGACCCATCTCTCGTTGTATTGCTGGCCGTAGGTCACCCCCGAACCTGGAGTGAGATAGTCGCCCACGACCTGCGTAGCATTGTAGCCGGAACCAGCGTCGAGCCAAATCGCCGACGCGTTCTGGCTCAGGGGCATCGTCTTAACCTGGCCGAAGGAGAAGCCGCTGAAGTACGGGGTCAGAGGTGTGACGGTCCCGGGGACGCTCGAGGAGAGGTCTCCCCCACCGGCGACTGAGTACTCGATTGCCACCAGGTATTGCTGGAAGTAATCGGGCGCCAAGGAGACCGGCGAGCCCGCCGTCCCGTTGAGGTTCTGGGCAGACACCCACCTCTCCCGGGAGTTGGAACCCTGGAGCGGATTGGTCATGCTGTACGCGGTCCCAGAGTCCATCCAGAATGTCCCCGGGGTCGTGCCCACCGGGGAGTCCTCCGTGCTCCCGAAAGTTGTGTACGCCAAGTCAGGAGGAGTCCCGCCGGAGCCCTTCAGGGAATACTGGACGCTCGCGCTGTACTGGTGGTAGTAGGTGAGGACGACGGTTTCTCCAGAAGCCGCCGTCCCGTTCGCCGCCCCGGCCAGCTCCCACCGCTCGGTGCTCGTCGAACCGGGAAGAGCGACGGTCACGCTCCAGCTGCTGCCCTTGTCGATGTTGTATGTCGCGGGCGTAGTACCGAGCGTGGCGTTTACTTTGATCCCCCCCGAGACGTAGAAAAGCGTCGGCCCGGAGTACCCTGACCCTCCCCCCGTTACTGAGTAGCTGAGCACAACCGGCACGGTGCCCGAGCTCGCGTTCAGGGGGCCAGTCACGAACTCGTACGCATCCATGTACTCGGTCGCTCCGTTGGAGGCGAACTCCTGCAGCTTCGTCGGTGCACTCGTGAACGTCAGTGCCGACGAAGAGCTGTTGGCGAAGACGCTCTGCAGGTTGTTGGGGTTGTACTCGTCCATCCACATCCAGGCCGAGGTCAGGGCCAGGTTGCTCTCCGAGTAGACCACCTCCTTCACGTTCGACGTGTAGGGCTGCGAATGGTACCATTCGGTCATCAGGCCGGTGAAGTAACCGTTGTTGTTCGCGACCCCATTCGCGTCGCCCTTGAAGCTCGTCGAACCTTCGGCGCTGAAGGTCACGGAGGCTGAGGCGCCGGTGTTCCAGTCATGGACCAACATTACCACGCCGCCGGAGCTGAAGTACATGTTCAGGAGGACGCTGTCCCCCTGGTTGACCGGTCCGCTGAACGACTGAAGCCCGCCGTTCCCGTTGGCGGGGAATACCGACGCGCCCTGCGTGTTGAAAACCTCGTAGTTCATGTCAAACCCCGTGCCCGGAGTCGTCCCCGGGTTCCAGTTCCATGAGACGCCCACCTGGTACCAGTAGCCGGAGTTCCCGAGGCCGTTCAGGAGATAGGCTGGGCCTTCCCCCGAGGATGGGTCGGTTTGCTCGACGGCAGTCACGTTGAAGGCGAGTGAGGTGAAGCTCTGTGTGAATGTGGTGCCCAGCTGCTCGTCGTACGTGGGTGTCGGCGCGAGGATGCGGAGACTCGGCGGCACCCCCGCCGCTAAACCCTCCGTCCTGACGGTCTGACATGCGCAGAGCTGAGTTGGGACCTCCCTGAAGGAGGACGGCGGCTGCGCCGTCGCGTGTCCTGCCCCTGAGAGCCCCCCGGCGACCAAGACCGCCAGTATGGCGAGCGCTACTAGCGAGACCGCCTTCATCCTGGGGTTTTTT
This sequence comes from archaeon, assembly GCA_021791695.1. GTDB lineage: Archaea > Thermoproteota > Nitrososphaeria > Nitrososphaerales > Gagatemarchaeaceae > Gagatemarchaeum. The sequence goes on along the minus strand of JAJYWC010000018.1, from coordinate 33,923 downwards.
TCGTTTTCAGGTATAAACGGGTTGTTAATCTCGCGTCCTCCCACACGCTTAAGAACAATAGCCGAAGGGCGACATACTCTATGCGCTCCTTTTTTAGACGGAACGAAGGAGGTTGTGACGTTTGAAGACAGACTACGACGTCATAATAGCAGGAGGCGGGATGGCGGGTCTGATAACCGCGTCGGCCATCGGCTATTACTCAAAGAAGGGGGCGCGCGTCCTCGTCGTCGACAGGAACCCGCCGGAGGAGGCGGGGAAGAAGACCAACAACGGATGGACGTGCGGCGATGCGACGAGTCTGAACAGTCTGAGGTTCTTGGAAAAGAACATCGGGATAAAGTACGGGACGCCAGAGCTCGAGCATCCCGTCAAGGGCGTGCTCGTCTATTCCCCGGACCACAAGACCAAGGTTCGTTTCGAGGGGGAAGGTTACATCCTCAACAGGAAGGTCCTGCCTCAGAGACAGGTCGCTGACGCCAGGGGCTTCGGCGTGGAGTTCAAGTTCAATCTCAGTGCGGAGAGGCTCATCTCCGAGAACGGCTACGTTACAGGGATAACGGGCCGGGCCGACGACGGAGGCGCCTTCAAGGCCACGGCCAAGGTCGTGATAGACGCCACGGGGTCATCGTCCGTCCTCAGGAAGTTCCTGCCCATCCAGAGCTACATCGAGAAGGAGATAAACATGGACGACATCGAGGCCACGGGCAGGTACATAATGGACTTCGACCTGGGAAAGGAGGACGAGACCTACTTCACACCTGACTACTGCCTCATCCACCTCGACCAGTACATCGCCCCGGCAGGTTACGCGTGGGTCTTCCCCAAGGGCAAGACTCGCGTCAACATAGGGCTCGGTGTGTCCAAGTCCGGCCTCTCGCGCCGCAACAAGAAGTTCAAGACCGCTGACAACCTCCAGAGCCTCATCGACAAGTACGTCAAGGACAATCCGACGATAAAGAACCCCCGTCTCTCGGCCGGTCCGGAGTACGACGGAAACTCCAAGGGCAACTGGCAGGTCCCGGTCAGAAGGCACAACGACTGCATGGTCGCCAACGGCTTCGCGGTCGTCGGCGACGCGGCGTGGCTGCCCAGACCGCTAGACGCCGGCGGCATAGGGCCGTCGATGTACGCCAGCGTCATACTGGGCAAGGTCGTGGCTAGGGCCCTCGAGGCGAACGACTACAGCCAGGAGGCGCTGTGGGGTTACAACGTCGAGTACATGACCACCCACGGATACCAGATGGCGAGCTTCGAGGTCCTGAGAAGGTACCTCCAGACCCTCACCAACGAGCAGATCAACTACGGGATGAAGCACTTCCTGTCCGAACAGGACGTCAGGGCGATCAGCGAGAGGCGCCATCCGGACTTCAACAGGGTCCAGATGGTCAATCCGATCCTCCTACTGAGGGCTCTTAGCGAATACGAGCTCGCAAAGGGGTTGCGATACACTGCGAAGAAGAGCCAGACCCTCGTGCAGCACAACCTGGCCTATCCGGTCTCCCCGAAGGGCTTCGCAGACTGGCAGAAGACGCTGCTTCGCGAGATTGGAGAGACAACCGAGAAGTTCAAGCCCATCGAGGTAGCGGGGTAGATGCCGAGGTCCCTCGACGACGACATAGTCGGGCTCTGGAAGGAGCTCACTCCGTCCGGCGCATATCTCCTTGGTTGGGATGAATACGCCGGAAAGCTCTTCATCCCGAGTGAGCAGAACATCAAGGAAGCTCTCGAGAAGGTGCGCTCTCTCAGGAGAAGGGCCGAGAACGACGTCCAGGCGAAGGTGCTGGACAGCATGGAGATCAACCTCCTTCTGCCCGAGCCACAACCCATACTGGACGACATCGTGGGCGCTATCTTCGCACACCTGGTCAAGGAGGGCGTGGACGACAAGAACCTCTCTTCGCTCGTCGCCGCTTCCTCCAAGGCGGTGGACGCCACGCAGAAGAGGTTCAAGGACGCAAAGGTACCGAGCGCAGTGAAGGCGCTCACGCTATACCGTCTCGACGGTGTCCTCGAGGTCCTGGGCTCGGTAAAGCGGGCCACAAAGAGTCCCAAGCTAAAGGAAGACTGCGACAGGCTTGCGGAGAAGGTCAAGAGGTTCGTGACATTCTTCGAGCTGGAGGGGTTCGGGAATGGCACCTTCGAAGAGGTGGAGAAGGTATTCCAGAAGCAGAAGTTCGCACTGGGACGAGAGAAGTTCTACAGGGCGGCTCTGGAAGCAGGTTTCGACTACACAGAGACCCCGGACGAGCTTGAGCAGAAGGCCCAGGGGTGGATCGACGAGGAGCTCCCGAAGTACCGCGAGGTCACGAAGAGGCTGGCCAAGCACTACAAGTGCGAGCCGACCCCCGAAGCGGTCGAGAAGAAGATAGTGGAGAGGCAGAAGCTCAAGCCCGAGCAGCTGCTCAAGGTCACCAATTCGATCCGGAGGGTCATGCAGGCCTTCACAGACGAGTCTGTTGTGAGGATAAACAAGAAGTACAAGACGAAGGTGATAGAGACTCCCCCGTACCTCAGCGGTATGATGCCGACGGGTGCCGCCAGCTTCTACGACACCTTCACGAAGAAGCCGTTCCAGGTCTACTTCCTGACGACGGACCCCAAGCGCGACCCGGCCAAGTCCGTATCACAGCTCATGCAGCTGCTCGTCCACGAGGAGTACGGTCACTGCGTCAATCACTCGAACAGCGTCCTCGGCGGGGGGAAGCCGTCCCAGATAGAGCTCATCAACACCCTCCTCACTGGTCCGGTGACTGAGGGCCTATCGTTCAACAGGGAGAGGGAGTTCCTCGAGGCGTCGCAGGCTCTCAAGGACAAGGAGTCCCTCACGAGGGCGGAGAAGGACTACGTGGCCCTGCTGGAGAAGCATGGCGGCTTCGACCTTCTCAACATGGAGCTCGAATTCGAGACCCGCAAGTGGAGGATCGTCCGCTTCCTGCGGGTCATTGGCGACGTGCGGATAAACACCGGGAAGCAGGGACTCTTCGAGTTCATTGACTGGGCGCACGAGCGCACGGGCGTCCCCCGGAACAGCGTCTACTACCAGCTCTTCCCTGCGCACGAGGGCATGTTCCCGGGATACGCCACCTGCTACGCGGTGGTGGGAGAGGAGATACATGAAATAGAGAACACGCTCACCGACCCCAAAAAGCGGGTCAAGTTCTCCACCTACCTCACCGGAATAGGTTTCCCGCCCAGAAGCGTCTACAGGCGCAGGCTCGAAGAGTACGCCGCTTCCCTCTAGCTTGCGCTGAGCGATAGACAACAAGGTTCAAATAAAATATTCTAGCGGCGGAGCCCGTGGCCTGAGCCTTGACAAAGACCATCCTGACGTTCAGGAGCTTCGTCAGGCATATCGTCTGGCTGGTCGCGTGGCTCCTTGTGATAGTCGCGGTCGCCTCGGTCCCCGCCTACTTCATCCTGGACGCATTCGGGATCAACCTCTTGACGCTGATCTCGATGGTGCTGGCGAACCCGCAGGTCCTGCCGAACTTTATGATCTCCCTCACGCAGACGCAGCCTACCGAGAGCCTGTTCCTCTTCACGACCTTCCCGGGTTTCACCTTCGCCGCGCTCTTCTCCAGCATACTGATGATCTGGGTCGAACGTAAGTTCGTCGCAAAGATACAGCTCAGGGTCGGTCCCCAGTACGCCGGGAAGTACGGGGGGATCCTGCAGAACTTCGCCGACCTATTCAAGCTGCTCTTCAAGGAGATAATCATACCCGACAAGGCGGACAAGAAGGTCTTCATCGCCGTCCCGCTCGCGCTGATGTTCGTGGCGGGCTCGCTGCTCGCGCTGGTGCCCGCAGCACCTGACTTTTACATCGCCAACCCGTCAGTGGGCGTGATATTCGTCTTCGCGCTCATAGGGCTCTCACCGATAATTGCGCTGCTGGCTGGATGGGCTAGCAACAGCAAGTACTCCTTCCTCGGCGGCCTTCGCGCCCTCCACCAGATGGTCGCCTATGAGATTCCGATGATCCTTTCGGTCCTCGGAGTTGTGGTGCTCTCCGGTTCGCTCAGCCTGGTCAGCATCGTCGAGGCTCAGAGCGGCATCTGGTTCATCCTTCTCCAGCCGATTGGGGCGATCGTCTTCTTCGTGGCGCTTCTCGCAGAGCTGGAGCGCATCCCGTTCGACCTCCCAGAGGCCGACTCTGAACTCGTCGCAGGATGGCAGACGGAATACTCGGGGATGACCTTCGGCATTTTCACCCTGGCCACCTACATCAAGTTCTACGCCCTCTCGGGAGTGTTCACGGTCTTCTTCCTCGGCGGATGGTTCGGCCCCTCCCCGGTCCCGCCCGAGGTCTGGTTCGTCCTCAAGACCTTCCTGGTCATGCTCGTGATGATGCTGCCCCGCGCCGTCATGCCACGCGTCCGGATCGACACCCTGCTCCGAGGAGGGTGGACGAAGCTTATGGTGCTCACCTTCGTGAACCTCTTCCTCGCTCTCCTGATAGTCTCCCTCGGCCTGTATCACGCGGGGGGTCTCTAAGCTGGGCTTCCTCTCATCGGTCAGGGCAGCCTTCGTCTCGATGTGGTCTGGTGTCAGGCACTTCTTCAAGCCGCGCCTGACCCTGAAGTATCCCGAGCAGAAGCTCGACCTTCAGGGGCAGGGCTACCAGTTCGATGCCAAGGCGGGGGTGGGCCGGCCCGGCTTCAAGGGGAGACACGTGCTCTTGGAGGACAAGTGCACGGGCTGTCAGCTCTGCGCGATCGCCTGCGACGGGGTAGCCGTGGCGATCGACATGCAGGAACTCTCGCTCAAGAGGACCCACAACAAGAAGGACATATGGCCCGCGGTGGACTACGGAAGGTGTGTCCCCCGTGGCACGCCTGTAGTCACATCCGAAGGTATAGTCCCGATTGAGAAGGTACAAGTCGGCGACCTGGTCCTTACTCACAGGGGCCGGTTCAGAGCTGTGACTGAGGTTTTCACCAGAAAGTACACAGGTCGCATGTACCTGTTCAAGACACTAGGGAACCCGGAGATCCTCTCTGTGACCGAAGGCCATCCGGTCATGATTTACTCGGGCAACGGAACGAAGTGGGTCAATCCAGAAGCTGTACAATACAGGACTTACCTCACGAGACCGATCATATCAGAAGTCAAACAGATTCCCTTCTTGGAGTACACCTACGACTTGTATCATCCGGCCGGTCGAGGGGGATACTTCACAGTTGAGCGAGTGGCCCTTGAGTTCACACCAGAACTCGCGCGCCTTCTGGGATATTATCTGGCAGCAGGTAACACGGACAGGTACAGGGTCACCTTCGACATTCATAAGGAGGAGGAAGCGTTGGCGTCAGACATAGTCCGTTGTGTAGAGGGTGTATTCAGGGGAGCCGTCAGCTTCAAGCCGGACAAAAGGTCAGAAGGTCTAAAGCTCAGCGTAGACTCGGTAAGGATAGCGACGTTCTTCAAGCAATTCGGCACGATGTGCGACAGAAAAGAGCTTCCAGGATGGGCCATGGTTGCTCCCCTAGAGTTGCAGGCAGAAATAATCAGGACCGCCTACTGGGGAGACGGCCACTATTCGAACAAGTATTACTCCTACAAGCACGCAATGCATTCCAACTTTTTCGTAATTCGCACCACCTCTAGGATCCTCGCCAACCAATACTCATACATCCTGAGCAGACTGGGGATACTCGCCTCGATTTCAATCAATCATCAGAAGGACCGAAAGGATTGCTATTCAGTGACGATTCATAGCCCCTACATTGAAAAGATGGGTGAACTGGTTAATGTTCAAGCGGAGAACAGCCCCTCTTCTTCCCACGGCTACATCAGGATGACAGAGGGGATTATTGCCTCCCCCGTCGTCACTGCCACCTTCGAGGATGTCGCAGACGAAGAAGTGTGGAATTTGGAAGTTCAGGATGATAATAGCTACGTTGCTGCAAATAATATCGTTCATAATTGCGTGTTTTGTGGATTGTGCGTCGACGCCTGTCCCTTCGATGCCCTCGTCATGACGAACGAGTACGAGCTCGCCGCCTATGACCGCACGAGCCTGAAGTATACTCCCGAGATGCTATTCGTCCCTCCGGAACCCACCGGCAAGTACAAGGTGAAGATAGACCCAGAACGAGGAACCGCGAAGCATGGTTGACCTGACCGATATCGTCTTCGTCGGGATGTCGGTTGTCGTCGTCGGGGGAGCGATCTCGGCGCTCGAGGCGAGGGAGATCGTGTACGGGGCGATCGGGCTCGCGTTCAGCTTCTTTGGTGTCGCAGGGCTCTTCTTCCTGCTCGACGCCCCGTTCGTAGCGGTCTTCCAGATAACGGTCTATGTCGGTGCCGTGGCCGTCCTGATACTCTTCACGGTCATGCTCGTCCGGGAGGGAAGATGGATGCGGGATTCGCTGAGCAGCACCGGACGGCTCGTCGGGGTCCTCACCGCCGTGGTGCTGGCGGTCTCGCTCGCGCTGGCCTTCGCGGCCTCCAGCCTGCTCAAGACCGCCGAGCAGGCGACCGCGCCGAGCTTCACCGGCATAGGGCAGTACATCGCGGTCCAGTACGCCCCGGCGCTCGAGCTCCTCGGCCTGGTCCTTGCGGCTGCGATACTCGGAGCGATGATGCTAGCGAAGGTGGAGAGGAAGGACAAGCCATGATAACGCTAACCGACTATCTCGTGGTCTCCGGGGCTCTGTTCGCGGTAGGAGCGTACGGGCTGGTCACCAAGAGGAACGCAATGAGGCTCGTCTTCTCAGTCGAGATGCTCATCAACGCAGCGAACATCAACTTCATCGCATTCAACAGGTACCTGTGGCCTGAGGCGCTCGGGCAGACGATCGTCCTCTTCTCAATCGCCCTCGCTGCGGGGGAGGCGGCCGTGATCCTGGCGGTGGTGGTCGTCGCGTACCGGCTCCACGAAGACGTGGACGTCAGCGAGCTGAGGAGCCTGGAAGGTTGACGGCGGTGGCAAGATGACAGTCCCCTCGGTGCCGTACGTCCTACTCCAGATGGTGGCGGTCCCGCTCCTCTTCGCTGTCGTCGTCTTCGCCCTCGGCGGAAGGATGGGAAAACGTGTGGGTTGGCTGGCCTTCGTCGCGCTGCTCTACACGACCATCCTGATGGTCCTCGTCGCACTGGACCTTTGGAACGGCGGGTCCGTCACGGAGAGCTACGCATGGGCTCCCGTCTCGGGGCTCGGGTTCGGCTTCCTCGCCGACGACCTGAGCCTCCCCGTCGCCCTCGTAATGAACATCGTCTGCACGACGACCGCGGTCTACTCGATGGACTACATGAAGCACCGTCTGGAAGCGATGTACGGGACCGAGAAGAAAGGGCAGTACTCGCTCTACTTCCTCAACTTTATGCTGCTCGACGCGGGCCTGATCGGGACCGCCCTCTCGACCAACCTCATCGAGCTCTATCTGTTCGTCGAGCTGATGCTCATCCCCTCCGCGTTCATGGTCGCGCTGTTTGGCTACACGAACAGGGAGAGGACCGCCATAATGTACTTCCTGTGGAACCACCTCGGGGCCTTCATCTTCTTCGCGGGGATAATCCTCGCCTACATCGGGACCGGGAGCTTCGAGATCTCCTCGCTGGGCTCGATCCACGCGAGCACCCTCGCGTACTGGGCGGCCGGGTTGATACTCCTCGGCTGGCTCATCAAGATGGCCGTCTTCGGGGTGCACATCTGGCTCCCTACTGCGCACGCCGAACACCCCACCTCCTTCGCGCCCTTCATCGTGACGATAGTGGGTGTCGGAAACTACGTCGTGGTCCGGCTGCTCGTGCAGTACATGCCCGTCGAGTTCTCCCCGCTCGCGTTCCCGCTGATGGTCGTCGCCGCAGCGACGATGGTCTACGGAGGGGCGATGACGATGGTCCAGAACGATGTGAAGTATCTCTACGCCTGGTCGACCATCAGCCAGAACGCGTACTCGCTGCTGGGCATCGGCAGCCTCAGCCTTCTCGGAGTCTCCGGCGGGATCTTCTACTTCCTGAACCACATCATCGGAAAGACCATCCTCTTCTGCGTGGCCGGCATACTCATCTGCCAGGTCGGGACCAGGGACATGCGGAAGATGGGCGGCCTCGCCGGCCGGATGCCCATAACCGCGACGCTCTGCGTCATCGGCTCCATGATCCTTTCAGCAGTGCCGCCGACAGGAGGCTTTCAGGCCGAATGGATTCTCTTCACGGGAGTCTTCTCCACCGGGGTCACGGGAGAGCCGGTGTGGTACATCGTCGTGGGGGTGATAGGGCTTCTAGCTACGCTCCTCACGGTCGCCTACACCTTCTGGCCGGTCAGGCGGATGTTCTTCGGCGCCCTCCCGGCCGAGCTGTCGCAGGTCAGGGAGGCCCCGCTGACGATGACGGTACCGCTGGTCTTCCTCGCCGGTCTCTCGATCGTGATCGGACTCTACCCTGACATTCTGTTCCACTTCCTCTACCAGTACGCGAAGCTGCTCACGCTTCCTTTCGGAGCTGCGTAGAATGAGCTCAGTCATGATACCATCGTACTACATCTGGATGGTCTTCATCTTCCCGTTCATAGGCGCTCTCGTTGCGCCGCTTACCGGCAAGACGCGCGCGCGAGACTACATCGCCGTCTTCTTCCCGCTGGTCTCGGCTCTCTTCACACTCTCACTCTTGCTTCCGGTGCTCGAGGGAGAGACGCTCACCGTCTACAACTCGCTCATCCCTACCTCAGTACCCTGGATCCCCGAGCTAGGGATCAACGTGGGCGTGCTCTCCGACCCATACACGATAATCATCTCGAGCCTGGTCGGCTGGGTCAGCCTCCTCGTAATGGTCTACAGCCTCGACTACATGAGGGGCGACCCGGGGCTGACGCGTTACTGGTTCTTCATGAACTTCTTCATCGGCAGCATGCAGCTCATAGTACTGTCAGACAACCTCCTCTCTCTCTTCATCGGATGGGAGGGCGTCGGCCTCTGCAGCTACGCGCTCATCGGCTACTACTATCACGACGAGAAGGAGAACTGGGTGGGCACACCGGGGACGAGGGTACTTGGCGAAGAGCAGGCGTACCCGCCATCCCATGCCGGGCTGAAGGCCTTCTTCATGACGAGGGCGGGCGACATCGCGATGCTCGCAGGGATGTTCATCCTCTTCATATACGCTGGGACATTCAATTTCCAGCAGCTGGTATCCTCGCCTAACTGGGCGACGGCTCTTGCCAGGAACGGCCTGCTGGTCCCGGCCGCTCTCCTCATCTTCGGAGGCGCGGTCGGCAAGTCGGCGCAGTTCCCCTTGGTCGAGTGGCTCCCCGACGCCATGGCGGGTCCGGCCCCCGTCTCGGCCCTTATCCACGCCGCGACCATGGTCAACGCCGGCGTCGTGCTCGTCGCCCGGATAGGACCGGTCTTCTATTTCGCCCTGCTCGCGAACCCGTCGCTCATCCAGCCTTTCTTCGAGGTCGTGGCGTGGGTCGGGGCTTTCACCGCGCTGTTCGCGGCAACCCAAGCCTCAGTCGGCTTCGAGCTGAAGAAGATCCTGGCGTATTCGACCGTCTCGCAGATTGGCTACATGATGCTCGCATTGGGTCTCGCGGGCCTCGCGACCAACTTCGCTCAGGGCCTCTCCGCCGGCCTCTTCCAGCTCATGAGCCACGCCGTGTTCAAGGCGGCCCTCTTCCTGATGGCCGGGGTCCTCATCCACTCGACCCACTCCAAGTACATCAACGAGATGGGCGGGCTCCGCGAGAGGCTCAAGCTCACCTTCGCGGTGTTCTTGGTCGCTGTCGCTTCCCTGTCGGGCATCCCTCCGCTCAGCGGGTTCTGGAGCAAGGACGCCATCCTCAGCCTGGCCTGGAGCTCGGGTCAGACCAGCCTGTTCATAGTCGGTTCGCTGACCGCCGGCATCACGGCGTTCTACGCTTTCAGGATGCTGGGGATCGCCTTCCTCGGCCAGAAGAGCCCTCACCTAGACTCGGTCGAGGCCGATGGCCATGGGCTGCACGACGCTGGTCCGATCAGCTGGGTCCCCTACTTCGTCTTGGCCTCGGCCACCGTCCTGTTCGGGGTCCTGGGGTTCTTCGGGATAGAGGGATTCCTGGAATCCTCCGCCAGCGCGTACCTCGGCTCGCTCTATGCATCAGCGGGGACTGCGACCCAGGCCGTCGCTCCAGCTTTCGACCTCGTGCCCGCAGGGATAACCCTCGCGCTGGTCATCGTCGGCGTCGTCGCGGCGGTCTCGCTCTACGCAAGCCGCACGCTAAGCCCCGAGAAGCTGCTCGCGAGTTCGGGCCTGCTCAGGGGCCTGCACTCGTTCTTCGAGAACCGCTGGTACGTAAACGCCGTCTACTACAAGGTGTTCGTCAACGCGCCGCTCGCTGCGTCGGTCTGGACCCACACCCACTTCGAGTGGGGGGTGCTGCAGCGCGTCAACACCGGAGGCGAAGCCCTCGCCAAGGGGCTCTCGGCGGGCATGGGGTGGGTCGACCGCAGCGTGATAGACCGGTTCGGCAACCGTGTGGGTGACGCCGGCCAGTCGCTCTCCCGCGCCGCTAGAAGGATCCAGACTGGTATCGTCGAGAGCTACGCCCTCGTCCTGATATTCGGGCTCCTGCTCATGCTGCTTCTCTTCATCTTCCTGACGGGGTTGTACATTCTCCCATGATCCCGCTCCTCTCTCTCCTCATCCTGATTCCGATTGCGGGTTCTCCCATCTCGTACCTTCTCGTCAAGCGGGACAGGGAAACGGGAGTCTTCGCGACTCTTGCGATTGCCCTCGTCACGCTCGTCGTGGCGGTCTACTCCTTCTGGTACGTGTACGCGAACACACCGGCACTAGGGACCTATGGCCTCATGGAGGATTATCAGTGGGTCAGCACGCCCGGGTTCGCAGTCGACCTCCTCTTTGGAGTCGATGGGCTCAGCTCGCCCCTCGTGCTCGCGACTGCAGCGTTGACCGTCTTCGCGGTCGTGGGTTCGAGAAGGCTCGTGAACCGGAGCTCTCCTCCCTACTTTGCTCTCCTCCTCCTCTTCGAGGGGGCCATCATGGGCGTGTTCACTTCGCTCAACCTCGTCGTCTTCTACGTCTTCTGGGAGCTTGTGATGATACCGATGTTCTTCCTGATCGGCGTCTGGGGCGGGGACCGACGACGATACGCGGCCATGAAGTTCATGATATTCATCTTCGTCGGCAGCACGATAATGCTGCTCGCGTTCCTCGCGGTGTACCTCGACGTGAGCCCGCTCTCGCCCACCTTCGACATCCCGAACCTGGCGGGTCACATACCCGACGGGCTCCAGTATCTCCCGCTCCTTGCCTCCTTCATTGGTTTCGCCGTCAAGCTTCCGATAGTTCCGCTGCACAGCTGGCTGCCCGACGCGTACTCTCAGGCGCCGGCTCCGGTCGCTGTGCTCCTCGCAGGCGTCCAGTCGGCTATGGGGGGCTACGGGATAATCCGTATCAGCATCGGCCTTTTCCCGCATGCCGCAGCCCAGTGGGCTTGGCTGTTCTTGCTCTTGGGCATCGCCACGATGCTCTATGGCGCGGTGGTGGCTCTCATGGCGAAGGAACTGAAGCGGATGTTCGCATACACGAGCATGAACCACATGGGGTTCGTCCTCTTCGGAGCGTTCGCGACGGTCATCTCAGGCAACGCGCTCGGCATGGAGGGCGCCATCTTCCAGATGTTCGTCCACGCATTCACTGCGGGCTCGCTCTTCATGGTGGCGGGGTACATACAGCAGCAGGCTGGGACCACGGAGATCTCGCAGCTTGGCGGGCTTCGTAACACGATGCCCCGGACGGCCGGTCTCCTGGTGGCCGCAGCCGGCGGAGCCATGGCGCTCCCCCCATTCGCTAGCTTCCTTGCCGAGATTGCCGTGATCGCTGGAGGGATAGCGGCGAACCCCTACACCGCAGTCGTGGTGATCGTACCAGTCCTGACGGGCGGCTATCTCCTGTGGATGATCAGGAGGGTCGTCCTCACTCCTTCCCCGGAGAGCTTTGAGGTCAAGGACATGCCCTGGACCGACACGGTGACCCTAGCCCTGTACTTCGTCCCGCTCATCGTTCTGATAGTGTTTTCCTCTCTGCTCTTCAGTCCCGCGGCCCCCGTAGCACAGTGGGTGGTCCACTTGGTTGGAGGCGCCTGAAGACGGACTTCATCCTCTTCGCCGCGGTCGTGCTCGGGGCCGCTGCCATCGGTTTACCGTTCTTCCAGCTCTCGAAGAGGCGGGACGCGCTGCCGGGGTGTATCTTGGCCGCGGCGCTGGGGGCTGCCATACTTCTGGTGGCCCTGAACACAGTCTCACCCCAACCCGTGCCTGAATTCGGCAGTCTCCTGAGCTCTGACACACTCGGCGGGCTGTTCGGGCTGATTACTCTCTCCGTCACGCTCGGGGTGACGGTCTTCTCGATCCCGACCATATCGAGCAGAGCAAACGGGCCGCTATACTACTCGCTGCTCGGATTCTCAGCTCTCGGAATGCTCTTTCTCTCCTTCGCCGCCGATCTCCTGATACTCTTCATCGCCTGGGAGCTGATGAGCCTGCCGACCTATGCCCTCGCCGGTTTCGACAAGACCCGCGAGGAGTCCAATGAAGCCTCGGCCAAGTACGCCATCCTAGGTGCGCTCTCCTCGGCGATAATCCTCTACGCGATAAGCCTCAGCTATGGTCTGTCGGGCAGCACGCAGATCTCCTCCGTAATCAGGGCGCTCGGCGCCAATTCCACGGACCCTGTCTCCATGCTCGCCATCCTTCTCTTCGTGGTCGGGTTCGGGTTCAAGATGTCTGTCGTGCCCTTCCACATGTGGGTCCCCGATACCTATGAGGGTGCCCCGATAACCATAAGCACGCTGTTCGCCGCCGCCACCAAGAAGGCGGGCTTTGTCGCCGCAATACGCGTGGTTCTGGCGGCCTCGACGCTCTACGTCGTCACGCAGAACCCGATCTTCACGATCCCGAACATCTTCGCCGTCCTGGCCCTTGTGACGATGACTCTGGGCAACCTGGCCGCCCTTACCCAGAAGAGCATGACCCGGCTTCTCGCCTATTCGAGCATCGCCCAGGCCGGATACATTCTGATAGGGTTCGTCATCTATTCGTACTCGCAGGCCAACCCTGCGTACGCCGCGGATGCAACCCTGGGGATGACTGGAGCCCTGTTCCACATCATCAACCACTCGATAATGGTCAGCGCCGCCTTCCTGGCCGTCGGTCTGGTCCTCATAGGAACGAAGCGAGCTGACTTGGGCGTCTTCGAGGGTCTCGCCAAGAGGGCGCCAGTAACCGCGTTTACACTCTCGGTTTCACTCCTGGCGCTGGCCGGAGTCCCCCCGCTCAACGGGTTCTGGAGCAAGCTGCTTCTGTTCCTCTCCGTGGTAAGCGGTCCGTTCGCCTGGCTCGCCGTGGCAGCCGTGCTGAACAGCGCGTTCAGCGTCGCCTACTACGTCTGGATAATCAAGAGGATGTACATGGACGAGCCCGAGAACGGCGAGAAGCTGAACGAGCCGCTCATATACGTCGTGATCTTTGCCGTGCTCGCAGCGCTGATGATAGGCCTGGGTCTCTTCCCCCAGATAGGAGTGGCCTTCTCGCAGAACGCCGTGCCTTCGATACTCTCGCCGTGACTAAAAGTCCCTCTGGACAGAAAAGTCGGTGAGCTCCAACAGGAGTCTCTTGGCCTTGCCGTCGTGGATTGGCGAGAGCTGCTCCTTGGCCTTGCCAGCATAGCTATCCGTCAGAGAACTGAGCCTGGATATGATAGAGCTCTCCTCATTGCTTTGCTTGAGCGCCATCGTGACCTTGTCCTTCGCACCCCAGTCGAGCATGTCGTCGTGCACCTGGTAGGCAATTCCAAGATACTTGCCATAGTTCGACAGGGCCTCGATCTGTTCGTTCGTCCCCCCTCCGATGGTCGCGCCGAGCTCGGTCGCAGTCTGGAACAGGGCGGCGGTCTTGTTGTAGATTATGTCGATGTACTCGTCCCAGCCGAGCTTGTAGGTCATCGGGTCTATCGTCAGCTCCATGTACTCGCCCTCGCACATGCGAAGGGCGGCCTTGCTGAGCGTGTGCGCCACTCTCTTGTCGTGGTACCTGGCCGCGACCGCGAGGATCATGGAGAAGACAAAATCGGCCGTCAGGAGCGACGCGCTGTACCCGTATCTGACGTGGAACGCCGCCTTGCCCCTTCTCGAGACCTCCTGGTCTATGATGTCGTCGTGGATGATCGACTCGGCGTGGAGCAGCTCCACCGCAACCGCCGCGTCGAGTATGGAATCGTCTTTGGAGCCGACCGACTCAGCGGAGAGCATCGCGGCCATGGGCCGGATCCTTTTCCCTCCCTCGAGGGCATACTTCAGAGGGCCGTAGAACCGCGAGTTGGCGTACCGCTCCAGCTCTCGGTCGATTGCGATACTGGTACGGTCGAGGTAATCCTTCGTCTTGATCGTGATTTCGTCCAGGAACCTCGGGTCTCGTTCGACCAATAGTTGGAACCTTTTCGCTTTCGCTCCTCCGGACAATATATAACGATTGCCGGAAAGAGCGTCCCGCTTCGGCATTCTGCGCCCCGTGGCCAACCTTATCTTGACGACCGTCTCGGTCCCCCGCGTGCTGAGGTTCGAGGTGAGCCAACTGCTGATTGAGAGCGAGCGCCGCTTCTATCTGCCTCTTCCAAAGCTCAACCGACTTCAGGTTGATTTCCTGAAGAGGGAGCTGCTGGATGAAGGATACTCAGTATCGTCCAGCGAAAGCCTGGTCGCCAGGAAGGGCTCGCTCAGTCTGTATGTCAGCCCGGCGGGGTTGGCGTCCTCTTCGTCCGACCTCATGGACGTGCTCCTCCCCTCCATTCCGAACATCCTGGCGTTTCCCAAAACGCCCCTGGAGACGAACCCCTACGTCGCAGTTAAGAGGGGCCGGGGGTTGTTCGAGGTCCATCTTTTTCCCCGGCTCGAAAGCATGGGCCGGTGGACCGCCCTCAGGAGACAGGGAGACTGCGGTCTCACCCCAGACGAGGCCCTTGTGCTGGAGCGATTGCTCGGGGGCTCGGAGGAGCTGATAGGCTGCATAGCGGACTATCCCACAGAAGGTTGCACCACGACCCACGCGGGAAGGCATCCACTCTACAGGTGCATGGTCCCGGCGGACGAATTCGTGTGCAACCTCCGGACGATATCGAGGACCTCTGCCAGAAACACCTACCTCCCGAGGTCCTCGATCCTGACCATGAAGAAGAGCCCGGCTCAAATCGGTCCCGAGGATTCGAGACAGCTGGGTGAATGGTGCTATCTGAGCTTCCCCAAAACCTCTAATCCATGAGGCTGGCCAGGGGTGGTCAGGCCCCGGTAGTACAGAGTTCAGAAAGGACGTAAATCCCGGTCAAACTCGCAAGAGTATCGAGAGTATGTCGGCCTTTCGAGTCGATGAGCGCGGGTTCAAATCCCGCCCGGGGCACTAATTCGAATCCAATTTGAGGCCAAAGCCTCTAAAAGAGGCGAAATCAAGCCGCAATCTGTACTCGTGGCAATCGTTTATCTTTAGCGCGTGAAGTGTATATCTAGAATTCTCGCGTACGGCCTTTGCAATCGATGCCTTCAATCATTGTCTTTCTCCCATGCTTTGACCATAGGGCCTCGGGCGTGCGCTCATTCGAGCAGGTCCAGAAATTGCTCGACAGATAAACCTGCTTCGCTGATTATCGCGCCCAGCGTTCCTCTCGGCAGCTCCTTGTAGTTTGGAACCGCGACCCTTCTGTGGGGTGGCTGTACGCGCCTGAGGATGATGTGGCTGCCTCTCTGATGGTCAACTTCGTATCCGATTTTTGAAAGTGTTTTGATTACATCCTTCCCTGAAATGATCGGGAGTTTAGGCATTCATTTCAACTGTCACAATCTCCTCGCTTATCGAGGGCGGTACGGGTTCGTTGTGTTTCTGCAGGCTCTCAATGTACGCTTGAATTGCTTCTTTGACATTGTCCAACGCTTCATCTCTGGTATCTCCGCACGACAGGCAGCCTGGAAGCTCCGGGACTATGGCCGTGAACTTCCCATCCTCGTCCTGTTCAACCAGGGTCCTGTATCTTCGTGTTAGCTTCCGCATATGATTGGATACGTCGGATTCCAATAAGTTAAGTCTTACCTCGACGCGTAACAATCTATCATCCAACGCGACAACGCTTCCAAGAGAGGAGCTAAAATGGAACCTCTACGGTAGCGGCTCCTGAGCCCAAGTGTTTGGGCATAAGCGGTCGCTTACCATAGCATATGGGTTTGTACCCATTTTCGGTCTAAATCCCGCCCGGGGCACCTAAGCTACAAGTTCAGTTGCCTCTTGGCTGACTTGGGCTTGGGCTTACTGCTCAACTGGAGTACAAGGCGTCATGTCGCTTCCGAGCCGCTAAAGGAGACGGTATGAGGAGTCGCTCAATCAGGAACCGTAGCGTCGCGACCAAACAAGGCCCCTAAGCGTTATGTGACTCAACGCTGTAGTGGAGCGCCCTTGTTGTGCTACTGCCAATTGCATGCGTTGCATAATGCCGATAGAGCAGGATTACCTTTGTTGATTTCGATGCTACAATCTATTTGTTCGCAGACAATGGCATTCGCGCCGATCAATCCGGATTTGACAGCCCGAGCAAGGAATCGCGAATCGGTAGGTTGTCCCGAATTTCTTTGCAGCCCTCCCTCTTCGCATCGTTGCCTCAAAGGTGAAATGGAAGATGCACACCGCGAATAGGATTGCTCATCTCGCAGCGCTGCCGTCGGTAGCGGTTGTTATGATAGTCGTGATTTTTGTTGGTTCTGGCATCGCGCTTTCGTTCTCCACCCTTGTATTTCCGGCAACATCGGCGTCGCCATCTTTGGCGACCAACTCCACCTCTGGAGTTCCAATTTCGACCCGCACTCCATACATCCCGTCATCGATCACTAATGGGCCGTTCAACGCGAAGGTTGCCACGACTTCTGGAGTCTCCGGTCCG
Organism: archaeon; assembly: GCA_021791695.1. Classification (GTDB taxonomy): domain Archaea; phylum Thermoproteota; class Nitrososphaeria; order Nitrososphaerales; family Gagatemarchaeaceae; genus Gagatemarchaeum. The sequence goes on along the minus strand of JAJYWC010000018.1, from coordinate 17,006 downwards.
CTGGTGCAGCCAGGCACAGGGCTCATCATCCCGCTGTTTACAGAGGATTCAAGTGAGCGATTGAGCGAGGTCAACGAGATAGTCCAAGTCAAACTCGCCTATCCTGTCGTACCCATGATAGTCGTCCTCAACCCTGACGGGGGGCCAGGATATTGGGCCGACCCAACAATCGCGGGTGAAGTAAAGAGCATGCAGATGGCGGGCATCGTCGTCATAGGGTATGTCCCTACCGGGTGGGCCTCCGCCACCATTTCTTCCCTAGAGGCGGAGATGTTGGCATATCATAGTTGGTATGGTGTAAACGGAACCTACCTCGATCAGATGCCCAACTGGAACTACAACAGCCCAGCCGGTACCTGGTATTACGGCGGTCCCGATGGTGAGTTCATTCCCTCATATTTTGCCACCCTCAACCAGTATGACCAGTCCATCGGCATGACTGAGGTGTTGGCGAACTCTGGTGCCGACGTCCCATCCGATTTCATCGGTAGCGTGAACGTAATTGGGACCTTTGAGAACGCATACCTCCCTTCCCTCTCGCTGACGGCTGGATGGGATTCTATCGCTGGCGTGGGCGCCTGGCACACGGGCTATACCAAGAGTAACTTCATGTTCTTCAGCTACGCCGTCCCATCCCTCGACCCGGCGTACTTGCTGGCAGTTTCGGGCTATGTTGGGTATCTGTACATAACGAACGGAACTGGAACTCAGCCATACACCCAACTGAGCCCCTACCTTGACCAGATGGCCTCCTTGTTGGCCTCAACGAATCCAGCGACAGTTCCAATTACAATCCAGTCGGAAAAGCTGAATGGAACCTCTACTTCGGGGGGTCTTTGGGTCACTGTGACTCAACAAGGTGGTGCCTCTATCTCAGGGTTCACGCCTTCCACCTTTGAAGTCGATTCAGGGAGTACGGTGGCCGTATCGGCGGATGACTACGGCGGGTACTTCTTTGACCACTGGAGTAATGGGAGCACATCCCCATCGATAGAGGCCACACCCAGCCAGGCGCTCGTACTCGTTGCGTATTACCGATACGTCCCCGCGAGCGACTAATCGCTGCCGAAAACTCACTCAAAATCCCCGGACCGTCCATGAGCGAATCCCGCCCGGGGGCACATTTTATCAACTGAGGACGAGTGTCGATTGACATACTTTTGTCACACTGCGAGGGACCGATGAGCCTCGGTCCGCGAACTTTCGTTGTGTGTGATTCGATGGAACGCTTTGATTGGCGGGTGGGATTTGAACTTAAAGTTCAGGTTACGCCCGGGGCACCTCGCTCCACGATGGCAAATCCCCGACTTTCTGGATGCCCAAGCTTAAATCCGGAATCTTCAGCATACCGCATGATCCACGACGTCGTCCACGACTGCGACTACAACCTTGAGAACGCGAGGGGTTCGAAGGACCCAAACCTGAATGTGGTGGGCCTGACGGGAACCACACCGAAAACGGTGCTCAAATTGGTACTGCTCATCGACGCAATCACAATACAAACTCAGCAGTTGCGACGACCTCCAATTCGACATCTACATCGTCGGCGCCACGCTATCCACTTAGGGAATATGGAGCTACCTGTCGCAGGAAACCGGCTTGTGAAAGTCTCTTCACAAGGCTTATATGACTTATAGTGTCATATGACAGATATGACACTTGAGATACTCCCTGCCAAACCGCAGGCGTTGTTCTTCCAGGCGATGTCCAACTCTGCCAGGATGCAGATTCTGAATCTGCTGAGAGAGAATGGCAGGATGAGTGTCACGCAAATTTGCAGCGGGCTCGGGATGGAGCAGACGCACGTCTCGCACAACCTCAGATGCCTTGCGTTCTGCGGTCTGGTCACCGCAAGTCGAGAAGGCAAGTCAAGGATTTATTCGATCAACGGGGAGACGATCCTCCCGCTCCTGAAGATAGTCGACGAGCACCTGAGAAAGTATGCCGTGAACCTTCTCACCTGCGACGCGCTGGAGAGGTAGTAGATCGTCGTGAGCCGCTTCGATCTTGTGATTCTCGGGCAGGGCTCAGCCGCTTTTTCTGCCGCGATAAAGGCGAACGAGCTGGGGGTGAGGACCGCCATGGTCGGCGAGAGCGCGACAGGGGGAGCTGTCCTCGGGGGTACGTGCGTCAACGTCGGCTGCGTCCCGAGCAAGCGCCTGATCACCGTCGGGACATCGTTCCATAATGAGACGAGGAGCATGTTCAAGGGGATAGAGTACGGGAGCGGGAAGCTCAATTTCCAAAAGGTCATGCAGGAGAAGGACAGGCTGGTCAGGGGATTTAGGAAGGAAAAGTATGCGGATGTGCTCAAGGGCCTTGAGGAGGTAACCTATTACCCCGCTAAAGGGCGATTCGTTTCGCGAAACGAGGTAAGGGCCGGTGACGAGACGCTTCAGGCGGAGAAACTTCTCGTGGCGACCGGAGCTCGCGCCAGCATACCTTCCATCGAAGGCATCGACGGAGTGGACTATCTGACGAACGAGGAAGCCCTCAGCCTGAGCGAGCTCCCCGGGTCGATGTGCGTCATCGGCGGGCGGGCTCTCGGCCTCGAGTTCGCCCAGATGTACGCCCAGTTCGGCACCAAAGTCACATTGCTGCAGCGGAGCAAAAGAATCCTCCCAGAAGACGAGCCTGAGGTCTCGGAAGCGCTCACTAGCTATCTTGGGGATTTAAGAATCGATGTATTCACTGGGGTAACTGTCAATCGAGTCTCAAAGGGAGGCAGAGATAACAAGAAGGTGGTAAATTTCACGACAAAGAAAGGTGGACCGGGAAGAGTTCTCTGCGACCAGCTCCTCCTCGCGACCGGGAGGAGGCCCAACACCGAAGACCTGGGCCTCAAGAAGGCAGGGGTGAAGACCGACGCGAAGGGATTCGTCGTGGTCAACGACGAGATGCTAACTTCTGCTGACAACATCTGGGCCGCTGGTGACGTGATAGGCGAGCCCATGCTCGAGACCATCGCCGCGAAGGAGGGGGCGGTGGCCGTTCACAACGCCTTCAGCGACGACGCCAAGAAGAAGGTCAACTTCGGCGAAGTTCCTTCGGCCGTCTTCACCTACCCGGAGGTTGCGAGGGTCGGCCTGACCGAATCTGAGACTCTGGGAAAGGGGATAAGGTGCGCCTGTCGTGTTCTTCCATTCGACCTTGTCCCGAAGGCCCACATAATCGGAGACACGCGAGGGCTCGTGAAGATGGTAATCGACAACGATACGAAGCGGATAGTAGGGGTGCACATCCTCGCGCCCCATGCTGCGGACCTGATACACGAGGGCGTTCTCGCGGTCAAGAACAAGCTCACCGTCGACGACATCATCGATACGGTCCACGTCTTCCCCACCCTCTCGGAGTCGGTCAAACTCGCCGCGCAGTCGTTCTACATGGACGTGGGGAAGATGAGCTGCTGTGTGGAGTAGGAGGAAGTCATCTCGAGATGTCGGACCTGAGAAAGCGAAGCAGCGGTGGCGTACGAGGTGTTCGGAGCCGCGAGGAGGGGGGAGGAAGACAGGAGCCCCGCTCAACCCCTGTGGCGTTCCTCTTCGCGATACTCGCAATTGTGGCATGCTGCGGCGTGCCCGTCCTGATCGTAGCTGCGGGCGGGCTCGCGTCCCTCTCGGTGGTTGCGGGAAGATACGAACTGCTCTTCGCTGGTGCGGCAGTCCTGGTCATAACAGTTGTTGCGATTGGGATTGCATCGAGGATAAGGGGCAGAGGCAGGAGCCCACAGAGGAAGCCTGGTGGAGAAGACGATGATTGCTGCAAATGAATCGAATCTATTTCCAACGGGGGTCGAGCCTGATTGACGGCTAGCCCACTGGGCCGCCTCCACTACGAGCGTTTCGCGCTTGGAGCTGCGTTCGCGGGGAGGATATACCTTCTCCTCTTTCTCGCGCTTTCGATGTCCGTCTCCGTGCTGTACATGTTCCTCCTTCCCTCGCTGCCCCTAGGTGCGCTCGTGCCCTACGCGATTCAGTTCATAACTCCCACTCAGGTGGCCTTCGCCCTAACCTTCGGCGTCCTCATAGCCCTTGTAGCCACGCTGGACGTCTACGCGTTCAGGATGCGGGCATCCTCCGTCAAAGCTGTCACCGTAGGGTCAATCCTCGCAAGCCTGGTGAATGGCCTCTGCTGCACCCCTCTAATACCGAGCCTCATAGCCATGACCGGAGCTTCGACGCCGGCCCTCTACGAGATATCCCCTCGACTCCAGGCCTTCTTCGAGTTCAACTCGCAGTACTTCTACGCGCTCTCTGTCGCGCTCCTGCTCATCTCAGTACACTACCTGAGCCGGAGCATCACCTCCTGCTGCGATGCGGGGAAGAGGGCAGGACAACAATGAGTAACCGGAGCCCCCAGCGACGGCGGAACGGAAGAGGGAGAAAGGGGGCTAAGAGGAAGCTGCTTCTTGTTTCGCTTGGTGTGCTCGTCGTGCTTGTCGCGGCGGGCATCGGCGCTTACGCATTCTACAACCATCAACAACAAGCAAACACCACAGAAGGCACCGGAACAACTACTCTGACTACGAGCACCGGCATCGATGCGGGGGACAGGGCTCCAGACATGCCCATCTATCTGACCAACGGGACGTCTACTTCGCTGAGTAGTTTCCAGGGCCACGCGGTCCTCGTATGGATGGTTGCCACCTGGTGCCCGGGCTGCCAGGAGAGCGCCCCCGTCATCGCGTCGCAATACTACTCTCAACTCCGCTCTGCTGGCGTCACGCTGATAACGGTCGAGGACTACAACGACCTTGGCTACTCAGGTCCGACGATGACCCAGTTCGCCAGTCAGTATGCCGGCGGGGTGGACAGCCATCCCGGCTGGCTCTTTGCAGATACGTCCCAGAGTGCCACCTACACCTACAACCCGCAGGCCGACCTCGACATATGGTACCTCATCGGCCCGTCGGGGACGATTGTGACCAGCGGTCTCAATCTCGGAACGACAATCCATAGCGCGATAACCGCCGTAGACAATCTCCAGACGGCATCGGCATAGCGGGTGAGCGAAGGAGAGTGCAAGGACCTAGACCCATCAACGTCCCGCGAACAGAGGCCACTCAAGGGAGACAGAGCGTACCCTCGCTTCTCAGGGCGGTACTCCGCGCACGCAGATTCAAGGTCCTGATGGTTGGGAGCTGGCTCGGCTACTGGCTGCTCTACACCGTCTCAGGCGGCATGTTCTTCTACTATTCGCTCGACATCACCGCTCTCCTGCAGAAGTATCAGGTACCCAACCCTTCCTTCTTCAACTCTTTCTCCAGCCTCTCAGGCTTTTACAATTCCGCGATGGTCTGGTATCCGAACGGACACCTCCAGGTCAACCTCATCTACGGACCCTTCATCTTCTCGCTGGTTCTCGCCACGCTCTTCTCCCTGAACATCGTACTGACGGTGTTCAGCCTCCGGTTCTCCCACTTCACGAGGGGGGCTGGTCCGGTCGGACTGCTCGCGCTGGTCCCGGCCCTTTTCAGCGGGGGATGCTGCAGCGTGCCCATCGGCCTCACGCTAGTCGGTGTTTTCGCCCCGACGGCCGGCCTCTTTATGCTCGTGTACGACTACCCGTACCTGATCAACCTAGCCTTCATGATTCTGATGGCGGTCTCGCTTGTCTATATCGGCAGGAGGGTGGTCAGGATGAGTAGCGGACAATCTGGAAGGGGGAGGCAAGATGCATGAACGCAGACCAGCAGGCGTTCTACTCTCAGCCCCCGGGCGCGGCCGACGTCGTCTTTCCCTTCCGCCTGTCATCCATCTTTTTCGCCTTCGGCACGCTCGCCCATGCCTGCCACTTGCCGGCTTATAATGTCCAGAAATCAGGCATTGTATAGTCGCACGGCACTCTATCGCGTGAGTGTTCCAGGATGTCTCTCGGCGTACAGGATCTTCCAGCCGATACAAGATACGCGATCTTCGAGGCTCTCTCACACTCAACCAGGGTGCGGATCCTGGAGCTTGTGCAGGAGAAACAGCTTTCCTTTTCGCAGTTGAAGCGCGAACTGGGAGTGGAAAGCAGCGGCCAGCTTCAGCGCCACCTGCTGAAACTCTCCGGGTTCATCGAAGTCGAGGCGAAGAGCGGCTGCTACGTCCTGACCGGCACGGGGAGACGGGCTCTCGACATCTACGCGCTGAGCCGGACGTCGGGCACGCCACTGGAAGCGGCCTGCTGCCTGCCTGTCAAGGGCGCGACAACACCGGCCATGCACGTTGGCAGGACCGGAACGGAGCTCAGGCTCTCGTATGCAGTCACTCTGCTCGCAGTCACGGCGACATACTTCTGGCTAGGAGAACCATCGTTGAGGTTCGGCTCCGCCACGGCTCGGCCGAGTGAAGCGAGGGCTCGCCGACAGGTAAAGTGCTTTAGGATGTTTCATGGTTCTTAATAATGGTGCAGCCTGGCAGTTCCTGTAGAGCATTAATATCACCCCGCGCTCGCCGCGATTTAGACAAATTGGAAGGTCAAACGGTGCGCAGGCACGACCCTATACGGTTTGAGGTAGTCCGGAACGCTTTGCAGGCTGCTGTTGAGGAATCCGGAGTGGCGCTTGCTAGGTCTGCCTATTCCACAAACATAAAGACGAGATTGGACTTCTCCTGTGCAATCTTCGACAAAGACCTGAAGGTCGTCGTACAGGCGTTTAGCCAGCCGAGCCACCTGGGCTCGCTGGTCTTCGCCGTCCCCTCGACAGTCGGCGTGTACGGCCCGGCCGAGCTTCGTCCCGGTGACGGGATACTTGTAAACGATGCACACATGAACATGAGTCACCTAAACGACATCAGTCTGGTCTCGCCGCTATTCTACAAGGACAGACTCTTCGGCTATTCGGCAAATCTTGCGCACCACGTCGACATCGGAGGCCGTGCTCCCGGAAGCATCGCTGTCACGACAGACATCTACCAGGAGGGGATTATTCTTCCGGGAGTGAAGCTTGTCAAGAAGGGTGAGATTGACAACGACATCTACAGGCTCGTCGCGGCAAACGTTCGTGGAAAGAAGGAGTTCGGCGGCGACATCAGGGCTCAGGTCGCCGCGAACAAGCTAGCACAGCGACGAATAGTCGAGATCATCGACAAATTCGGGGTCGGGTTCGTTGAGACTACCATCGAGAGGCTGTATGAATACACCCAGCGGAGGACCGAAGCTGAAATGGCCAAGTGGCCGGAGGGCGTCTATGAAGCTGAGACCTTCCTGGATGACGATGGTGTTACCGCCCGACCAATAAGAATCCCGATCAGGCTGACAATCAAAGGTTCCCACGTGGAGTTTGATTTGACTGGAGCGGAGGCACAAAGGAAGGCACCTATGAACTCCACCTACGCCCAGGCATACTCGAGCGTAGTCTATTCGATAAAGGCTCTCCTACCTTCTGACATCCCAGTTAATCATGGATTTTACCAGACCGTCAAGCTCATAGCCCCGAAAGGCACCGTCGTGAACTGCTCACATCCCGCAGCCGTGGTCGGTGGGTGGGAGGTCGGAATCAAGGTCGTGGAGGGGTGTTTTAGGGCCCTGGCTAAGGCCATGCCGGACCGGGTCGCCGCTGAAGGCAAGAAAACAATCTTGCACATCGCATTTGGAGGAGTCGACCCCAGGTCCAACGAGTCCTATGTCTATCTTGAAACTCTTGCAGGGGGCTACGGTGGGCGGCCGACCAAGGACGGAGAAGACGCTGTTCAAGCGCATCATCAGAACACTGAGAATGCGCCAGTCGAGGAGATGGAGATTGGGTACCCGGTCATAATAGAAAGGTACGAGCTAGTCGAGGACTCTGATGGTCCGGGAGAGTATCGGGGCGGCCTCGGCCTCAGAAGGGTGTACAGGTTCAGGGACCACGACGCGACGGTTACATTCTTGGCCGACACCGTAAAGATACCTCCTCACGGCATGCTTGGGGGAATGGACGGACGTCCGGCTGAGTTCTCTGTACTGCGAAATGGTAAGAACAAGGAAATCCTCCCCTCAAAGGTAACGTTCACAGCATCTTCCAGAGACTCGGTCGAGATTAGAACACCCGGTGGCGGAGGCTACGGAAGCCCTCTGGACCGAGACGAATCGGCAGTCCTAGGAGACGTGATTCAGGGTAAAATCTCCACCACGCGAGCGAAGGATTCGTACGGGGTGGTAATCGACATTACGACTCTTGCCCTCGACAGAGATGCTACCGCTGAGTTGAGAACGAGGATGAGGGCGCGAGGGGAGTGACAGGGGTAACAATGAAGAACGTATTTCCGCATTTCTGCAGCGAGGAAGATTAGATGCGAAAGAGAATAGGAGTTGACATCGGCGGGACGTTTACGGACGCGATTCTCGTGGACCTAGACACGGGGTCCACGAAGACCGCTAAGGTCCCCACAACACCCTCAGACCCATCGGTCGGGTTCATGAACTCCGTGCTTCGGGTTCTCGACGACGGGACGGCACAGGATGTGATACAGACGGTACACGCCACCACGATTGCAACGAACGCGATAATCGAAGGGAACGTGGCCAAGGGCGGCTTTGTTACGACCGAGGGGTTCAGAGACATCTTGGAAATCCAGAGACAGATACGACCGAAGCTCTATGACATATTCTTTAACAAACCTAAGCCGCTAATACCTCGTCACAGGGCGTACGAAGTCAAGGAGAGAGTGACAGCCGAGGGCGATGTTCTCACACCCCTCGACGAGAAGAGCGCAAGAAGCGTGGCGCTCGCTCTAAAGAAGGCAGAGGTGGAGGCAGTGGCTATCTGCCTGCTCCATTCTTACGTCAATCCCGACCACGAGAGAAGACTAGCATCAATCATATCGGAGCATTGTCCGGGCGTCTTCATCACTGTCTCGTCCGAGATTAGCCCGCAGTTCCGAGAGTATGTACGCGCCAGCACGACCGTGATAAATGCTGTGATAATGCCCGTCGTTTTCAGGTACCTCGCTAAGCTCGAGTCTCAGCTGAGCACAAGGAAGGTTGCCGGGGAACTCTACGTGATGCAGTCGAGCGGGGGGCTCATGACCTCCGCAGTTGCAAAGGAGAAGCCCGCGTACCTCATCGAGTCGGGGCCGGCGGCAGGGGCGATAGCAGCTTCCTACATAGGCAAGATGCTGGGAGAGCACAACGTCATCTCGTTCGATATGGGTGGAACGACCGCCAAGGCCAGCTCGATCGAGCGGGGGCAGCCTCGCATGGCGCGCAGCTACGAGGTCGGGCCGGCCGCAACTCCGGAGACAGGGCTCACCAAGGGAGGAGGGTATCCGCTCAAGACACCCGTTATTGACCTCGTCGAGATTGGTGCTGGTGGAGGGAGTATAGCGTGGATTGATTCAGGCGGCGCGCTCAAGGTAGGTCCGAGGAGCGCAGGGGCATCCCCGGGACCGGCCTGCTACATGACAGGCGGAACTGAGCCTACCATCACCGATGCGAATCTAGTCCTCGGGAGAATAGACCCAAGTTACTTCCTTGGGGGCGAGATGAAACTGAATCCTGAAGCGGCGAGCAACGCTATCAAGGAGAAATGCGCCACCCCGCTCGGGTACACCATTGTCGAGAGTGCTATGGGCATAGTCGACATAGCTAACGCGAGCATGCTTCGGGCCCTCAGCCTCGTCTCTGTCGAGAGAGGATATGACCCAAGAGAGTTCAGTCTGGTCGCGTTCGGCGGCGCGGGACCTATGCACGTTAACGCGCTCGCAAAGGAACTCGGAATTCCAAAAGTGATAATCCCACACAACCCGGGATTGACCTCCGCCCTCGGACTTCTTGTCACTGACGTGAAACACGAGTTCGTGCAGACGTACGTCCATCAGACCTCAACAATCGACATCGATCGGCTCAACAAGATCTACGAAGACTTCCGGAACAACGCAATGAAACTCCTTTCCAGCGAGGGAGTACGAGACGAAGATGTCTCATTCGTGAGGTCTCTCGACATGAGATATCTGGGCCAATCCTACGAACTTCTCGTCGAGATACCAGACGGAGAGGTCAAGCCCACTGATATCAGAAAAATAGAAGAGCGTTTCTTCGCGATACACGAGAGGACATACGGCCACGCGGTGAGGACGGAGCCGACACAAGTCGTCAGTGTAAGGCTCGTAGGAATCGGTTCGATACCCAAACCAAGGATAAATGCCTTGCCAAGGGGGAATGAGTCACCGATCGACGCAAGCAAGGGGACTCGGAACGTATACTTCTCGGAGGCCAGCAGCTACCTATCTGCGGGGGTCTTCGAGAGGACGTCGCTGAAGTGGGGCAATGTCGTAAAGGGTCCTGCGGTGATAGAAGACAAAGACGCCACTACGATCGTGCACCCTGGGTACCGGGTTGAAGTCGAGAAGTATGGTTACCTCGTCATGACGCCCTCTCACTGAGGACTCAAGTAGTCCGGACGGCTCATGCGCATGGAGTTCTAGGCGAAGAACAGCCGAAGCGGGAAACCTCGCAAATAGCGTTTCTTCGCCCAAGCCCCTGAAACGAGGGTCGGCCTAGCGTACTTCCTCCTGGAGCCCCTGATAGTACTGTTCGGGCGATGGATTCTTTCTCATCCATTCTCGAAGCTCCTGGTGCTCCTTCTCAGGTTGTTTTCTCCACAACCCGAGCCGGCTCACGGCAGGATATCCGAGCTTCCTCATATCCACCATGAGCTCAGTCATCTTGAATCCTGCCACCATCGGGTCGATGATGGGGACTTGCTCGTTCTTGATGGATGCGTCAAAAAACGTTGTAAGCACGGCTCCTAGAATCGTGCATCCCGAGATGATTACCTCGGCGCCGTCCTCTTCTACGCACTTCCGTATCACCTCCATCGTCTTGTCACGCACGACCTTGGGGTCCGTCTGCTCGGGGTAGAGCTTGTTCGCTATGATGTCTATGTAGCGTATGGAGGCGATTCTCTCCCTCAGCCCGTATTTGTCGGCGACGTAGGCCATCTGCTGCGGCACGGGCGGAGGCACAGTGACGATTGAGAACTTCTTGCCCATCATCATCGCTACCCATGCGGCACTCTCCAAACTTGCCGTGACGGGGATGTCCACTACTGCTCTGGACTCGTACAAGCCCGGATCCTGCATGCACGAGATGAAGGCGGCGTCATATCCTTCCTCTTCAGCCTTTATGACGCGCTCGACCGTGGCATTTGTGACCTTGAGCATGTTGTACCCCCAAGTGTTGTAGTCCAGCGGAAAGACAGCGCTTATGTTCTCCACATCGAACTTCACGTCAGACCGGGCGATTTTGGCAAATGTCTCCTTCGCCCCGGGCTCCGTGGCTCCGAACGGGTTTACTACAAGTATCCTCATACCTTCACACTACCTCCAGGAGAATATAAGGTATCGGCCGACCACTCAGCGCGGTCAACTTAACACCTCCCTACCAATAAGCTCGATGAACCTCTCATACTCCGGTCTGTCGTCCCATTCCATCGGCGCTCTTCAGATCTCTCCGTTGACCCTCACGTGGTTGTGGAAGAACCTGAAGACCGCTATCAAGTTGCTCACGTGCTTCCTGTCGCAATCCTCCTTGAGGCATGGGGACAGGTCGTCGAAACATTCGATCCTGTCCTTCAGCGCCTGGTTCATCCTCTCGATCTGGTTCTTCAGCTCGGTGCCATACACGTGATGCTCCAGACGAGCCCACCTGCAGGCCTCTGGATACCACGCTCCCTCGTCGGTCCAGATGGGCTTCCTCCCGTACCTGATCCTCAGCTCCTTGAGGAAGAGGTAGGCGTCGGGGACGGACTGGTTGTACGTGATCCTGAAGGCGAGGAACGTCCTCGGCCCTGGCTCAAAAGCGACCCAGACCCACGCCCGCTTCCCCCTGATCCTTATCATCGTCTCGTCGACGAAGATCGCGCTGACGAGCCTCCTGTCGGTCTCCAACCCGTCGCAGATCGGTGCCAGACGCTGTACCCGCTGACGTATGGCCTCATGAGACCTCTCCATCAGGGACTCAAGGATTTTAGATGCTCTCCTCAAGCTGTTTGAGCACAGGTAGACATACACCCCGTAGAGCATCAGATGGAGGGGTGTCCTCTCACGTGTCAGGAATTGGATACTCGTGATACGTGGGAGCCGACATCCCCGCATACCGCCAGGAAACAAACAGCCTAGACCAATCACTCAATCCTTAACCTGGCCGCGCCTTTATGCAGGGGTGAAAGCGCCAGCCGGTGTAGCCGGATGCTGTCGGGATGGCCGTCGTGGCAGCTTCGGGAATTCACTTTGTCCGGTCGACGGATTCACCGTGGACCTTCTCCTTCTTCTCATACCACTCGTGACCACAGTGTTTGCACCTGTACGAGTACTGAAACTCTTCGATGTCTACCGTTATCGGGGGACCGTCTCCCACGACCAGGGGCTCCTCTGGTGATATTACCGGACCGCCAATAAAGTTCTCCGCAGACCTCTCCACCACCAGAGGGATTGAAGTGGTTGTGGTCTGTTCTGAGATGCGCTCGACTCGCTCGAACCTGATCTTGAATCTGTGTCCGCAGGCTGGGCATCTGCGGAAGAGGGTCGTGAATCCGCTCACAATCAGAGGCGCTCCTCCTTTTATTTAAGCTCGGAATGAGTCCTACGTGGAACGAAGGGCGTGCCGTCGTTATCGACTTGCCACCCGTCAATGACGAACGATTGCTTGGTCCTGACCTGACTTATCTTGGTGTGAGAGCACCGCTACGAATAGGCGACCCCCGAGACGTGTTCTTTCGTAACGTACGCCTCGTGCACCTGCTTCAGCAGAGCCGCGACTGGTCCGGGGGAAACTCGTCCAACCGTACACGTTTAGCGTTCTGAAGTAGATTTGCTCAGTATCCCATGACATAGTCGAAGAAGTTCTCCTTCCTCAGCCCGTACGTCTCCCTGATCGACATCAGGACGGCGTGGACGCGTGCCCACTCGTGCCCCTTCTCTCCTCCCAGACTTCCTGTAGCGATGCTTCGTCGTGTCGGCCTTCGCGTCGATACCCCTCGCCACGACGGCTGACACTGTGGCCTCGAGCGATGCGAGCTTCTCCCTCAGTTCCTTGTTCTCTGACGCGAGCGTGGCCACCTGCTTCTCCAGCTCGGAGCACCTTTTCTCGTAGCGCTCAAGCTCCCTTGCAAGGGACTCCTGGTCTGGAGAGGCGCTCCTTTCTGCTGACATCAATCGCTACGTGAGTGACTGACACGCTCATACGCATGCACGTCAAGAAATCCGCTCAGGCAGGTCGAACCGCTTCAGAACGCTAAACGTGTACGTATTTCTTTGCTTATGCGTGTTTATCGCCAGCAGTTGAGTCGCATGCGCTCATAAGACTTCTTGGTACCTGGTTGACGCGCATCTTAAGACCGGTTTGCCCTCCAGAGCGCGGTTGTGGCCTCGCGCTTCTTGCCTCTCGGTCGCCTGCCGGTAAAGATGCGCTAAGGCAGCCGGGGTGAGTGTCTTGGCTGCCGAGCTGCAACAAGGAATTATTATTAACATTGGTCATTGCCGAGGCACGCAATGGAGACCGACGCATCTCAGCAGGAGTACGACTGGAAGATAGAACAGAACGTCCTTATCCCGATGAAAGATGGAATCAGCTTGGCGTCGAACGCCTATGTCCCTGTGAGAGACGGGCGCGTAGTTGAAGACCGATTTCCGGCAATAATCGGAAACTACAATCCGTACCACAAGGACCTAAACTCAGGCGGGTTCAACGGCAGCAGCCGGCATGACATGGGAGTATTCTTCGCCAAGAGGGGCTACAGGGTCTTCTTCGTCGACACCCGCGGGACTGGTAATTCCGAGGGGACGTCAAACCGCCTGTACAGTGCCCAGGAGCAGCAGGACAGCTATGAAGTTGTTGAGTGGCTCGCGAAACAGCCTTGGTGCAACGGGAACGTCGGCATGTATGGGGTCTCCTACGGCTTCTACAGCACCGTGCTGTGCGCCGCGACTGCGCCGCCACATCTCAAGGCAATCGTGCCATTCTCAGGTGGGTTTCACTGGTACTCGTCCGGATGGGGATATGAGGGAGGCAACTTCTCGATGCTCCACTTCACAGGGATGTACGCTGCCCACATGATTGCCATGAACTACATGCCACCCGAATATCAGGACCCCGAGGGACGCTGGCTCAAACTCTGGCGGCAGCACACAAAAGACAACGTGCCGTGGTTTCTCGCCTGGCTCGAGAACGACGTGGATGGCCCATACTACTACGAAGGGTCAATCTCCCAGAAGTGCGACAAGGTGAAGGCCGCCGCCCTCGTGATAAACGGCTGGCATGACTACTATCCATCAGAGCCGATAAAGTTCTTCCAGCACATAAAGAGCCCGAAGAAGCTCATCGCCGGTCCTTGGATGCACGAACTCCCGGACAGGGCGAGGCCGGGTCCGAGGATACACATTCTCCATGAGATGCTCCGGTGGTATGATTACTGGCTGAAGGGAGCGGACACAGGAGTGATGAATGAGCCGCCGGTATCTCTCTATGTCCAGGACTACACGCCTCCAGACGTGCTCAGGCACCCCGCCACCTCTTGGCAGAATGGGCGCTGGAGACTGGAAGACGAGTTCCCCCTGAAGGGTACTTCATGGAAGTCGCTCTATCTTGGGGATAACAGGTCGCTAGGCTGGGACTCTCCCACTGCCGGAGAGTCCAGCGACTCACTCAAGCATGACCCGAGCGCTGGCATAGCAACCGGACTATGGGGGGGAGTGTACGACCCTGTGGGACTCCCTCTTGACCAGCGCTATGACGATCGCGTATCGCTCGTTTATGGCACTTCTCCGCTCGACCACGATGTCGAGGTGACAGGCCAACCCCGCGCGGTACTCTACGCGTCGTCTACCGCTGACGTGGCGAGTTTCGTAGTGAAGTTGTGCGACCAAGCTCCTGATGGCACAACCGTCCTTGTCTCCAGGTGGTCCATCAATGGAACACATCGAGATTCTGACACCACCCCGGCACCCATGAAGCCGGACGAAGTCTACGAGTTGAAGATAGAGATGTGCGGCACTTCATACCGCTTCGAGAAGGGGCATCGGATCAAACTCTACATCGCGTCCTCTGACTTTCCCTTCCTTTGGCCAACTCCAAAGAACGCAATCAATACGGTGCATCACGGAGACCTTCATCCTTCTCGAATCGAGCTCCCCGTCATCCCGCCAAGGGCTGACCCTCAGGCTCCGAACTTCCTTCCGCCTCCACCTCCGAGCAGGATAGCGGAGGTACCCGAACCACACTATTGGCGCGTCATCCAGGATATGAATAGCGGAAATGTCACCGTGGAGTGGGGGAACAGGGTAGTCTTCAAGCCCGACGAAGACACTAGGGTTGAGGCGGAGAACCGCCTTTGGCAGACAGTAAACCCGAAGAACCCTGCTCTTGCTTCGATGGACTCCAAAGCGAAGTTTACGGTCACTAGGCCACACTCGCGTATCGCAACCCAGTCCAAGGTTCTCATCACCTCCGATCAGGCAAACTTCAACGTCTTCTCGGATGTCGACGTCAGACAGGGGACTGAGTGGGTCCCAGAGAAAGACTGGCAGGTCCTGCTGCACAAGGAGTGGCATCGTGCGTACCCCCGGAAGTTCCGCTGAACGACGCCTGCTCAGATTGAGGCGGTTCATCTTGGATGTGCGCGCTTCCGCACCCTCCCGGGTGTTTTTTCCCCACCACGACGATCCAGTTCTGAAGCCGCGGTAGACTACCAGATTTCGTACATGTTTACCGTTATGAAGTCCGTTAGTTGAGCAGTAGGTAATCTCCTTTCGGCGTTGACGCATTTCTGTCCGGACTGAGGATGTCCGTCGTGTTGTCGCAGGGGACCACCGACGCATCCAATGATGGGCTTGCCCGGGAGCTCCAGCGCTACAGGGAGTCATGCACAAAGCTGGAGGAAGAGAACGCGAGGCTCAGGGAGGAGAACAGGGAGCTGAGGGAGGAGCTCGCATCCCTGAAGACCACGGTGTCCGCAGTCGTAGCCAGGAGCATAGACGCCAGGGCCAACACCGAGAGGAGGCGGTACAAGAAGTCCGGGAGGAGGGAAGGTCATCAGGGCGCGGGCAGGGCCAGACCGGAGAGGGTGGACGCCACGGTAGAGCTCGACCAATCCACTTGTCCGAGGTGCGGTGGCGTCATCTCTGAGAAGCCCACCGACTCCTACACCAGGGTCGTCGAGGACATCGTGCCTGCAAGAGTTGTGGTCACTCGATACGTCATAAAGAGGAGGTACTGCTGCAGGTGCAGGAGGCAGGTCTCACCTCCGATTCCAAACGTGATCAATGGAGGGAGCAACGAGAGGTTCGGCCTGAGGCTGATGCTCCTGATCGTCTCCCTGAAGCTGCTCGGCACGTCCTACGAGAAGATAGGCTCGCTCCTCAAGCTCCTTTTCGGCCTCGACATCACGGAGGCCGCGATGGTCCACTGCGTGATGAGCGTCGCGAGCGCGTTCGGGCCGAGGTACGAGGAGCTGAAGGAGGAGCTCGTGAGTGAGGCGAGCCTCCACGGCGACGAGACGGGCTGGCGGATCAAGGGGAAGAACCACTGGCTCTGGGCGTTCGTAGGGAAGTGGTCCGTCGTGTACGAGGTCGCGAAATCGAGGGGGAAGGACGTCCCCCAGGAGGGTCCTCGGCGATTATGGAGGGACGATGGTCAGCGACTCATGGGGCGCGTGGAACCACGTGGGTGGGAAGCATCAGCGTTGCCTGGTCCACTACATGAGGGAGGTCAAGGACACCCTGAAGTACAAGAGCCCCGGCGAGGAGTTCTTCCCGTTCGCCAAGAAGCTGAAGAGGATGCTCAGGGACTCGATAAGGGTCGGGGAGAGGGTCACCGCCCGCGAGGAGAGGCTGAGGGCGAAGGCGAGGCTCGAGGCGAGGGTCGACGCTCTCATCGCGTCGTACTCCTCGTCGAAAGAGAAGAACTGCAGGAGGTTCGTCAAGCGTTTGAAGAGGGAGAGGGGGATGCTCTTCACCTTCCTGGAGGAGGAAGGCGTGGACTGGAACAACAACGCCGCGGAGAGGGCGCTGAGGTCGAGCGTCGTCATCAGGAAGATCACGTAC
>JAJYWC010000050.1 GCA_021791695.1 archaeon | reverse complement strand
GTAACCACGCCGGCGGGGACGACGATAGCGGGCATCTACGAGCTGGAGAAGGGAGCCGTAAGGACCAGCATCATGAATGCTGTGGAGGCCGCCACGCAGGCGGCCGAAAGAGTGGCGAAGAAGTTCCAGGACGACGAGTAGACGCGATGCCGATACTCAAGTATGCCAACGCGATACGCGCGACGCGGTCGGTTCATAGAAGTGTGAAGCAATTTTCACTCGAGTCAAGATAACCCCGAGAAACGTCCAAGGACCAATCATGTCACAGTTTTCTAATAACTGGGATAACAAGAAGGGACCCGGTATTGGGGACAGGTTGATGGGCAGGTTCAACAACCCTGGTCCTCTCAAGCCACGTCTCGACCAGGCGACTCGTCAGATACAGACCGTTATGGCCAAGCTCGATAATGCCGTGGTTAAGCTCCGGGACAGGGACACGTATCTCTTCAACAAGATTGTCAGCTCCGTCCAGAAGCGGGACACGCAGAGGGCGTCGATGTTCGCGAACGAACTGGCGGAGCTCCGAAGGATGAGCAAGATGGTCACGCAGTCCAAGCTCGCACTGGAGCAGATAGTACTCAGACTTAACACGGTGACTGAGCTCGGCGAAGTCGTGCTCACGCTCGCCCCGGCGACCTCCGTCGTCCGGAACCTCCGCGAAGGGCTGGCCGGCGTCATCCCGGAGGCAGAGGGCGAGATGAGCGAGATCTCCGGCCTGCTGAGCGGCATCCTCGTAGACGCAGGCTCCGTGACCGGGTCTTCGTTGAACTTTGAGACCGCGAACGAGGAAGCGGAGAGGGCTCTCGCGGAGGCCGCAGCCGTGGCCGAGTCGAGGATGAAGGACAGATTCCCCGACATCCCGCAATCAATCCCTGATTCCAGCGAGATGGAGATGGCGTAATCAGTCCTGTTTTTCTACCAGTAGCGCCGTAGCCGCCACATGGCTTGGGCGAGAGATGTCTTCGTACGCGGCGCGAAGCTGTACGAGCTCGTGCTCGAGGGCATGTGGGAGAAAGGTGAGGCTGACGCCCTCGCCATCTCCGGCCTTCTCCAGGAAGCCGGTCTCGACCACTGCAGGGTACTAGACGTTCCCTGCGGGATAGGTCGCGTGGGGATTCCTCTGGCCCAGCTGGGCTTCTCGGTGACAGGCGTCGACTACTCACCCTACCTAGTACAGGTCGCCAACTCAAAGGCCAGAAGTGCAGGGCTGGCTCGAAAGGCGTCCTTTTCGACGGGAGAGATGGCCCAGCTGCACTCGAACTTCAAGAAGGGCACCTTCGACTGCGCTATCAACGTGTTCACGAGCATAGGATATAGTTCAGTGCAGGACGACCTGGAGTTCTTCAGAAGTCTTCGCAAGGTCGTCAGGGAGGGAGGCCTCTTCGTGATATCGGGCCTGAGGAACAGAGACTACGTCGTGGGTCATCCGGCACAGAACATCTACGAGGAGAGCGAGGACCTGTTGGTGCTGGACAGCTACTCTTTCGATGTGGGCAGCTCGCGGGAGCGGGGCACCTGGAGATTCTACGCAAAGGTCGAGGACGCCATGAAGCTCATAGGGGAGTTTCCGACGGACATTCGAGTCTACTCTCCGCACGAGCTGGTCTCTATGCTCGACAGCTCAGGCTGGGCTGTCTCCGGCGTCTATGAGTCGGTCTCGACCAAGAGACCGTTCACCACCGACAGCCCGGTCTATTCTGTAGTGGCCGAAGCCCTCTGAATCAGGAGGTCCTTCTGTCGCCTGCTCATGTTCTTGATCTGCCTCTCGCGCTTCAGGGCGGCTGACTGACCGTAGCATGTCTCCCTGTAGACAAGTACCACCGGTCGCCTGGTCCGGGTAAACCTGGCACCTACGCCAGCGTTGTGCTGCTTCAGGCGTCTCTCGATGTTCACGGTGCAACCTGTATACAGCTCACCGGTGCTGCATCGCACCATGTAGACCCTCCAAACGCGGCGCACCCAAGAGGATAAGAACCATGGCGATAAATCGTTGTCAATGTCAAACCCCAACAAGGAGTCCGAGATGCGATGTCCGGGGTGCAAGCGATACTCCTTGCGCAGGAAGGAGGAGGGCGTATCCTGCTCGTTCTGCGGCTACAGGCTCACTGCGGGAGAGGAAGCCCGCTACCGGCTGTACGAGCTTCTCAAGTGAGAGGCCGGCGCTAGGCCGACCCTGAGGCTATGCCGTAGACCACCCTCATGCAGGCGTCCATGACGTACGGAAGCCCCGCCTCATCGAGCACCCGCTTCGCCTCGTCGTTCTCGAGACCTGACTGCGCCCAGAAGATGTATCGCCTCCCAGATTTCTTCGAGAGCTCGACCACCTGTCCCGCCACCACGGGAAGCTCTTCGCTCGGTCTGAAGACCTCGACGGCATCGACAGCGGAGGCGACCTCGGAAGGGAGAGAGAGGAGGTCCGGATAGGCCCTCTCTCCGAGTATCTCGGTCGACGTGGGATTTACAGGGACCACCCGGAATCCTTTGCTCTTGAGAAACATTGGTATGGAATATGCGTCCTTCCCCGGGTTCTTCGATGCGCCGACGACCGCTATCGTCTTGATGGTCCTCATTACCTCGACGGGCGAGGTGGTCGCGCTGGTCATCTCGAGAACGTCACTTCGTCACCAGGGTGATAATGTCTTCGTCCATCAACCTGTGCGTTATGCCCACGCGCTGGCCGCCGAACTTGGCGCTCTTGCCCCAGATCAGCGCATAACGGAACTCATCCTTTATGTTGCGGTGAACCTTGTTGCAGACCTCCAGCACGCTCGAGCCGTTCCTCACTATCATGGGCTCTTCGAAGTCGGTCTCGCCCGTCCTTCTCCGCATGTAAATCCTCACAAAGTCCAGCCTCTTGTAGATCTCCTCCTTCAGGGCTGTGATGTTGATGTTGCTCTCCGCCGAGACAGGGACGAACTTGTAGGACAACTTCGAGGTCAGCTCGTTCGTGAACCCGGCGTTCACCAGGTCGATCTTGTTCATTATGGTCAGTGATGGCGTGTAGACTCTTGTCCCGACGAGTACGTCTATCAGCTGCTCGTCGGTTATGTCCTCCCTTATCACGACCCTGGCGCTGTTCATCCCGTAGACCCTCAGCATCTCTTTGACGAGCTGCTCGGTGATCTTCGTTAGCTTGACCGTGGCCGTTACGGCTATCCCGCCCGAGTTAGTCGACTCGATGGTGACGTTGGGCGGCTTCTCGTCGACCCTTATTCCGGTGCTCCTGAGCTCCTTCTCGAGAAGGGACCTCGCCTCGGGTTGGAACACGTCTACCACGAACAGCACGAGGTCTGCACTCCTGGCCACCGAAAGGACCCTCTTACCCAGTCCTCTCCCCGAGGACGCTCCCTGTATGATTCCCGGAAGGTCCAGGACCTGTATTCTCGCGCCGTTGTGCTCGAGCAGTCCGGGTACGACATCGAGTGTGGTGAACTGATATGCGGCCACCTTGGACTTTGCGTTTGTGAGCCTGTTCAGGAGCGTCGACTTGCCGACACTGGGCAGGCCGATAAGCACGACCGTGCCGTCCCCCGACTTCTTGACGTCATACCCCACGGCGCTGCCTGAACGACGGCTCTGCTGTTCCTCCTGTTCCTGCTTCAGTCTGGAGAGCTTTGCCCTGAGGAGACCTATGTGGTGCTCCGTCTTCTTGTTTATCTGCGTCCTGTGCATGTCCTCCTCTATCTTCTTGATCTTCTCAGGTATCCCCAAAGTTCGCTCTGCCTACCGTTTCCGGAGACAGCCTGACGCTCTTCAACTTAAATCTTCAAGTTTCGACCACACAATCGCTCTGTCTTGATCTGTGAGCGCTGCCGAGCCGGTCTGATGGTCGAGTACCAGAAGAAGATAGCCACCGGGCCGAAGGAGACGGTCCTGACCGGCAGGAAGTGCGACCGCTGCGGGTTCACGCAGCTGGACAACGACGACGACGTCTGGGAGGCGGCAGGCCTCTGAGGGCGCTACAGGTAGTCCGACCGGTCGACGACATTCCTCACCAGCTCTCCCTTGGCGTATCTCGTCAGGTTGTCGAGGGAGTTCCTCAGAGGCCCTCCCGATGCGACGGCGCTGGGGCCCGCGACGTGCGGCGTCCCGATGAAGTTCCTCAGACCCAGAAAAGGCAACTCCGGAGGATAGCACTCTCTGCCGTCCTTGGTCCACCAGACGTCGGTCGCATAGACGAAATCCTTGTACTGTACGAGATGCTCGTAGACGGCCTGCTGGTCGACGACCTCGGCCCTGGCCACGTTGACAAGTATCGCACCCCTCCTCATCGAGACGAGCTGTTCCCGCCCTATGGCCTTCCTCGTGGAGTTCGTGAGAGGCACGGCCAGGACGACGGCATCGGACGTGCGCAGGAGCTGGTCGAGACCCGAGGCGCCGTCGAAGAACTCCACGCCGCCCCCCGTCTCCCTTCTCCTGGAGTAGACCTTCACCTTCATTCCGAACGCGGCGCCGATCCTCGCCACGACACGACCTATGCCACCGTAGCCCATCACCCCGAGGGTCCGTCCTCTCAGCACCACGACCTCGCGGCCGAGCTCCAGCGGCGACCTCAGCTGGTTCTCGCTAACCTCTGCGCCGAACCTGACTATCCTCTTGGCTCCCGCCAGCAGGAGCCCCCAGGCGAACTCTCCGACCTCGTCAGAGTAGCCTCCCGCATTGCTGCTCACCGTTACATCTGGGGACAGCTCTCCGAAGGGTATGTGGTTGACGCCGGCCAGGCCTGACTGCACGAACGACAACCTCGTCATCTTTGCCAGTCTCGCTCCGTCGAGCTCCTTCGGCCAGAAGTTCACGAACAAGCAGTCCACTGATGGAAGCGCCGCCTCGAGCTCCTCCGGGCTCATGTCTGCGAGCCAGAGCAGGTTCGCCGACCCGGCGAGAGGGTCCAGCGCATCCCGTGGGGCGGGACTCGCGACGAGGATGTTCTTCAAACTCGTCCAGGAAGTACGACAGGATATTCAAACCATTCGACGTCAAAGCTCATTAATCTGAACGGTCCACGCAGCACCGTTGGCGAAGAGGGCTTTCACGATCGACACTGGCAAGGAGAAGCTCGAGGTGGAGGGGCATGAGCACAAGAACGTGGCCGTGAAGTACCTCATGAAGAGGAGGAGGAGCCTCCTCTCGACGCGCGACCCGAAGAAGGTCGAAGCTCTCTTCTCCGACCTCCCCCATCACATAGCGATAATAGGGAAGCAGCTGACGAAGAGCTACGACGTAAAGTGGGAGCGGACCGGCACTGAGGAGTTCGCCGGTGCCAGGTTCACATTCACGATAACCGAAGTCTGAATGCGGTGGCGCAGCACGAAAGAGAGAGCCGAACCCGACGACCGATTCAAGGCCATGATCGTCGGGACGATTCTCGACTCCAGTCCCGAGAAGGCTCTGGACATTCTCTGTGAATACTATCACGTAGAGCGACCCAAGCTTCGCGTCGGCGTAGTGAAGGGGAGGTCCAAGGGCGTGCAGGCGGTCTACTCCTCAGGGAGGAAGGAGATACTCGCGGCCCGCCGGGAGTTCCTCTACGACCCTTTCACCATGCTCCACGAATTCTACCACCACCTGAGATACTTCGACAGCTCTCACAGGGGGACCGAGAAGTACGCGGACAGGTTTGCGATAGATTTCATCAGGGCGTACCAGAGGGTGCTGTCTTCCGGCTGAGGCGCTAGAGGCCCGCCATGGCCGGGTCTACCTTGGGCGGACGCGAGAGCCTGCCGAAGAAGTATCCCAGCAAGGTTCCGAAGAGGAGCGCGCCGACGATGCCTACGCCCACTCCCGTCAGGTACACTGTGATGCCGTACTGGAGGTTCTGGGCCCCACCGACCACGCTGACGAGGACCCATATGATTATCCCCACGGCGATTCCCTTGGCTATGGAGGTCCGCCCGGGGATTTTCTCATAGAGCCAGCCGTAGATCGCTCCTATTATGATCCCTCCGATGACGCCAGCCACCGCCGCCACTCCCGGGGTGACCAGCATGACTATCCCGTAGAGCTGGTCGGGTGTGAAAGGAGAATTCGCGGGCAGGCTCTTTGTCACGGCCGCGATTATCGTCTCCTTCTCGGCTATCACGGCGAAGTAGCTGAATACACCGAGCACTATCCCGTAGACTATCCCTGCGATTACACCGGCCTTGACACCGTTGCCTGTATTACCCATATCGGGACATCGGGCATCAGCGAAAGATGCGTTTTCTTAAGACTTCGATACGGCCGTTCGTCAGTTCGTGCCCGTCTCTACCTTGGACCACTTCATGGCCCAGTCGCCGAACTCCTTGAGTATGCTCTTGAGCTCCTGACCCTTGGCCGTCAGTGAGTACTCCACGCGGGGAGGACTCTCCGGGTAGACCTTACGCGCGACAACTCCCTGCTTCTCGAGCTCGCCCAGCCTCTCGGCGAGACTGGTGGCGCTGATACCCTCGATCCTTCGCTTGAGCTCGTTGAACCTCGCCGGCTCCTGGAGTCCCAGCGAGTGAATGACCGGAAGGGTCCAAACCTTGGTCAGTTCGTTCCACGAGCCGTGGATGACCTTGCACGAATCCAACACTTCTTGGTTAATTTGGACGGACTTGCTCAAGTCAGGATTACCTACTTACCGCCTGAGGACTACTAGATATATAAATACGACCGGCAGCTAATCACCGGTGAACAGAGTTGCGTAGTGTCCAGAAGAGCCCTCTCGGCGGTTTAGAGATGGGGCAGCGGGACATGGAAGTTATGCAGTTCATAGCCGAAGAAGGGCTGCTCGGCTTTACTTTCGAGGGGCTGAAGAGAAGGCTCGGTACGCACCCCGAGACTCTATCGAGGATACTCGACAGGTTGGAGGAGCAGAACGTCCTAGAGAAGACGGAGAGGGGATACCAGGTAACGCAGAGAGGGAGGGAGGTCAGCGGGATGCAGCAGCTCTCCCCCTCTGAGGCGAGGGTGACCCTACTGAAGACGCTACTGCCCCACGCCGACAGCCCGCGGGACGCGGTCCTCGGGCTAAGGGGAAGATGGTTCGGTGCCCTGAGGTGGCTGGGATACTCGGACGACGAGAGGGGGGTAAGCATGAAGTGGGTTACGGAGGACGGCGCCATCCAGGTCGACGCGATATTCAGCAACGGCGAGCTCACGATAGAGGGTAGGATCAGGGAGGGTAGGAGCCTGACCGACGCCATCAAGGCGGCCCACCAGCTCGTGGGCTACATCTCAAAGGTCTATCCGGCTCCGACCGGCCAGCGCATGGCCTACTATGGCCTGCGCGAACGGTCCCAAGTACCGAACTAATGTGACCGGGTCCGCCAAATCCCAGTCAACAAGTACCCCCGTTTCCTCTACTCGCTCAGTAATTCTAAATGAACACAACGAGTTCAACTGAGATTCTGCAGACGCTCTCCAACGCGATACAGCAGGTCGCCGAGAGCACAAGCCCTTCTGTCGTGAGCGTGCGCTCGGACAGAGGAAACGGGACCGGTTTCGTGTGGGACGAGCAGGGACACGTAGTCACGGCGTACCATGTGATACGGGGGCTCGAAGACGTAGAGGTGCTGTCCGATGACGGCAAGACGTTCACCGCCAAGGTGGTCGGACACGACAGGACCGCCGACATCGCACTCCTGAAGGTCGAGGGCAGCCTGCGTCCCATCCAGCGGGGGGAGTCGGAGTCCCTCAAGATAGGTCAGTTCGTCCTTGCCCTCGCGAACGCGTTCGGCTCCAGGGCGAGCGCGACGTCCGGGATAATCACGGGCGTGAAGCGAAACACCGGCGGCTGGTGGGGCGTACAGGTCGACGACGCGATAGTAACAGACGCCCGCGTGAACCCGGGCTACTCCGGGGGTCCGCTGGTGGACGCATCGGGCAAGGTCGTCGGGATGAATGTCGCCCTGATATCCTCGAGAGGCGTAGCGATACCCATCCAAAAGGTGTCCGAGGTCGTCGAGAGGATAGCATCGGGCAAGCCCACCGGTCGTGCATATCTTGGGATAATATCCAACCCCGTACAGCTACCAGAGCGTGCGACCAGGCTGGAGCAGGTCAAGCAGGAGTACGGCCTGCTGGTCGTCTCGGTAGAGGTCGGAAGTCCCGCTGATAGGGTGGGGCTGGTCCTCGGAGACGTGCTGCTGGGCTTCGACGGTAACAGCGTCGGCGGGTTCCACGACCTGACCAGACAGCTGACACAGGAGAAGGTCGGGAAGCAGGTAAGGCTCCAGATTCTGCGCGCG
>JAJYWC010000017.1 GCA_021791695.1 archaeon | reverse complement strand
CATGGCTTCGGCGTCGCGGAGGGGGAGGCTGTGGCCGCGGGTCAGCCAACTCCTGAAGATGGGCTGGTCTTCCCTGCTCAGCTCGTAGATGACGAAACTTCCTCCTCCGCTCAACGAGTCGAGGATGCCGGCCACGCTCGCTTCCCTCGCCACCCAGTGGTGGAACGAGAGCGAGGAGTAGATCAGGTCGAATTTCCTCTTGAAGGGTATGTCCCTGCTGCTGCCCAGGCTGAGGTGCAGCCTCTGGTCCAGCGTCTTCCTGGAGACGGCGTGGCGGCGTATCCTCTTCTCCGCTATCTTCAGCATGTAGGGCGAAGGGTCCACCCCGAAGAGCTCGACCCCCACCCTCTCGGAGGCGAGGTGTGAGAGAACGTCCCCTGAGCCGCACCCGATGTCGAGCACCGACGAGGGGTTGAAGGAGAGTATGTCAGCGACGACGAAGCGGTGGAAGCCTCTGAGGAAGAGGGAGGAGAAAGAATAGAGCCAGGAAGCCGTGCGCCCGAACCGTTCTTCCCCCGGCCGATACATGTCAGCGTAAGGCAACCGGCTGTTTCTCCTTTTCCAGGACGCCCGCCCACCGGATCATCGTTGACTCGACTTGTGCTCGCCCGTGGACGGTCATAGGTCCGCCGACCTCATGCAAGGGCAGCGCAGCCGCCGCGTCACGCACGTTTGCAGGGGCTGGCGATGACAGGAGCGCTAGCTCTTGATGGCGGCGCTTATCTTGGCGGCCACGTCAGCCGGGACCGTCTCCATCCCGTGCTCGGCCTTCGCATGGACCGCCGCTATCTGCATTACCTCTTCCTTCGAAGCGGCGCCCTTGACCTCAAAATCGTCCTTCATCCCTATGTCCTTGCACTTGAACTTGTAGTTGGTCATGCCTGTTTCAGAGGGCTTCCGCCTTATAAACCGTCGCGGATAGGAGCACATTCCATCACGCTGAGTTCAGTCCCACTTCGATAAGCTTCTTGGCGGCTTTTAGAGCATCTTAGGTCTTCCGACCGAGGTGCCTATGATCTCTTCCTTCGTGACCAACCCTTGACCGCCGAGATGCTTCAGGCGCACCATCACGCTGGACCTCGCCAAGCCGGTCTTCGGAGTCTTGCAAGGCTTCTCCGTGACATTCAGGTGTCGTAAAATGACAGACCCGGCGCCATCCGTCGACAGGCTGAATTCATTCGTTGGTGGACCAAATCGGACTAAAACAGGGAAGTTTCGAAATAGGTTTTCAACCAGAAGGGTTGAAATACTTCCGAGGGGCGCTCGGCCAATCCTATGAGCAGACAGTATGACGAGCTCCTGTCGAGGGCGCAGAACGCTCTGCAGAAGATATCGACCAAGTCTTCGCTCAACAGGCTCGAACTTCCCGAGCCCGAGGTTCTCTGGGTGGGAAAGAAGACCATCCTCAGGAACTATGCAGTGTTCCCGAAGCTCTTCCGCAGGGACCCTGACAGGGTCCTGATGTACCTGGCGAAGGAGCTCGCGACTGCCGCCTCGATCGACGGAGAGCGGGCGATCTTCATCGGGAGGAAGGACAAGGCATCATTCCTGCAGCTCTTCCAGAAGTACATGATGGACAATGTGACCTGTCCGGTCTGCGGAAGCCCGGACACTCACATCGAGACCGTGAGCAGGCTGCACTTCAGGGTGTGTGAGGCCTGCGGAGCGCGCTCGGCAGCAAAGGTGAACTGACGCGGCCGAGTGCAACCTGTCTGTCCGGAGCATAGGCTGGAAGGACACCACGCTGATCAACATCTGCGACGAGGACCTCATCGGGAAGACGCTCAGCGAGGGGAAGCTCAAGATGCACATTTCCCGCGACTACTTCGGCGGGCAGATAGTCGAGCCGAACAAAGCGCTGAAGATGATGAAGGAGTCTTCGATAATCAGCCTGGCCGGAGAACAGGCGGTCGGAATCGCCCTTTCGAACAAGATGGCGTCGAAGGAGGCGGTCAGGACGATAGAAGGCGTGCCGTTCCTGATGATCTACAAGTTCGTCTACTGAATGTTGCCGTCCTTCAGCATCCCTCGCAGCGCGTCCTTCTGCTTCCCGCTGAGGCTTTTCGGCACATAGACGCTCATCTTGACGTACTCGTCGCCTTTGCCGAAACGCGAGAGGCGCGGCAGCCCCTTGCCCTTCACCTTGAAGGTCTGTCCCGGCTGCGTCCCCGCCGGTACCTCCAGCTTGACGTCGCCGTAGAGAGTCGGGACCCTAAGCTCCGTGCCAAGCATCGCCTCGACGGCGTTCACCTGCGCGCCGACGTAGACATCCGCACCGTCCCTCTTGAAGACGGGATGTTCGGGTATCTCGACTGCGACGTAGAGGTCGCCGGACGGCAGCCCGTTCTCTCCGGCCTCTCCCTCGCCCTTCATGCGGAACACGTGGCCGTCCTCGACGCCGGCGGGTATCTTGATGCTTATCTTCCTCGTCCTCCTTATCAGGCCTCTCCCCCTGCAGTCCCTGCACGGGCTCTCGATGATCGAGCCGCGGCCTCCGCACCTGCTGCAGGTCTCGACTCGGATGAAGCGGGCAAACCCGGCGCTCTGAACCTTTTGAACCTGACCTGAGCCACCGCACTGGTTGCAGGTCTTCACAGAGGTCCCCGGGGCGGCTCCGCTCCCGCCGCAGGTCGGACACGACTCGGAGCGCGGTATCTCCATCTCCTTCGTGACGTCGTTCACCACCTCCTCCAGGCGCAGAGGTATCCTCACAGTAATGTCGTTGCCATGGGTGGGGTTCCTCCGGCCCCCGCCGAACATCTGGTTGAGAATGTCGTCGAACCCTCCGAAGCCCGTGCCCCTGAAGACGTCAGAGAAGTCCGTCCCGCGGAAGATGTCCTCCTCCGAGCCGTACCTCTGGTAGACCCCCTCCCTGCCGTACGTGTCGTACTGTTTGCGCTTGTCGTCATCCGAGAGGACCGCGTACGCCTCCGAGATCTGCTTGAACCTCTCCTCAGCCTGGGGGTCCTTGTTGCGGTCGGGGTGGTACTGGAGGGCGAGCTTGCGGTAGGCTGACTTGATGTCCTCCTTCGATGCTCCCTTCGGGACGCCCAGGACGTCGTAGAAGTTCCCGGAGGAGGCGCTGCTCATCTGGAGGGGCGCCTACTGCTTCTTCTCGTCGTCAACGACCTTGTAGTCGGCGTCCGTGACGTTCTCGCCCCCGGCCGTACCCGATGGTCCCTGCGCCTGCCCGGCACCCGGAGGCGCCTGACCCTGCGTGGCCTGTGCCTCCTGGGCTGCCTGCTGGTAGACCGCCGTACCCACCTCCTGGAGGATCTTTCGGAGGCTGTCGGACCTGGACTTGATGTCGGCCATGTTCTTGCTC
Source organism: archaeon (assembly GCA_021791695.1). Taxonomy (GTDB): domain Archaea; phylum Thermoproteota; class Nitrososphaeria; order Nitrososphaerales; family Gagatemarchaeaceae; genus Gagatemarchaeum. Next base: position 36,374 of record JAJYWC010000017.1, on the reverse strand, counting down.
TCGATCGCCTTCCTCAGCTCCTTGGCCGCGTCGTCGATCTTGGCGGTGTTCTCCTGGCTGATCTTCCCGGCGAGGTCGGTCTTCGTCTTCTCGGCCGTGTAGAGCATCGAATCAGCGTCGTTGAGCAGCTGGGCCTCTTCCATCTTCTTCTTGTCCTGCTCGGCGTACTGTTCGGCGTCCTTCACCAGCTTCTCCTTCTCGTCCTTTGAGAGCTTCGTCGCCGCGCTGATGGTGATCTTGGCTTCCTTGCCGGTGCCGATGTCCCTGGCCGAGACGTTCAGTATGCCGTTCGCGTCGATCTCGAAGGTGACCTCGACCTGCGGCACTCCGCGCGGCGCTGGAGGGATGCCCGTGAGGTTGAAGTTCCCCAGAGAGACGTTGTCGGCGGCCATCGAGCGCTCACCCTGGAGCACGTGGATGGTCACCGCTGTCTGGAAGTCGGCCGCCGTGGTGAAGGTCTGCTTCGCCTTGGTCGGTATCGTCGTGTTCTTCTCCACGACGTGGGTCATTATTCCGCCCAGCGTCTCTACCCCGAGCGAGAGCGGCGTCACGTCGAGGAGAAGTATGTCCTTAACCTCTCCCGCCAGGACGCCTCCCTGTATCGCCGCGCCGATGGCGACGGCCTCCATCGGGTCGACCCCCCTCTCGGCTGGCTTGCCCATGATGTCCTCGACCGTCTTGCGGACGAGCGGCATGCGCGTCATGCCTCCAATGAGTATGACCTTCTGGATGTCCTTGACCTCGAGCTTCGCGTCCTGGATGACCTTCTTGATTGGAGTCTCAATCTTCGTGACGAATGGCCTCGCCAGGTCCTCGAGCTTCGCCCTCGTCAGCGTGTAGTGGAGGTTCTTGGCGCCCGTCGAGTCGCTGGCGACGAAGGGAAGGTCGATGTCGGTGGTTATGACGTTGGAGAGCTCTATCTTCGCGCGCTCCGCTGCCTCTTTGAGCCGGGCCATCGCTGTCTTGTCGTTCTTGAGGTCGATCCCGGTCTTGGAGCGGAAGTCGTCGAGGAGGAGGTTGACGATCGCGTAGTCGACGTCGGCCCCTCCCGTCTGCGTGTCTCCGCTGGTCGCGAGCACCTGGAAGACGCCCTGACCGAACTCCATGACCGTGACGTCGTGGGTACCACCTCCGAAGCTGAAGACGAGGACCTTCATCTCCTTCTCAGTCTTGTCGAGGCCGAACGCGAGGCATGCGGCGGTTGGCTCGTTTATGATCCGGACCACTTCGAGACCCGCTATCTCACCGGCGTCCTTGGTCGCCTGTCTCTGGTTGTCGTTGAAGTGGGCGGGGACCGTGATCACCGCCTTCTTGACCGGGTATCCGAGGAAGGTCTCGGCGTCCTTCTTGATCTTCTGGAGGACGAACGAGCTGATCTGCTGCGGCGTGAACTCCTTGCCCTGGATGCGTACCGTGTAGTCAGTCCCCATCTTCCTCTTTATCTCGAATATCGTCCCTTCGGGGTTCGCGACCACCTGCCTCTTCGCGGGCTCTCCGACCAGCAGTGTCCCGTCTGCGGTGAAGGCGACGACTGAGGGGAACATCTTCCCCGCGGCTGTCGGTCCTTCGGCGCTCGGTATCACCACCGGGCGTCCGGCTTCCAGTACGGCAGCGGCCGAATTGGTCGTGCCCAGGTCGATTCCTATTATCTTCTCACGAGGTGTGCTCATTGTTTTCACTGTTAGTCTTGACGGCCGTCTCCACCCTAACCATGCTCGGCCTTAACACCTTATCCTTCAGGGTGTATCCCTTCCTGATCTCACCGACGACCATGTCCTGCTGGTTGGCCTCTCCGTCGACGCGCTCCACGGCTTCGTGGAGAGTCGGGTCAAAGGGCCGCCCCACGGCCTCAATCGGTTTCAGACCTTCTGACTGCAGCGCCGAGACGAGGTTCTTCTGGACCATCGAAATACCCTCCAACATCCCGGAGACGCCCGCCTTCTCACCGGTGGACAGCGCGAGCTCGAGGTCGTCGAGCACCGGCAGGAGCCTCCGGATTAGCGAACTTGTGGAGAAGTCCTCGATGTCGCGTATCTCCCTGTCAACGCGCTTTCTGTAGTTCTCAAAGTCCGCCTGCAGGTACTTCAGCTGTGCCAGGTAGTCCTCCCCCCTGGTTCTCTCCTGGTCGATGAGCTTCTGAGCCTTGTCGAGGTCGGCCTCAAGGTCGGAACGGCTAACCGACTCGAGCCTGGCCTTAATATCGAGAAGCTCCTCGCTCTTCCTTGCCAGCTCGGCCTTTAGACTAGCCACCTCGTCCACGTCTCCCGTCCGGCTGGGCTCTTCCTGCATCAGTCTCGTCCTCCCGTCTCGGTAATCGAAAAGTAAGCTCTAATCTTCACGCCAATCACTATACAACGGACAGTTGTATACTAATAAATTTTCCTGCTACCCTAGCCGAGCAACCCTTAACACGTCCCTCCTCGCGCTCGAGCCAGTTTGCGAGAAGAGCAGCTCAGGGAGCGACTGCTGAGGTTCGAGAGGGAGAGCAGGTACCTGAAGAAGGACTCGAACGAGCGCAAGGTCTTCGAGGAGGTCTTCGACCGCGCCACCCTCTGGGCCATCGACCACCTGCTCAGCAGCGGCCAGCTCGACTACCTCAACGGCGTCGTGAACGCAGGAAAGGAGGCGAGGGTCTACTGGGGAGTGGCACCTGACGGAAGCGCGCGCGCTGTGAAGATCTATCTCACGGCCTCGGCTGAATTCAAGAAGCGGCTGAGGTACGTCGCGGGTGACAGGAGGTTCAACAAGATCCCTAGCACGTCGAGGGGGATAGCGGAGCTCTGGGTGCAGAAGGAGTTCAAGAACCTGCAGCTCGCCCAGAAGGCGGGGGTCAGAGTGCCCACGCCGTACGCGTTCAACGAGAACGTTCTGGTAATGGAGTACATAGGCGAACCTCCGGCGCCGGCGCCAAGGTTCATCGACACCGAGGTGGGCGAGGCAGACTACCGGTGGGCGATGGAGATGATCGAGAAGCTGTACAGGAAGGCGCAGCTGGTGCACGCCGACCTGTCAGAGTACAACGTGTTCAAGCTCAAGGAGGAGTGCGTGCTCTTCGACATGGGCTCGGCGGTCTTGACCACCCACCCCGAGGCTCGGGAGCTCCTCCTGAGGGACGTCGCCAACATGGTGAGGTTTTTCAAGAGGAGGGGAATCTTTGAGGAGCGGGCCGAGGAGATAGTGGAGAGGATAGTTTCATGAGCTTTGAGCAGGTGGTCAGGGTCCCACTCGACCGGGTAGCCGCGGTGATTGGTAAGGGTGGAGAGTCGAAGAAGCAGCTCGAGGAGAGCTGCCACGTCTCTCTGGAGGTCGACGGCGAGAGCGGCGAGGTCACGGTCAGGTCCAGCTCGCCCGAGGAGGGCGACCCCTTCAAGGCGATGGTGGTCGTGGAGGCGATAGGGAGGGGGTTCTCGCCGCAGAGGGCGCTCCGCCTCCTTGAGCCCGAGACCGTCCTGGAGGTCATGGACCTCCGGGACTTTGGGAAGAGCGACAACAGCCTGGAGAGGATACGCGGCAGGATAATCGGGCTGAAGGGCAAGTCGAGGCGCGTCATCGAGGAGCTGACCAAGTGTCAGGTCTCGGTCTACGGAAGGACAGTCGCCATCATAGGGGAGGTCTCCGAGGCCAAGCTCGCGAAGGAAGCCATCTCGATGCTGGCGTCGGGGAGCCGCCACCGTTCGGTCTACAACATGCTCCAGCGGGCCAGGACGAAGAGAAAGATGGACAGGATGCTCCTTTGGGAAGACCAGTCCCCCGAAGTCGGCGCTGACGAGTAGCCGACTAGTGGCTCTTCAGGAGCTGCAGCTTCTCAGGAAGGTACGTGTCGACGATGTAGCTGAGGCCGTACCTCGAGAACGCCTCCTGCTCGCTCTTCTTCTTGATCTTCAGGAATGTGTCCAGCTCGTCGTGCCACATCTTGTCCTTGTAGCGTGGGTCGGCCTTGAGCTCGTAGAGCCTCTTGATGTCTATCTCTGTCAGGGGGTCTGAGGGCAGCTTGTACTTGACAATGTCCGAGTTGTGAAGCACCAACCCTCCCAGGCCGCCAACGAAAGTGTGAACGTTGTCGACCTCAAGGTCGTACACGTACTCCTTTTCAGACCGACCGAGGTTGGTTATCCGCTGGATTGGCAGGAGCACCACCCTATTCTTGACGAGCCACATCAAAGTCTTGAGCCTGGTGTCCTCGGCTGGCTTCTCGAACATCTGGAAGGCAGACTCCAATCTCTGGTAGCCCACCGCCGTGTTGCCCGACCCTGTGAAGAGCAGGCGCTGTAGTGCTGTACGCCCGCCTCTTGGAACAAGGGCCCTCATCTCGTCCCTCAGGGAATAGACCAGCTGGCCGGGGGCACACATGATTTTCGAGCTGACCTCCACCTCCTTGCGACAGAGCTCGGTCACAAGGTCACGAATAGAAGACGTTTCGGCGCAGGAGACGACATACGCCTGGCCGGACTTCCAGACGTAAGCGACGCAATTGAGCTGCCTGAGCAGGACCACCATATCCGACGCAAGCGCTCTGCTCACGGTCTTCAGGCTCAGTCGGGTGAGTTCCCTGTAGTTTATCGTCCGGTCACCCCTGAAACAACCCCTCAGGAACTCTCTCTTTGCCGAGTCGGGTACGTTAAAGAAGACGAAGGGGATGCGCTTGCTGCGAACGCCTCTGCCCGCTCCGAGGACATCGGAGTACAGCTTTGCAAGCAGGGAACCTCCGTATCTTATCCTGGTAGCGTGCGACTTGCGCGGTCCGACTCTCGACTCGACAGAGAGCGAATCTCTTATGCAGGCTTGGGCATCGCCAATGTACTCTGTCTCCGCGTCCGAGAAGGTGAGTTCGCAGCAACTTCCACGCTTGGCCCCGGAGAAGCCTCCCTCCGCCGCATGGTATCCCATCAGCCGAGCGAACTGCTCGATGTTCCTTATGACCAGAGGCACCCTGTACTTCGAGTAGCGTAGGCGCATCATGCCCTCGCTCGGGATTATGCCCTCCGCGAAGAAATCCGACAGCCTCACTCTGTTGAGCTTCAGAATCTGGGCGTACTTGTTCCTCAACGTCTTCTTGTCGTACTTGAGTCGCACAGAAGCCGCGAATTCCTCGGCCTGTATGCCCTCGACGAAGACGTCCCGCGCAAGGAGAGGTGCTTCCTGCGCTATCAATTCGGCCAGGTTGAGCTCGCTCAGGCTCTGATTGTTCGGTAGAGCAAAACAGGCAGCGGCCAGTTCGTCGCCTCGTAGGGTATCTACCCGGGCAGACGTTAGTCTGAATGTTTCTGGGTCGAAAATCTGAATGCTATGGTTCCCGGTTGTCTTGACCGTGTATCCCCCCGTCGTCCGAATCTCGAAGAGATTGCCCTCGTATCTGTGCCTGATCATGGTCGAAATGGGCATTACTCCAATATTGCCGGTCGGCGAACAGCAAACCGCATTCGTGCCGAGGGGACCGTGCAGAATATCGCCTTCCGCGGGCACAACGCTGCTCGTCTTCGAGTAGAGTTCACTTATGATGTCATTCCTTATGAAGCCGTCGCGTTCTACTACGACTGGCTCATCACCCGTCACGCTCGCCCAGACGCCGAGCCACACCCCCGAGGGAGTGGTGAGGTCTCTCAGGTGCGCGGCGTTCGCTGAGTTGTGCAGGAGAAGCCCCGCGCGACCGCCTATGAACCGCTCGACGCCGGGGACTGAGACGTCGTATACGTACTCATCGACATTGGAGGTTACCTCGATCTTTGCTATGGGGTCGAAACTGATGTCGCTGTTGACGAGCTGCACCAAGCTCTCGACCTCCGCACGGACTTCGAGAGATAGCCGCCTCTCCTGGCAGACGAGGAGATGCTCGAGCGTCTCGGATAGGTTGGCGCGGTCTATTCCACCCTCGCGGCCATATTGCACCACTTCGCAGATGCGGCGATACGTTTGCTTGCACCTGGTCTCATGATACTGGTGCCTGACTATCTCTCGCTTCAGCGCGACGAGCCCAGAGCCGATGACCGGGAACGATTTGGGCATGAGATACGAGCTTTGGCGAGTCGATGCCAGGTGCTCGATGATGGTACCCCTGTCGTGATCGTGCAACACTGTGGAGACTAGCTGTTCAACCTCCGACTTTCCTGAGACGATGACAGCGCACCCTTCAAGCCCTACCGACGCCGTGATTCCCACCTGTGCCATAAGGTATGTGAGGCCTGATATCAGGTCGGAGTTCTTCATCTTCCAGACCAGACCCCCGGAGTTAGTGATGTATCCGTCGCCGAAGCAGCCTTTCAGGAATTCAAGGACATACTCTTTCTCGACAGACAGAATGACAGCAGGGATGTGTTTCTTGGAGAAGCCTGTCCCGCACAAGCTGAGGAACAGCAACGAGGTCGGTATGCCGCCGAATCGGAGATTGACTCCGTTACCTGCCTCATCCACGTACCTCTTGACGGTGGCTCTGGGAAAGACGGATTTTATGCACTCTTCCGCATCATCCACCACTTCAGGCTCGTGGAGCCCGAACGAGAGCTCGACAGCGCATGGTATTCCATTCTGTTTCGCTACTCTTCCCTCTGAGACGTAATAGCCGAGTAGCCGGGCAAAGTCCTTCGATAACCAGATTCCCGCAGGGCACATGTCTGGCGACTTGTTGTTGCGAGCGCTGATGAACGAGGTCTCAAGGTGATTGGCGAGCTGCGGGCGTCTCTTACCTGAAGACAGAGTCTCCAGGCGCCTCCGGTTGTGATGCTTGGATTTCTCGTGCTCCATATGCACATAGAGCTTTGGAAGGGCCATCTGATCCCTCAGGGCGGTCAGTTCTTTGATGACGTCTATGAGCACCGCCGGCTGCTTCTTCGCGGAGCTGTTTCGCTGCATGACCAGGAGGTCGCCCTCGCCAAGTGAATCCGTTGGTACCGACGTGATCTTCCCGTTCCTCAGTGTGAAGACGCTATGATTGGGGGTGACCACTACCTCTCTTCCGCTCTGGGAGCGCAACCGGTAGAGAGGACCGGTGTACCTGTGCCTGATTGCCGACGCGAGCGGTTTGAAGACTACTCTGTTGGATTCGTCGACGGTCAAGCCTTCGTATGGAACGCCGCTGCAGATTTCGTTCCCGTACGAGTCATTGAAGTATCCATAATTGGTCATGCATTCGTCGACAAACTCCCCGATTCTCCTGAGCTCGACTTTGCCCTTGCCATCCTTAACCACGATGGGTTCGTCCCTCTGGACGGACCCTGATTTTATGACCATAGCGATGTGAGCCCCCCATGGGTCTGCGTCGCAGAGGATGCCAATCGGCAGCTTCAGTTCCTGGTGCATCCTCCTCAGGAGATAGCGCGTCGAGCGAGGCGGCTGGCCGGCGGTGTTGACCAGTATCGCCTTGTACTTCTCGTGCACCTTCTCCTCGATGAATCTCGTGAAGAGACCGCCCTTCTCGATCGCGAGCACCATCTCGGCGTCGGTGTCCCTGAACTCTGCGGTGGTCAGGGCCGGGCCGATCATCATGCCGTCCGGGTGAGACGACAGGTCGAGCTTCTTCCCCTCGTACCCTCTCACCGTGTACTCGACTGTGAGATTGCCGAAGATCGCGCTCCTCTCCTCCGGGTAGACGTTGAACTCCTCCCTCGCGGACTCGAGGAGCACCTCCAGGTCGGTGATCAGCTCGTCGGATTCCGCCTGGTCCATGAACTCAACGTTGAATGCCTGCGCCGAGTAGTAGACGTCTCTGAGCGTAGAGGTCCTCTTCTCCTCCACGAGCTTCTTGGAGAAGAAGGCGAGCCAGAGCAGCTGCGTGAATGGTCTGATGTGCTTGATGTTGCCGGCCGAGCGCCTCACCGTGCTGTTGCCGAGTATGAACTGCTGGAGCTTCTTGTCGTAGACTATGTTGCGGACGGAGCGGCTCGCGAAGTTGACCGCCGGGAACCGGCCGGCGTCGAGGTCGTCGTAGACGCTCTGGCCGAGGCCCTTGAGGGCCTTCTCGACCTTGTCCTTCCTGGCCTCAGCGGTAGTCTTCGATCGTGGTCTGCTCAATTATCTTGTCACCTTGAATCGCCTTCTCGGCCTCCTCCGCAGCCTCCTGCTTGATCTCCTCGGCCTCTTCCTGCTCCTCTCGGATGAGCTGCTTGTACCGGGGCTCCTTCTTCAGCCCGGCCAGGCCGGTCGAGAACTGCGCGATGAGAGGGAGGTACTTGGCGTAGATGTTCATCTTGCGCTGGGAAGCCTCCATGCTCCCCTTCTTCGAGAGGAACACGCTGAGGCGCCTCAGGGCTTCCCTCACACCGTTCCTTATCTCGGCCTCTATCTCTGGGCGGTCCGCGATATACTCCTTACCCACGGTCTTGTAGGGCACCTTCGTAGAACAGATGTGGGTGATGACGGCTATGGGGGCCTCGTCGGGGACGTGGTAGCGCCTCCAGTCTATCTCTTCGTTGACGACCTTAAAGGAGACGTCGTTGCTCTCATCGTAGAGGAGCGGGATGCGGTTGGCGAACCTGAAAAGCTTCCTCCCGGGCTCGAGTACCTTGCCACCGTAGACTAGGCCCACCTCGACGAGGAAGGGGAAGCCGGAATAGGAGGAGGGTGGCCGCAGCACGACGGTAGAGAACTCCGGCAGAAGCTCCTTGATTATGCCGGTCGTGAGTATCTGCTCTCCCACTGGGGATAGACAGGTGGCGTCGGGTGGGAGAAACTCTGGGTATCGCTGCAGGGCGTCGACCACCTTCACTATCTGCTCGTTGGAGAGCTTCTCGGGGGCTATCTTTCCGTCGACGCCGGCGAACTGCAGGAACTTCTTCGCGTTGGTCTCGCCCACGCGGTGGAAGTGCTTGTTCCCCATGAACCTGAGCATGTTCTTCTCCTCGGTGATCTTGATCATCCGCTTCAGAGCCTCTACGTCCACGCCGTGGGGGTGGGGAAGCGTCTCCTTGGGCGCTGAAGGCATAGATTCGGTCGCCCTCTCATAGGTGGTTATCCTGCCTATCGGGTCCACGAACGTGAGATTGGCGTAGCTCCCGACCAGCGCGGTCTGTTTGAAGTATTCGTTGATCTTTTGAGCGGAGCGGGTGAAGTCCCCCTCCAGTATCACGTCGACCCTCGTCCCGGTCTTACCGGCTCCCTCTTCGGTGTCCTTCCTCAGAATGATGGGCTTGTTCTCTGAGATGTCTATCAGCATCTCGAAGATGTGCCTGCTCTTGCCATCAGTCGAGGTCGTGATCTTCACGGGCCTGTTGGTGGTGATCTGCCCGTAGAGGATCGCCATAGTCCCTCCCATGCCGAACATTCCCCTCGACTGTCTGAGGACGTACTTCGAGCCGTAGAAGACCTTCCCAAAAGCGCGGGGGACGTGGTGCGGGTCGACGCCGGGGCCGTTGTCTGCGACCGTCACTCTGTAGGCCTTTGGCTCCTGGTTGAGGTTTTCCGCGGAAGGGTCGTTGGGTACTATCCTGACGTAGACGTCCGGGAGCATCCCGGCGAGCTCCGCCGCGTCGAGTGAGTTTTCCACCAACTCCCTCACGGCCATGTAGAGGGCCCTTGCAGGGTTCGTGAAGCCGGCCAGGTCACGGTTCCTGTAGAAAGAATTCAGACGGACTTATCTCAGAGAAAGTCACCAATCTGATTAATCACCTCCCGAAACCGTGTTCCGGGATCGTGTGCATCCTGATCCCCGAGCCGCAATCCGCCCCGCGCATGGAGCGAGGGCCAATTTAGGGGGGACCTCGGGAAAAATCGTCAAACTCGCTCGACCACCACTGTAGCTACTCTCGACCTCGGTTGCTTGGCAAAGTTAGGTTAATAACCATCGCCCCAAGAAAGCTTCAGTCTTTCGGGTTTCTTCCGAAAGTGTCCGTTCGCGCTACTTGGCCTTCGCCCGGTCTGCGACCTTCACGATGAGAAAGACCACGAGGGCGACGATGATGAAGGTTATCGCGTTGTTCAGAAGATCTCCAAACGCGAACGTCTGTCCGCGGAATATGGCCGCATACGTGGTGAGGTTGCTGCTCGGGTTGACCAGCCCAATCACCGGGAGTACCAGGTCGCCTACGAGCGCTTTGACGAGGTTGCCCAGATAGACCGCAAGGATGAACGCGACGGCCAGCCCGAGGACCTTGTACTGGTCCAGGAATGCCTTGAACTCGTTCCACATGCCCTTCGGGGCCGGGGCGACAGGCGCGGGGGTAAGCAGTTTCTTTATCTCGCGAAGTTCCTCGATGATCTCCTCGTCCGTTGTCGGCATCTACGCGCGCGTGGCAAGGACCAGATTTAAGCGTTCAAAACAGCGGCGCATACCTTATTTACTCTGCGGGGACGGCTAAAAAGGAGCGGAAGATGACCCTCGACGCGTCCGGTTCAAGAGTCAGCGTTATGATCAGGCTCATCGGAGCAGTCTTTCTCGGAATCGGAGCGGTGCTGACCTACTTCACGTATGTCGGCGCAGAGCAGGCGAGCATAGTCCCGCAGATAGTTCCCGTCTTCTACCTGGGAGCTGGAATGCTGATGCTTGTAGGGCTCATCGCGGTAGTCGCCAGATACAAGTAGCTCCGGTCGAACTCGAATCCGCAGCGCGATATCAGCACAGCCTGACATCGCGACGCGCCACAGCTAACGCAGATTGCATGGGCTCCGCGTGGGAGGCAGTTTATTCAAGCACCTTATATCACGGGGCGAGGTCTGCGTGACATGGAACGAGACCGAGGAAAGAACGGCCTAGTCATCCAGAAGGCGGTCGAAGTCATCGAGAAGAACCAGACTGAGATGATAGCCTTTCTCTCAAAGTATGTGCAGCAGAAATCGGTGAACGCCTCCATCGACAAGAGATACGGGGAGGGCCCTTGCCAGGAGTGGCTCGCCAGAGAGCTCGAGGGCTGGGGATGCTTTGACAAGGTCGACCTCTGGGAAAAGGCCGAGGAGAGGCCAAACATAGTGAGCGTGCTGAAGGGGAAAGACGAAGGTCATTCGCTCGCGTTCCTCGGGCACACGGACGTGGTACCGGTCATCGAAGAGACGCTGGGTGACTGGACCGTCGACCCCTGGCGGGGCGAGGTCAGGGACGGGAAGGTGTACGGGAGAGGGGCGTGCGACATGAAAGCGGGGAACGTCGCTTTCCTCTGGGCTATGAAGACGCTCTCGGAGCTCGGTGTGAAGCTCGGGAGGGACGTCTACGGGGCTGCGGTGATAGGGGAGGAGACGGGAGAGCACATCGTGGGGGTGGATCAGGTGCTCGACCGAGGCTACAAGCCCGAGTTCGTGCTCTGCGCCGAGCCGACGAACAGCCGCATCTGTCCGGTCGGCCCGGGCATCTTCTTCTTCAACCTCATAGTGCACGGCAAGGCGATACACACGAGCCAGAGGTACAGGTCCGTGTTCCCCCAGCCGATTGCCGGGACGGCTCCGGGGGTCGACGCAGTCCAGAAGACGGTAAAATTCCTTCAGGGGTTCGAGGACCTCGAGAGGCAGTGGGCGCTCAGGAAGCAGCACCCCATACTGCCCCGCGGAGCCTCTAACCTGACGCCTACGCTGATAAAGGGAGGAGAGTACATCGTCGCGCTGGCGGAACGTTGTGAGGTCACCTACAACGTATGGTACGACCCCGCCGAGAAGTTTGAGGACGTCGAGAAAGAGATCAGGGCCTATGTGAAGAGGATCGCTGACAACGACGACTGGCTCCGGGATCACCAGCCCACGGTCGAGCTCCCCGCTCCGCAACTTCCGCTCGTCATGCCGCCGATCGACGTGCCCCTGGACCACCCCGGGTGCAGAGCCACGGCGGATGCGTTCGAGACCTCTCTCGGGAGGAAGGCCACCTTCGATGCGTTCACCGCCGCGTGCGACCTGAACTGGCTGAAGAAGAAGGACGTGACAGGCATCATCCTAGGTCCCGGCGACCTCTCCGACGGAACGCATGGAGTCGACGAGTTCGTCGCCGTAAAGCAGGTCGTGGATTGCTGCAAGGTCTACGCGGCCACGATGGTCAACTGGTGTGGGGTGTCGGAGGCATAGAAGCGACGCGGGGATGGGAGTAAGCGGCGCCGGGCCGACTCGAACGGCCGACCAACAGGTTAACAGCCTGCTGCTTTTGGAGCCCCTTATCGGAGGTCTACCATGCTACTCGGAATTTATCGAATGCCTCTGAGCTACGGCGCCAGTTACGACCTGCCTCCCATTGCTTCTGTATTTGGCCTTTGCTCTCCGCTGCCTGCAGTCCTTCGAGAAGTGTGAATGAAATTCTTGGCAGACTGCACGGCCCAACTTTTGAACGGCAGAGGGATCGTGCGTACCTGCGTGGGGATTAAGTGTGCGCACCCCTATCTGCTCGTTGATTGAGAAGAATGTCCCAGTCGCCCTGTTGAATCAGCGCCTTTCGACCAGGAAGATTGCCGAGCAGCTAGATAGAAGCGAAGCCGCCATCTTGTATTGGGAGCGAAAGTATGGTCTTTCTCCAGCCTTTGCTTCCTATGGAAGCGGGCGGCGAAAGAAATCCCTGAAGGAAATTGCGGATGACATGGCACAGGCACCCGTTCTTCATCGAAGGCGCCTCAAGGCAAGCGCGATTGAGTGCAAGGGTGGCAAATGCGCTCTTTGTGTCTATGATCGGTGCAATGCCGCCCTCGAGTTACACCGTCTTGACAAGGCGACGAAAGGAATCTGCCTAGCAAATGGAGGAATGACCAGGCCTTGGGAGTCAATATCTGAGCCCGACAAGTGCATCCTTCTGCTCTAACTGCCATCGCGGGTTAGGGACTGGTGTTAGGCCAGTTCCGCGCAATGGACGAGAACGACACGTCCTGCTCTACCATGCTGAACCGCGCTGAGCGCGGGCTGCTCACATAGGCCCGATTGAAAAGCATTCCCGGATATGCTCTATTTCCTGGAGGCTCTCTTTCCCGTGACCGTGTACGCCACTGCCTCGCCGACGTCCTCGGCGTGGTCGGCTATCCTCTCGAGGTAGCGGAGGACCAGGGTACCGGAGATGTAGCACTTCATGTCTCCGTCGACTTCCTTGGTTACCTTCCTCAGGTAGTTACGGTACAGGTCGTCTACGACGTTGTCCATTGTCTTCAGCTTGCCGGCCATCATCACGTCCCTTTCGATGAACGCCTTGATGCTCATGTGTATCATGTCGGCAGCCTGCTTTGCGGCCTGTTGTACGTCCGTCTTGTCGCAGCTGGAAAGGTCCCTGTAGATCGACAGTATGTCTGTGATGTCGTACGCGTACCTTCCCAGACGGGAGAAACCGTAACCGATTTCCATGGAGGATGTGATAAAACGAAGGTCAGACGCAACTGGCTGATATCTCGCAATCATCTCTGTGGCGAGGTCGTTGACGTCGTCCTGAAGCGCGGCAAGCCGCTCCGAGTTGGCGAAGACTTCCTCTCTGACGTCTTTGCCCGTCGAGTAGGCCTCGATTGCCTGTGTGACAGTGGTCTCCGAGAGCGTCCCCATCTCAAGCACTATCTTCGTCAGCCTTTCGAGTCCCATTTCCATTAGGCGCATTCTGCAATATCACCTTTAGCTGATACTAGCTACAGGCTCCCCCGGATGTACTTCTCCGTCAGCGGGCTCTTCGGGTTCTCGAATACGTCTGAAGCAGGTCCAAACTCCACCAGGTCACCCTTGTAGAGGAAGGCCACCTTCGTCCCGACGCGCGCCGCTTGCTGCATGTTGTGAGTGACCAGAACGACCGTGTAGTTTTCCTTCAGCTCGACCATCAGCTCTTCCACCTTAGAGGTTGACCCCGGGTCGAGAGCGGATGCGGGCTCGTCCATCAACAGGACCTCTGGGCGTACCGCGAGCGCTCTCGCGATACAGAGCCTCTGCTGCTGTCCTCCAGACAAACCAGTCGCGCTCTTGCTGAGCCTATCCTTGACTTCGTCCCATAGCGCGGCCTTCTGAAGACTCTCTCTCACGATGCTATCGAGCTCGTACTTGTTCTTAGCAAGTTTGTGAATCCTGGGACCGAACGCGACATTATCGTATATCGAGATCGGGAACGGGTTCGGTTTTTGGAAGACCATGCCCACGCGGGTCTTGAGCAGGACGGGGTCGACATCGGAGGCGTAGATGTCCTGCCCTTCAATCATCACCTTGCCAGTCGTCCTGAAGCCAGGGACGCCGTCGTTCATACGGTTAAGAGTCCTGACGAGGGTGCTCTTTCCGCAGCCCGACGGTCCCATGAAGACCGTGATTTTGTTCTTCTCGATGGAAAGTCTGATGTTCTTCAGCACCTGCAGGGACCCGTAGTATGCACTCAGCTCCACTAGCTCGATCAGGCTCTCGGTGGGAGCGAGAACGGGCTGGCTCCCGGCCGGACCTTCTCTCATTCTGTCTTCTTCTTTCATCAATATGGGTCTACCTATCGTGTGACCAGTTCGGCCCAATTTATACCTTGGAGAACCTCCGAAGCCCGAGCCGCGCAACCACGTTTATGGTAAGTACCATGGTTATCAGGAGAAATGATGCCAGGTACGCCAGATCGTGGGCACCGGACGACGGCAGCTGCGAGTAAACATAGACCACGTACGTGAGATAACCGACCGGCTGGTGGGTCAGCGCACCCGTCGGTATGTAGTTCGAGAACGAGGCCGTGTAGAGCAGGGGTGCGGTCTCGCTCAGCCCTATCCCGACTGCCAACAGTATCCCGGTAAGTATCCCCGGCATAGCAAATCGGACCACGAGTCGATTGACCATCGTGGATTTGGTGCTTCCCAGCGCGATGGCGGCCTCTCTGATAGATTGCGGGACCTTCCTGAGCGCCAGCTCGGTGGTGCGGAACACGTAGGGGAACATCAAGATGGACAGAGTCAGGGCGCCCGCCGCAGCTGAATAACCCCACCCGAAATAGAGTACGAAAACGAGGTATCCCACATAGCCGAGCACTATCGAAGAGTTGCCCGCGAGGACATCTGCGGCGAACCGAAGGGCCTCGGACAGCCTTCCGTCATTAGAGAACTCGGCCATGTAAATGCCTCCTATCAGCCCCAGGGGGATGGTCACCGCCGCAGCCAGGGCTATCAGCAGGAACGTTCCGACTATCGCATTGGCGAGTCCGCCACTGACGAACGACGAGGAGCCGATCGTAATCGTAGTCAGGGACTCGATGGAAAGCAGCTGAATGCCCCTGTACGCGAACATGAAGACCATGTCCGCCAGAGGCACCAGAACAGCAAAGACGCATGCAAAGGCAAGGACCCCGGCTACATTGTCGAAAAATATCCTCTTTCTGTGGTTCGCGATGACGGCCTTCTCCTTCCAGATCGGGGCGACCCGCGCCTCCGACGAGACGTTTCCACCCACCCCTGAACCGCCAGAGGTCTCTCCACTGCTCATACCTGCACCACATGCTCCGCGCTAGAGATGAAGCCCTGCCTCACCATCAATCTAGCGATGATGTTGACGGTGGTGGTAATCGCAAGAAGAACCAGAGCCAACTCGACTAGAGCGTATACCTCCATGCTCGTGGGGTCCGTGAAGGCGCTGTCGAGGGTCTGAGCCATGAATGCGGCCAAGCTGTTGATTGGATAGTAGAAGTTGGTTGGAAGAAGGTTGACCGCCGACTGGGAGACCATGGCTACCGCCATCGTCTCACCGAGGGCGCGGCCGAGTCCCAGGACCACCGAGCCTAGAATAGCGGTACGCGCATACGGCAATACGACCCTGCGCGTCGTCTCCCATCTGGTCGTGCCCAGCGCCATCGCAGCCTCTTTGAGCTCGAGTGGTGTCTGCGACATCGCATCGCGGCTGATGGACGCGATTATAGGGACTATCATCAACGCCAGGATGACCCCGGAGGCTGGGAGCCCGTAGCTCAGAACGGGTCCCCTGAAGTAAGGTATGAACGACAGATAGGTAGCCATCCCGGGCTCGATGTAGACCTTCAGGAACGGGCCGAGCACGAGGAACCCCCAGAATCCGAATACTATACTCGGTATCCCGGCGAGAAGCTCCACAAAGAATGAAAGACCGAAGGAGACCCGCCTTGGGGCGACCTCCGTAAGGAACACCGCAATCCCCAAGCTTATGGGCACGGCGATAAGGAGGGCCAGCCCGGAGGAGAGGAGGGTACCGAGGAAGAAGACGAGCATCCCGTAGGACGCGTTGGACATGGCCCGGATTCCGTGTATCACCGTGACGCTGCCGGATATGTTGGGGTTCCACGTTACTCGCGTGAAGAACCCGATACCATTGACGATGAGAGACGGATAGCTGAATATCAGGAGCACTCCCAAAATTAGAAAAAGGAAGATGAAGGCACTGCTCCCGAGCAGTGCCGATACTACCTTGTAGGCTCTGTCTCCCATGTTTGCGGGTGATGTTCTGGACTTGGTGCGACTGCTCACTGAGGTCCTATCTCCGCTATCTGCGCGTAGCTGAGCGATGCAATTGCGGGTGGCAGTGGCACGAATCCGACTTGGCTGAGGAAGTATGCGCTGTTGCCGTAGGCCGGGAGGATTGCCCAGTCGAGCAATGTCCTCACAACTAGGGCAGTGTTAGCATCCGCCTGGGTCTTTCCGACGATTGCATATTCATAGTTGATGATCGGGTAGGAGTTTGCCCCAGGAGCATTGACCATGGAGAGCGTCTCGTCGGGAGGTGTTGAAGAGGTCTCCTGTTGCGCGGCCGAGAGGATGTTCGCCTCAGTGATGTCGACGTAGTTGCCTGCGGCGTTCTTCAGGTGCGCGTGTCCGAGGCCGGCGCTCTTGGCGTTGTTGAAGAAGCTGATTCCAATGTACGCTATCGAGTATTCGGTTTGGGCGCAAGCCTGGACCATACCTCCGTTGCCTATCGCGCCCTCCGCGGCTGGGACAGACGGCCAGCTTACCGACGTGGCGAAGCCGACGGTCTTAGCCCAATCCGGGCTCTGGTCAGACAGGTAGGAAGTGAAGATGAACGTGTCTCCGCTCCCATCCGAGCGATGGATGGGCACTATGGTCTGGTGTGGCAGCAGGCTTGCTACTCCTGGGTTGATCGCCTTTATCGCCGCGTTATCCCAGAAGGATATCGAGCCGTTGTAGATCCCTGCCAGTACGTTCCCGGAGAAGTTTAGGCTGGTGGTCGAAGGTATCATCGGGAGGTTGTAGTTGATCTGCTGAGCCGAGATTGCGAGGGGGATGTTGAGGAGGTTGGGGTACTCGGATGCTTGCGAACTTGTGAGGTAGGCGTCAGAGGCACCGATCTGCACGGTCCCTGCGGCCGCGCTCGAGATGCCCGTCCCGCTCCCCGTGCCCGCGGTGTTCACCCTGACGTTTGAGTACGTCGTGGTGAAGTTGGGGACCCACAGGTTGAAGAGTGGGTAGAGAAGGGTCGACCCGGTTTCTGAGATTGTCTCAGACGGGAGGCTCGACGGTAGGGTCGGAGGAGGGATGGTCGTCTGTACCGAGGTGCTGACGGAGGTGCTGACGCCTCCGGTGACGGTCACCGTGGTGGTGACCGGGGGTAAGGTGGTTGTCGAAACTGACGTTGTGGTAGTGGTCGAGATGCTCGTGCCCGCGGCATAATAGCCTGCGAGTGCAGAGACTATCATGACCACTACAACGATCACACCTACGATCGCACCACCGATTCCGTGTCTTTTGTTAGATCTTTCAGAGAAAGATGGCATTTTCAAACCGAACGAGCTGGTTTTACTCTATAAGTCGAAATCGCAAGGGAAATATATGGAAGCGGTGAGCCATATTGACACCTATTTTTCGTGTTGATTATGTCTAAAGAGCATCAAAAAGGCGAAGTCAGGAAGATACAGTTCTCAGGCAAGTCCTCGTACATGCTCGCCCTGCCCAAGAAGTGGGTCGAGGAGATGGGCCTGGGGGCAGGCGACTCGGTCGCGGTCGAGAAACAGGGCGACTCCTCGTTGATCGTGACGCCCCGCGTGGGGAAGATTGCTTCGAGCAGGTCGGAGGCGCTCATCGAGGTCTCCTCGAAGAACAAGACGGACTCGATCGTGCGGCAGCTCATATCGGTCTATCTTCTCGGATACAGCACGATCCAGATCAAGGCAAGGGAGGGTTCTCTGACCTCCGCGCAGAGAGATGCGGTCAAGGAAGCGACGAGAAGGCACCTCATAGGGACCGAGATAATTGCTGACTCGCGTGAAGGGATCACGCTGCAGGTGCTTCTCAGCTATCCGGAGCTCAGCGTGAAGAACGTGCTGAAGAGAATGTTCCTCATCTCCGAGTCGATGCACAGGGACTCTGTAAGGGCGCTGTCGAAGAACGATAAGGACGCCGCCGCTGCCGTCACAAAATCCGACGACGAGGTCGACCGGTTCAGCCTCTACGCCATTCGCCAGCTCAACATGGCGGTGCAGAGCGACTTTGTCCTCAGGGAGATCGAACTGAAGAGCAGGAGGGACTGCCTCGACTACCGGCTGATAATCAAGAGCGTCGAGCGCGTCGCGGACCACGCGAGCAAGGTGGCGGAGGGTGTCCTGCGTCTGGAGGGTCAGGTCAGTCCGCAGGTCCTGGAAAAGATAGTCAAGATGAGCGAGTACGCGGTCGGCCTGTTCGAGGAAGCCGGGCTGGCCCTCTTCAAGAGCGACTACCAGTCGGCCGACGATGTGGTCGAGAAAGCAAAGGCGGCCGAGGCGATGCAGGCCGAGATCCTCAATGCCATCGGCAAGGGAAAGGGCGAAGAAACGGACCGGGTACTGCCCCTAGTCGTCGAGGACATCCGGAGGACCGCAGAGTATGCCGCAGACATAGCCGAGGTCGTGATAAACATGAACACGGAGGGGATCGTGACGACGATGGAAGAGGGCCCCCTCCTGAAGGCCGCTTAGAAAGAGTCTACTCGTCAGCGGTCGACAGCCACGGCAGCAGAACGTGTTCCGGCCCAAAGTCCGAATGACTGCACTCCCTCGTTGAGACCGCCAGACCAGCCAGGAAAAAGAAGTGCTTCGTCCCGCTAGTGTAGATTATGCGGGGCTTCTCCACGTGGACTATCTCCAGAAACTCCATCCTTCCGAAATCCGCCTCGCTCATGTTACGCTGAAGGCGACCAATCTCCTCGTCTGTGATTGCCGTTGCCATTGCCATTCTCTCTTGTCTCCTGGACCATATATTCCTGGGTCACAGTATAAGCATTGCACACGGTTTCAATATGGTATATGTGGCTTGATGGGTTCAGGCTTCGGCGGCGCGGGCTAGCTTGTCCAGGAGCTCGATGAGTTCCTTCTGTTGTTCCTTCGAGAGCGACCCTAGCACCCTCTCAGCGAAGCGTTTGTTGAGCTTCAGGCCGGCTTCGAGCCTCTCGCGTCCCCTCTGGGTGATATGCACATGGATGACCCTGCGGTCCGCGCTGACCCGTTCGCGCTCGACTAGACCGTCACCCTCGAGCCTGTCGACGACACCGGTGACGGACGCCGGCGTCATGTAGAACTCGCTCGCGAAGCGGGCCATCGGCGATGGACCGTGCAGGGAGAGGAGTTTCAGTATGCGCAGCTCGGTGACGCTGAGTCCAATCGTGGCGAGGTTCTTCTCGGAGAGCCTCTGAATCTTCCTCCATGCGTCCCTGAACGCGATGACGAAATCCATCTCCTCAGAGACGTGGGGCGAGGTCATGCCGTGGCCTCCTTTTCGCCCGTCCTTCTTACAGGAGGCGCCACAGGTATGGGCGACTGGGGCTTCGGCTGAGCGACGGCCTGTGGAGCGCGCTTCGAGGGGGTCTCGTCGCCCCTGAAGTAGGAGATGAGCATGGCCAGCACCGAGATCGCGAGGCCGATGTAGAACGTGACGTGAAGGGCCGACATGAACGCTGGCGCGATGGCGTTCGGGAAGAACGTTGTCCCGCTGAGATAGTGGAGAGTGCTCTGTGGTATTGAGTTCACGATGGACTGCGGGACGGTGGCCAGGATGGAGGAGACGGGATTGAAGCCGAGGAAGGCGGCAAAGACGGCGCTCGTCGCAGGTATATTGACGAAGTAGGCGCTGAGCTGTGGCACGCCTGCCGTCGCCATGGCTGACTGGAAGGCTGAGGGAAGGCTGGAGGTTAGCGATGCTATGATGATCGTGAAGAAGATGGCGAGGCTTATCGTCTGGCCCGTGTTCTGCAGGGTGGCGCGCATGCCCGAGGCCACGCCCCTCACCTGCGCGGGCACGGAATTCATGATGGAAAGCACGTTCGGAGACGCGAAGAGACCGCTGCCGATGCCCATAAAGAACACGGTTATCGCGAACGGCAGATAGCTGAAGTCGTACGGGAGGAAGGTGAGGGCGAGGAAGGAGATTGCGGATATGAGCATCCCCAGTATCGTGAGTGTCTTAACGCCGTGCTTGTCCGCGAGAGACCCGCTAATGGGCCCCATTATCACGAAACCGATCAGCAGAGGTAAGATGTAGATCCCGGACCAGAAGGGAGTCGACGCGTAGGTGTAACCGTGAAGAGGCAGCCAGATCCCCTGAAGGAGGATGATCAGCATTATCTGGACCCCTCCCCTTGCTATCGAAGCCAGGAGGCCAGCGAGGTTAGAGGCGGCGAATGACCTGTTCTTGAACAACTTGAGGTCGAACATCGGTTCCGGGGCCCTCAGCTCGATGAATGGGAATGCCGCAAGGAGGGCCAGGCCACCCGCCAGAGACCCGACTACCCAAGGGTCGCCCCAGCCGGTGTTGGAGGTGCCGAACGGGACAAGCCCGTACGAGATGGCCACGAGGACAAGCGTCAGCCCGACCCCGAACGTGACATTGCCCCACACGTCGAGCTTCTGGTTCCTCCTGATCTGCCCCGTCTCTTTCAGCTTCCAGTACGACCAGACGGTACCGATGATACCGACCGGCACGCTCACGAGGAAGACGTAGCGCCAGTCGAAGGTCGCCAGGACACCACCGAGGACCAGCCCTATCGTCGAACCGGCGAGCACCGATATCATGTTGATGCCGAGGGCCCTCCCGCGTTCGTTCTGCGGGAAAGCGTCGGTGATGATCGCCGCGCCGTTAGCGAAGAGGAACGCGCCGCCGACCCCCTGGATTATGCGGAATACTATGAGCTCCTGGGCGCCGAGGTCGCCGGTGTTTGGCGTGAGGTAGAGCAGCGTGGAACCCACCGTGAAGATCGCAAAACCCAGGTTGTAGAACTTCACCCTCCCGAACATGTCCGAAATCCTTCCGAAGGTGACCAGAAGGGTAGATGTTACGACACTGTAGCCGAAGAGGAGCCACAGGAGGTACTGGAACGACGTCAGAGGGTCGATCTGAATACCCCTGAAGATGGCGGGAAGAGAGATAAGCACGATTGTTGTGTCTATCGACGCCATCAGGACGCCTATAGTGGTGTTCGAGAGCGCGATCCACTTGTACTCGACCATTAGCCCGCCGGCTAAAATATTTGGTTATATAATATTTAGGCGGCTAAGCATCTAGGACGTCCTGGTTATTTAGCAGGCGGCGAGGACTACGCTGTCGTGCAGGATCCCGGGCAGGAGGATGTTGGCAGACAGGTGGCGGCGTTCATCACCTCCTTCTTCGAGGCGGGGAAGGAGAAGGAGATCACCTCCCTCATGGATTTCCATGGACCTGCAAGGCTCTTCACCAAGTTTGACGAGAACCCGCCCTACACCAGACAGAGCTCCGAGGAGGCTTTCGTGCACGAGCAGGCCGCGTTCGCCAACATCTCCGACTATGAATACAAGATCGAGGACTTGCGGGTCGACCTGGTGGGTGGCGTGGCCATCGCGACGTTCTACCTCAGCTTCAAGGGGATGTTCGTTAACGACTATTCGTTCGAGGGGATGACCGTAGGTTCGCGCTCCAGGGTGACCATGGTCGTTGCGAAGGTGGGGGAATCCTGGAAGATAGTGCACGCGCACTTCAGCCAGTTTCCCGACCTCCCGAAGAAGGAGCCTGGAAAGTAGAGTCAGCCGAGGCTGCAGCGCAGCTTGGCGGCCTGGTCGAAGGAATCGCGCGCTTCATCGTGTTCTCCGAGCATGTACGAGATCAGGAAGTTGTTGGTGAAGTTCTCGTGCTTCTTGGTAGAGCTGCTCGTCGGTCCCAGCTTGACCGACAGGCTCTCCTCGATGGAGGAGAGGTCCGAGACCAGCGCCCCGAGGGATGTCCTCAGCTTCTGGGTGTCCATCCCGGCCGCCTTGGCGACCTTGGGATAGACCTCCATCATCATGTTGATGGTCTGCCAGGAAACGAGGCTGCCCACGCTCCGGTAGTCTTTCCTGATGTTGACGTAGACGGCCCTGAGCGCGTCCCACTCGGCGTCGGTGAGCCCCGACAGTGCGCTCGCCCCGATGAACTCGGGCGGTATGCCTATCGAGTAGAAGGCGGCGGCGAACGGGATGGCGCGTGGCATGGTCTTCCCCTTCACATTTCTGCTGTAGCCAAAGAGACCGATGTGCAGCTTCCTCGCCCTTCGTCGGGGCACATACTGAGCGATGCTGTTGATGAAGGGGGCCAGCTCCTCTATCCTCGACTGATACGCCGAGATGAGCTTGTACATCGCCGTCCTCAGCAGCTTCTCCTGCTCCGGGCTGACCTCGTCGGGCTCCCCGTTGGGGAGATTTGAGTTGAGCTGGGCTACGGCCCTCTTGACCTGCGCGTGAGGATAGTCGTAGCGGAATGCGGACTGGACCGTCACTGTGCTGAGCCCCTTGTACTCCTCGAGGAAGTTCTGCACGTTCGTCGGAGAGAGGTGCCCCCTGAAGGGCATCGACCCTACCCCTATCATGGGATGCGCCTCGATGCCGTCGTTCTTGAGCGAGTGGAGCTTGAAGAGAGCTATCTTCGCAAGAAGGACGGCGGGCATTAGACCGTAGTTCAGCGCAGGGTCGGAGCGGGCTATGAACGCGCGTAGTTGTTTCATCGGGATCGCACGCGCGTGCTCCTTTACTAGCGAGTCTATGAGCAGCAGGTGCTCCATGTCCTCCACCAGCGGTATGACGTTCACTTTTCCGGGCTTGAATGCACCGACCCACTTCTTCACGGTCATGGAATCGGACAGCTTCAGGTCTCCGACCCCAGCGATGGCCTTCTCATAGTAGCTGTGCAGCCACGTAAGCTCCTCCCCGCTCGTCGTGAACGGAAGGATGACCTCGAATACGGGGGTGGAATCCCGCTTGTAGAATACGGACGCGACATCGGAACTGAGCGGTATCGTCTGGAGAGTCTCGGTGACGATCTTGCGCTCGGCCACCTCTATCTGAGGGTTGGGGACCCTGTACGTCATGAAGATGTCCTTGCCCAGAGCGTGCTTCTGGAAGAAGTCAGGATACGCACTGAGCAGCTTCCTGATCACGTTGGTGTCAACGTCCTTTCCCTCCGAGTCCCACATGACCTCGTCGCAACCGAGCTCACTGTATGCGGAGAACGCCTCGCGCAGCTCCGCCTCCCCCTCGATGACGTCCGACCCTGACCACGGCGGAGTCGAGACGTTGTCCGGGTGCTGCGTCGACATCGTGCGCGGGATTCTTCTTTCTTTCAAAACTCTACTGTTCGGAATAGCCCTTCGCCCCCAAGGTAGATTAACTAATCGTCTCCCTCGACCGCAACAACCGGCCGGACGGTGTCACATCTTCTTGAGTATGTCTCGGACGGCCTTCTCTCCGAGAAGATGGCCACGGCGGTCGACGAGGTTGTTACCCTGGTCGAAGAGGCCGAGCAGGCGCGGGTCGTTGTCCTCCACGCCCTCTACGACTGCGTGCCAGCCCCGCGTGACGAAAATCTGGAGTGTACAGAAACCGAAGACGACCGTCTCTCCTGTGGAGAACCTCTTTTCTCCGGGGTAGAGCGTGAGGTTGTAGTTGAAGGGGTCCATTCCGGGATACTTGGCCTTCACGCGGTTGGTCATCGCCTGCTTGGCCGACCTCCCGACCATGGCGTCCATCGCTACGTCGTTTCCGGCGACCCACAGCTTCCCGTCCGGGAAGAGCCCCCAGCCGCCACCGGAATAGGACATCCCGCCACCCTGGGTGAAGGTCCTCTCCCTGAGACGGTGTGAAACCTCGGTGACGTACACGAAAGCGGGGACCTCCGGTGCCTTCTGGTCGAACCCGTGCTCGGTGTTCGTGCCAGAGACGCCGTTTCCAGGCTCCGCGTGGGTGCCGCCGTTCTCGGCTATCACCTTCATGTTTGACGCGTGATTGGTGCCGGGGACGTTGACCTGGGATATCTCGAGGCCGAGTTCTCTCTCGAGCCGCCGCGCGGCTCGCACCGCCGTGTGGAAGTTGGATATCGGTTCCACCCTGCTGGTTGCCAGGTTGTATAGGAGACATGGGAAGCTTGTGGTGCCTATCACCTTCAGTCCCGGGAGCTCGGATATCTTCTTGACCTCCGAAACGATGTCCTCTTCAGGGATTCCACCCGACATTGTGTCGAAGAACAAGTCCTTCTTCCCCACCGGCTGAACCAGGACGTCCTGCTTCCGGCCAACCTTCTCCGCCCTCTTGGAGACCGCGCGGGCGTTGTCGAGGCTGTAGACCGTCCAAACCTCGGGCTTCATGCTCAACACGTAATCGATGTCGTCCACCGGAGGCTGCACGAGGTGTCCCACGTGACCTATCTTCACCCCGTACCTGTTCAGGCTCTTGGCGCACGCGACCTCGACCGCCACCACTCCCCTGAAGCCCTCCTGCAGGACGCCGTTGCAGATTATAGGGTTCCTTCCGACCTGCTTACTCATGTAGTAGAGCGAAAGGTCGTTCTTCCTGGCCTCCTTCGCGATCGTCCTCGCGTTCCTCCGGTGGGCATCGAGGTCGAGAAGGTACGTGTTAGGAGGAATCTGCCCCGACTGGTGGAGATGGACCGCCGCGTCGACGAGACCGGGGTTCCTCTTGATGAGGGAATCCGTGTACCTGATATTGACGTCGCGGACTAGGTCATCGTACGCAGCCGAGCTGTACAGCTAGTGATCGCCTTGCAATGTTTGCCCTCGCCTCTATTTATCCGTTAGAATGCGTAGTGGGCCCGGAGAGATTTGAACTCTCGACCGACCGGTCGCTCCTCTTCTCCAAGATTATGAGCCGGTCGCTCTAACCAGACTTCCCGCTATATCAAGCTCTGAGCTACGGGCCCTCGCCCTAGCACAGGGCTATCTGCATTTTAAGTGATTTTGGACTCTCGTACCACATCTTTATTTTTGAAGCGCAGCTGCTTGCAAGCTGTGCGAATGACGCCGGTATGGACGGTTGAGCGAGTTACAAACTTCGGCTTAAGCCTAAATAATATATCCCAATATACCCAAACCCGTAGCAGTGAGTAGCAAAGAGCCCGAAGAAGGATTCGACGACATCCTAGCGGAACTTGACAGAGAGGAGGCTAGGATACGGGTCAGGACTGAGATGCGACGTTTTGGCAAGCCTACGACCGTGGTCGAGGGGCTCAAGATGAACGAGAAGGACCTTCAGGAGCTCGGGACGAAGATGAAGAAGATCCTCGCGACAGGAGGGACGGTGAAGGACGGCGCTATAATACTTCAGGGCGACCACAGGGACAGGGTCGTCGAGATACTCGTCAAGCAGGGGTTCTCCGAAAGCTCGATAGAGGTAATCTAGAGGCGCTCGCGAAGCTAGGAAGTCGGGTAATCCTTAATTGCGAAGCTAGGAGCCGACCCCCAGTTTGACCGGAGTCTTCGAGTACGTCGTTTTCATGCTCTTGATTTCGACCGCGGCCGGCCTCATCGGGGCGCTCGTTGGCGTGGGCGGGGGTGTACTTGTTGTACCGGCTCTGACCCTCCTGTTCGGCGTCCCCATACAGTACGCCATCGGCGCCAGCATCGTCTCGGTGATTGCGACCTCGAGCGGTTCAGCCTCGGCTTATGTCCGGGACAGGATAACCAACATCAGGATAGGGATGTTCCTAGAGGTTGGCACAACCCTTGGGGCCGTCACCGGCGCGGTCAGCAGCATCTTCCTCGTTAAGACAGGATACTCCTGGGTCGTCTTTCTCCTGTTCTCGGTCATGCTCGCGACTTCGGCGTACAGCTCGGCGATGAGGATGAGGAGAGAGAGGAAGGGAGTGGAGATGATCAACGAGGAGCCGAACAGGGTAGCCGAGGCTCTAAATCTGAAGGGCGAATACTACGACAAGGCGAGCGGCAAGACCATAGGCTACGTGGCAGACAAGGTCTTCTCTGGTTTCGGGGTGATGCTCCTCGCGGGCCTTCTTTCTGCGCTGCTCGGAGTCGGTGGAGGCGTCCTGAAGGTCGTCGGCATGGACAGTTTAATGAAACTCCCCTTCAAGGTCTCAACGACGACCAGCAACTTCATGATCGGGGTTACCGCCGCTGCGAGCACGGCGATATACTATATCGCTGGATTCGTGAACCCGTTCGTGGCAGCCCCGGTGGCGGTGGGAGTGGTCATCGGCGCATACGGCGGGACGAAACTACTCTTGAGGACGAAAGCCGGTCCTCTGAGGTGGATCTTCATCGCAGTGCTCCTGGTCGTCGCTGTCGAGATGGCGAGGCAGGGTATACCATGACCACCGAGGACTCCGGCCGGACCATCGACATGAACGGCATCCTCAGTGACATCTTGAAGTATGGGGTGGTGGTCAGCACTGCGCTTGTAGCGCTCGGGATGGTGCTGACATTTGCCTACACGCCGACGGGCTTCCCCGATTCACTTCAACAGATCATCTCGACCAACTACGGGATGCCTACAACCAGCCCGGTAGACCTCTTCACCGGTCTCGGGGCAGCTAGCCCTTCTTCGGTCCTGCAGCTCGGTCTGATCCTGCTGCTCGCGACGCCGGTCGCAAGGGTCGCGGCTTCTGCGGTTATCTTCATGCTGGAGCACGACAAGAAGTATGTACTAATCACGCTGTTCGTGCTTTCGGTCCTGCTTGTCAGCACGTTCGTCATCGGTCCGCTTGAGGCCGCCGTAGCGCGCTAGCGCACGACGAGAACGGAACAGTGGGCGTGCGAAATGACGCCACTCGAGACGCTCCCGAGCAGCATCTTCCTAAAGCCACCGAGACCTCTCGTGCCTATCACTATCAGGTCCACCTTCTCATCGGATGCGAATTCGACTATTGCTTCCACGACTGATTTGCCGGGGCGAAGAATCTGTGAAGTGACCGAGACGCCTGCCTGCTTGGCGAGCTCCGCGACTGAATTGACCGCGCTGCTAGCGTCTTCCGTTTCGAGTCGGTAGTAGTCTGTCAGGTCGGCGGGGGCCCCCACCGGCCCCGAGATGAAGAATGCTGGCGGCGAGACTACGCTGACAATCAGAAGGCTCGCCTTGTATTCGGATGCAATCTGTATCGCCGCCTCTGCCGCTCTCCTCGCGTGCTCGGAGCCGTCGACCGGCAGGAGTATGCGCGAGACAACAGGAGGCATCACGACGCTCGACTGCATGATAAACTCGCCCGGTCGCCATCGTGTGAAGTATTTAAGATTGAAACATCCAGCCGCCCAGAGCGGATTCTCCTTGACTCCCACCGCCACCTCTGCGTCACGCTTCCCTAGCGCGTCGAGCCTTCTCGTACTCGCCTCCCACGAGACGTACTCTTTTTGAGATGGGTGGAGATTTCCAGAGACTCTTGCGCTCCGGAGGGCTTTTCTTGAGACCCGCCTCAGTTGCGAAGGATCTGTGTAAAGACCTTGCTTCGACTACCCGGTCCTTGGTCGGCTCTCCCTTGATAGGCGCCAGTCTTCAGCCTTCACCACCCGCTTGGATCAATGTGCGCGTCCTCTGAATATTCGATGACTGCCACTCGCTCTCGGGCCTCCGGGCATGAACTTCAGTACGCAGGGATGCCCGTCCACCGAGCTGACCGTGCAGTCTACCCCGCCGCGGCAAGGCGCGTCCCCGACAGCGCCGCTATGCAGGACCGAACTCCTGGCGGTGCGCTTCTTGTGGAAGGACCCAAGCCCCCGCTTAGGAGACGCTTCCGATGCGACTAATAGGAGACGTGGGAAGGGACTCCGTTATGAGTCTCTCAGGAAAAACCGTGATGATAACCGGTGCCGGCGGCGGAATCGGCAGGGCGGTGGCATCGGCCTTCGCGAGGGAACGGGCCGATATCTTCGCGACGGACGTCAAGGAAGAGACGGCGCGGCAGACAGGGAAGGAGGTTGTCGCAGTGGGCGGAAACTGCGTCGCAGACAGGCTCGACGTGCGCTCTGAAACGGACATACAGCGCAGTGTGGGCAGGTGCCTCGAAGCGCTCGGCAAGGTCGACATCCTGGTAAATTGTGCAGGCATTCTTACTATACTCCCCTTCGACAAGATAACCCAGGAACTCTGGGACGGCACGATGGAAGTCAACGCAAGGGGTACCTTTCAGACCTGTAAGGCGGTGGCCAGTCACATGGTCACGAGGGGAGGAGGCGGCAAGATCGTCAATGTTTCGTCGATCGCGGGAAAGAACGGCGGGGCATACTATACGCACTACTGCGCGTCCAAGTTCGCGGTCATCGGGATCACCAAGAGCCTAGCGCTTGAGCTGGCGCCTCACGGGATCAACGTAAACGCCGTCTGCCCGGGCGACGTGCAGACAGAGATGCTGGAGTACGAGTTCAGGACCCATTCCCGCATCCGCGGCATCCCGGAAGAAGAGCTGAGGAAGCAGTGGGCGGCGAGGGTTCCGCTCGGCAGGCTCGCGCTGCCGGAGGACGTGGCCGACATCATCGTGTTTCTCGCTTCTCGCAAGGCGGATTACATGACCGGCCAATCGCTCAACGTTAGCGGCGGAATGGTAATGTTCTAGCGGCGCCCGATTTCATCGCGATGACGCCGCTGTACCGGGATAGAGAAGACGCAGGAGCCCGTCTGGCCGGGGCGCTTGGCTTCCTCAAGGGACGCGCCGGGGTACTCGTCCTGGCGATTCCGCGCGGTGGAGTCCCAGTCGCCCGGGTAGTCGCCGACTCCCTAGCGTCCCCGCTCGACATCGTAATCACCCGAAAGGTCGGCGCGCCCGAAAATCCCGAACTGGCCATCGGCGCGGTGACCCAAGAAGGCGAGCCCATAATCGACCGCGACATGGTCAGACTACTCCGAGTGCCTCAGAAGTATCTGGATTTGGAGGTCAAGGCGCAGGAGGGTGAAGTCCGGAGGAGGATGGTCGCGTACAGGGGGGAGCGCCCCTTTCCTTCGCTGCGGGGGAAGGTTGTCGTGATCGTCGACGACGGGATCGCGACGGGCGCGACAGCCAAGGCTGCTGTCGCATCGGTGAGAGCCGGAGGCGCTGCGGAGGTCATCGTGGCAGCGCCCGTGGGCTCGCGCGAAGCGGTGGCCGAACTTGCCACGGTCGCCGACCGCGTGGTCTGCCCCTCGACGCCCGAACCATTCTACGCGATAGGAGGTTTCTATGACAGGTTCGATCAGGTCGACGACGAAACCGTGAGGAAAGCTTTGTCCGGGTCACCCGGGACCCGGCAGGGTTGAATGGCCCGAGGGTCTGTTCGCGATAAAATAGACAGCTGAAACGAAGACCACGAAGAGCGGGATTAGCACCACGTCGTCCACTTCGACGAACGCCTCCCCGAACCAGAACACCGAGAATGAAAGGAGCAGCGCCGATACGACTACCTTGGTATCCGCCTGCTTGACCTTTCTGACCTGGTTCCGGAGCGCATAGGTCGCGCCGACAACGAAGACAACACCTCCACCAATCCCCAGTACGGTCGACTGGTAGCCGTTCGGAAGCAGCCCGGTAAGCACTATCGCAGCCTCGAACGCCTCTATCGCACCGACCGAGAAACCGGTGGCGAAGATGCTCCTCTGGAAGATCTCGTGGGGACCACCCCCTGTCCTGCTTCGCACGACAGACTTGCGAGCGCTCAGGATGAGCCTGAGACCGAAGTAGAGAAGCAGAGCACCGCCTACGAGCCTGACGTAGAGGAGGGGGAGGAGGGTGATGAGGGCTCCGAGCGCGAACATGGGCACGAAGACCGCCACGACTCCCAGCGCGACGAAGAGGAACACTGAAGGGTGTCTTGAGTCGCCGTACAGGGCCAGTCCGACCGCCGCTGCTTCGACCAGCTCCAGCGTGGTGATGCCGAGGGCAGCTAAGAATATGGCCACGTCGAGCTGCAATGCGGACGAAGTTTCAGTAGCAGGACACTAAAACGGTTATGGCTGCCGTACGAAAATGTGAATTATGGGATAGGAGGGGAGGCGGTCATGAGGCGGCCTTCGCCGTGAGTGTCCGTCCTCTGTACGCGCTCAGCGCCATCTGTTTGGCAGCCGTCGTCCTGCGCCTAGTCGTCATGTACTACTTCGGGAACGGTCAAGACGGGAATCCCGTCGACATCTACTATGTCGACCAGCAGGCGGCAAAGCAGATTCTCGACCTCAGGGACCCATACCTCTACTCCGGATACACGAACCACTACGGTGGGTCGGTCATCTTCGTATACCTACCGCTGGTCCCCATCTACTTCACACCGTTCGTCCTCGCGGGCATCGACATCCGGTACGGAGCTATAGCCGCTGACGTGATAACGATCCTCACCATCTACTTGATCGCAGGGTCGATTCAGCGGACCAATCAGGGCTATCCCTGGGTCCCTCTACTTGCGTCGGCGGTCTACGCCGTCATGCCGATCTCGATCTGGCTCACCGCAGCAGTCGGGTCCAACCTCATGGTAGGAGCGATGTTCCTCTCCTGCGCCCTGGCAGCGATCACGGTCGAGAGATGGTCTCTTGCCGGATTAGTGCTGGGTCTCGGACTCGCCACGGACCAGCTCCTCATAATCCTCTTTCCGGTGTTTGTAACCTATTTCCTCTCGCGCCGCGACCCGAAGACCCCTCTCATCTCGGTAGCCGTCTCCCTGGTGGTCATCCTACCATTCGTCGTTCCGGGACCAGCACAATTCCTCCACGATGCGGTGCTCTTCCAGTTCACGAGGCCGCTGCAGCAGAACGGCACCTGGAGCCTCTACTCTCTCGTCCTCTCCGGCACCGGGTTCGAGATGCCGGTCTCGGTCCGGGTCGCCATCTTCATCGCCTGTACCGGCGTGGTGGCTTGCATTCTCCGGAGGACCGAGAAGGAGCTCCTGACGGGGCTGATAGTGCTGGGGACGGTTGGCGCGTTCGTGCTGCCAGTGGATGGGTTCTGGAGCTACTTTCTGCTACCTATCATGGTAGCCTGCGCGTTGATACCACCGATGCTCCTGGATTTCTCCCAGCACGCAGACCGCGGGCCAAGTGGCACGGGCGGCCATCCGGCCGGAGTTGCGAACAGCGGTGTCCACCCTCAGGGCATCAGTGTCCAGTGCACGCAGACGCGAAGCAGGGCGTCCTCCGACACCCCGCCGGTAGTTCTTTGGTGATTGACCGGGAGCCGTGCGGTTAGAATCGCCTCTGTGTTGAAAAGAGTGATAAGCTCTGTTTTCGACTGAAACGGAGGTTTAATCGGGTCATGACCAAGCTGGCCACGATAGTGCTCGCATCCATGGTCGTCTTACTTGTCGTTGGTCCGGTGACCGTCTCTGCCCAGCCTACTAGCATCTCGATGAGCATCAACGTCTACGGGGACGGCTCTGCGGCTGTCAGCCAGGTAATCTCGACTAACTCGAGCGATGTGTCGATTAATGTGAGATTACTCTCCTCCGTTCTCAGCGATGTCGTCGCGGTGGACCAGAACGGGTCGCCACTTTCCTTCCAGATTTCGGGGACCAACATTACAATATACACCCTCGGGTCCACCGGTATCACGCTCCGCTATGACACTGACGCTCTCACCGACAAGCAGGGTACCGTATGGATGCTCAATTTTTCCACGAGCTACAACGCGACGCTGATCCTCCCCCCTGAGTCGATGGTGACCTCGGTTTCAGGAACCCCTGCTTCGTTCTCGGAGCAGGGAGGCTCTCCGGTCATTGTCCTAGCTCCGGGCGAGTGGCAGATCGACTATGGCATCCCGATCTCTGTTAGCTCGCTTTCGGGCGCTTCCACGTCAGGGTATTATACTTCGTCAGGGTCGGCGTCGAGCAGCCAGGCTTCAATTGTCTCCGGTAGCCAGGCAGGCTCCGGGAGCAGCGCTCCGAGCCCCTTAGTTGAATCTGGAGTATTAGCCGTCATCATGGCAGCCGCGCTCACCGCACTGGTACTCTCTAGGAGGCGCAAAGTCGTTGACCTCAATGGTGCTGATCTGCGGCCGGACGACATCCAGGTTCTGAATTACATCGTGGAGAAGGGCGGAAGGGTCTTCGAACCTGAGATAAGGACCCGTTTTGCGCTTCCCAAGACCTCGGGCTGGAGGCAAATCAAGCGGCTCGAGAGACTCGGATACATCAAGATAACCAAGGTCGGATCCCAGAACCAGGTCGAGGTCATAAAGAACCGCGAGAGACAGGCAGAGAGTTAGTCAGGCTTTGAGTAGGCGAGCTGCACCTGTGCTGACGCCTGCACAAGCAGCGACACTCCCTGGCTGACCTGCAGTGCACCGAGCAAAGACAGCGCCTGGTGGATGAGTGAATTCGCTGAGGCCACCGCTTGGACACGGGCCTGCAGGTCTCCCGCTATCACTGCTTCTGCGGAACTCATCGACCCCGACGCAGCAGCGGTCTGCGATTTTACCGAAGCCCCCGTGCTCGCCAGGTTCTGGGCAGCCGGGCCAATCTGGTCCAGCTGGAGCTGCAACAAAGCCTGAGACGATACTGTGAAGTTGCTCGCCGCCTGTGCCGTTGTCTTGAGGGACGCCACCGCCTGGACCACCAGAGTCATCCCCGTGGAATTGAGCCAGCCAACCTCGGATGAAGAGATGGCCGTCGCGTTCTGGATGAGGGCACTCCCGACCTGCACCTTTGTCGTAGCCGATTCGACGGCCACGGTGGAATCGGAAATGTCGGTCCCCAAGGATGTGAGAGCACTCGACATCCCTTGCAGAGCCGTGTCGACGGCCACGCTGCCCGCTGCGGCACCCTGCCCCGCGGAGTCCAGCGTCACGCTCCATTGAGCGAGGATTGTGAGAAGTGGGAATTGGCTTGCCACACCGTTCACTTCGGTCTGGAGCGATGAGTAGGAAGCGAGGAAAGCCTGAGCCTCTTGCTCCGTTGCCATCACCCCGGCCTGGTAACTCGCGGAGTAAGCTGAGAATCCGCTCAAGATGACCGAGGGATAGGAGTCGGCTACAGACCCGGAGTTCTCAAGCGCCTTGGAATAGATTGTCAGGTTGGCCTGCGTCGCCGTGATGTCGCTCTGGATCGTCGCTGTAATCCCAGGAGGCAGTGCCGCGGGCAGTTGCTGGCCCAACAGCGCGAGGTCAGACTGGATGTTTGCAAGCGTGGCCTCCTGCGTCGACGCGCTCGTGCCCACCGAGGCGTAGTCCACGGACGAGATGGCGCTGGAGGTGACCGAGACGGTAGACGTAACGCCGTCGACACCAGTGCCGATTGCACTCGAGGACGACTGGAAATCGGAGACCAGCGTGCCGAACTCCGCTGAGAGGGACCCCTGTACCCCCACCGAAGCGTTCGCGAGGGCCATCTGGTGCGCCAGAGGTCCGCTGACAAAAGCTTCTCCTCTTTCGGCGTAGGTGTACGCCGATAGCTGGCCTATCAAAGCAGCCGCCTGGGTGAGGTTGCTCCTTGCCTGCGCAACGAAGACCGAAGAGGTCGAGAGGTTTGCACCGGCCTGGCCAGCCTCAACTTCCGCGACGGCGATTGAAGCCTCCTTAAGTGCGACGAACGAGTTGGAGACGTCAGTCCTGCCAGCGTTGCAGTCATGAAGGAAGCCGCCGGTGAGCGATGAGTTGACGCTGGTCATGGCGCATACGTTCGTGATTATAGTGGACAACACGGCGGTAGTCCCGTTGGCGGACGTGATGGCGCCAATCGCACTCTCGAAGTCTGCCGGTCCTGCTAACCCTGATTCCTGCAGCGCGATGCCGAGGCTGACAGACGCCGCCGAAAAATCGCTGATTGCGGTAAGAGCATCATGCACTCCTGCTGTGAGATTCCCGCCGAATGCAAGCTCCGACCGGGCTGAAGCGAGCGAGGAGTTGCCCGTAACAATGAGCGATTGTGCCGAACTAATGTTCAGGCCGTGGCTGGCGGCGGTGGAGAGCAGCCCCGATGAATAGGTCCTGGCCGAAACGGCGACCTGAATCTCGGTCTGTAGTTGTGCTGCGGTCGGCTGGTCGCCGCTCTGCGCAAAAGCGACATACGGGGCGGACGCCACAAGGACTAGTATCATGCTGACCGCCGAGATCCGTGCAAGCCTGGCCGCGCTTCTCACCATGACAACTACCGTCTATCGCGCGATGCATAAGGAACGCACTGGAACGCTTGTTCCAGCCAATAAGATCGTGAATGACCAGAGAAATCAGAAAAAATTGCAGGGAGTGGGGCCCTTACTGGGCCACCACTACGATGTTCGCGAATGTGTTCGCACCCATGACGGTGACCAGATAGCTCTGCCCCGCCACCACACCCGAGAGCTGCAGCACCCCCGAGCCGAAATTGAGGGATATGGTCCCGCCGAAGCTGATGGTCGTAGAGGACCCGGCGTTGACCGTGGTGCCCGTGCTGTTGTTCAGGAGGATGGCCCCCTGAAGCGTGTTCGAAGCCTGGACGGATCCGTCGCCGCCGACGGTGAAGACCGCCGAGCCCGAGAGCGAACTGGGTAGTGACGCGGTGGCGGCGCTACTGGCAGAGGTCGGGGTGACGACTATGGTCTGGATCTCGCCCGACGAGTTGCCCGAGTTGCTCAGTTTGAGGCTGAGTGAACTGCTCGTCAGGGTGGCTGAACTGATGGTTATCCTAGTCGCGGTCTGATCCTGGAAGCCGGTCCACCATGCCTGCCCGTTCAGACTAGCCTTGGCTCCGACTTGGAGCGACGTCTCCGCCACGTCGCTTGAGGGGACTGAAGTGGCCTTTGCGGCTATGCTGATGACGAACTGCGGGCTGGATGAGTTGCCTGCATTGATGACGAAGGTCCGCAGGTCGACGATTGCTGCGCTGGAGGAGGAGCTGCTGACTTGGACGTCGCTGTTCAGGTGGATTTCGAGGTTCCCGGACGCGATTGTGGCAGCCTGAGATTGGCCATTGTAGACGACCGACCCAGACGTGATGTTCATTGCCACCATGTCGTATGTTCCGCTCTGGACCTGGGCTGAGGCGATAGTCTGGCTCACGTTGACGGAGCTCATCAGGTTGACGCTTCCTGAGCCTTGTAGCTGCGTCCATCCGCTCGCTGATGCGCTGCCCGCACTGTGGATGGCAAGGCCGCTATAAGTGACGGTGGCGCTGCTGACGCCGGAGGCCGTGATGGGCGGGTCCGTGGCCATCATAGCAAACTCACCCGAGTTCGCGCTCTGATGTGCGCTCGAAGTCGCGGCTCCACTCGTGTTCGATGAAACCCCCGGACTCGTACCGAGGGTTGTCGACGTGGGACTTGGCGCATTCTGCTGCATTCCCTGGAGCCCCGCCACCGCCAAGGTGATGACGAGGACCACTGCGATTCCGATTCCTATTGCGTAAGATGTTTTCATGGGTTGCGCTTAGGAAGACGGCGACGAAAAGGAACCCCGTGGAACTCTGGTTCCTCCTCGATTTGCAACCTCGTTCCAGACCTGGAACGAGCGATGCCGAAGCTACGAAACCTGTAAAGCTGGAGACCCGCCATCGCGGAGTGAGGTGCCCGGGTGAGATTGCGGGTTGCCTTTGGCGTATGTATGCTGCTGCTCCCAGGTAGAGTATGAACCCCAGTTGTACCAACGTATAACCCCAGGTATGACGTCCACAATCGATGAGGAGATGAAGGCTGGGCCTAAAGGTCAGGTTGTTATTCCGAGCGCGATGAGGAAGGCGCTGAAGATCTACCCTGATTCAAAGGTAGTGGTCAAACTGGAGGGAGAGAGGTTGTTACTCGAAAGGTGTCCCACTGACAGCGTCGCTGTGTTCCGCTCGATTGCGAGAAAGGGAAGGCCGGTCGGGCGTATCTCAGCCCACGCGCACGCGGAAGAGCTCGAAAGCAGGAACTGACTAATGCAATACCTGGACTCGAATGTCTTCGTTCGCGCTAGTCTCGATCAGGGCGACATGGAAAACAAAGGAGGTCGCTTCTTGAAGGAGTTCAGCGCGGCGAGCTGGTCGCGGCAACTTCAGCGCTAACTTTTGATGAACTAATCTGGGCAATCAAGAAACACAGGAGCGCCGATGACGCCCGTAACCGCAGGAGAGGCGTTTCTGAAGACGCCCGGTCTCAAGATTCGAGATGTTGATGGTGCGCTGCTGCCTTATGCACTGGAGATTATCAAGAGGTATCACCTCGAAAACCCCCCG
Organism: archaeon; assembly: GCA_021791695.1. Lineage (GTDB taxonomy): Archaea > Thermoproteota > Nitrososphaeria > Nitrososphaerales > Gagatemarchaeaceae > Gagatemarchaeum. Next base: position 236 of record JAJYWC010000017.1, on the reverse strand, counting down.
GGATTCAATTCACGCCGCTTCAGCCATCCAAGAAGGCGCGGGGAGATCGTCTCTACGGACATTCACTTCGGCAAGGCGGAAGGCCTTCAAAGAAGAAGCTTCACTCAGGTGCGAGACAAGAAGCAATCGAATGATTGAAGCGAAAATACCCCGTGCGGGATTTAGGCCGAAAACTGGCATAAACCTACTACTCTAGGAATTGATTGGGTGCACAAACACTTGGTCGGTAGTTTGGC
>JAJYWC010000016.1 GCA_021791695.1 archaeon | reverse complement strand
TGGTCAGGGAGCTGATGATCAAGGCATCGGTCTACAACCTGTTCATCGGATTGAACCCGTGAACGGGAAACTCCATGCCCGACAGAGAGAACACACTCCGCAAAGCATCGAGTTATTCGACACACCTCGGCCCGGGGAACGCTTTTAGGTGCACCAGATTGGCGCTCGAGAGAACGGTTTGCTCCCGATCAACCTTCTTCTAGCTCTAGGAGAGCTTGCAATAGTAATCGTCTTCGCGCTGGTGGCGATAAAGGCCAGAGCCCTAGACCGAGGCGGCTTCCTGGCGAGCGTGGCCGTGGGTTACGCGATATTCCTGGGTGGAGGCTGGCAGTGGTTCGTCGTCATCGCCTCATTCTTCATAATCGGCGTGGCGTTCACCTGGTACAAGTACGAGTACAAGAAGAAGCTGGGCGGGGCGCAGGAGAAGGGTGGCGCCCGAAACTGGCCGAACATCCTCGCCAACGGCGGCGCTGCCGCCGTGTTCGGGCTAGCAGAGCTGCTCTTCGGCGGCGCCGCTTTCGCCGTGCTCTATCTCGGCGCGATGTCGGCGGCTGCCGCCGATACGGTCGCGACCGAGCTCGGCCTGCTGAACAGGACTCCTCCCAGACTGATCACCCATCCAGGGACGAAGGTCGCTCCAGGCACCTCCGGGGGTGTAACGCGTCTTGGTTTCGCCGGCAGCATCCTGGCCTCGCTGGCGATAGGCTCCGTCGCGGCAGCGCTCGGGATGCTCGGCAGGTTCTCCCCTGCATTCGTCGTCCTCGTGGCCGTCGTTGGCGGACTGTCAGGCTCTACGGCGGACAGCCTGATAGGGGCGACGCTTCAGCGAAAGGGTGTCTGCGTCGTCTGCGGCTCAGCTACGGAGAACCTGGTACACTGCGGTAGGCCGACCGAAAGGCGCTCCGGGTTCTTCTTCATGGACAACAACATCGTGAACCTCCTCGCCACCGTGGTCGGGGCGGGAGTGTCGCTTGCACTGGCCGCGGTGCTCCTCTAGCTCAGGCGCGTCTTCAGCCAGGCCTGGAGCTGCTCAGCGGGCACGACCGACTGCATCTTCGAGTCTCTCTCCCTGACCGTGACCGTGCCCTGCTTCATGGTCTCCTGGTCGACAGTGACGCAGAACGGTATCCCTGCCTCGTCCGACCTCGCATATCTCCTCCCGATCGAGCCGGTCTCGTCGTACATGGCGTCGAGGTCGTACCTGAGCAAGTCGTAAATCGCCCTAGCCTTCTCCGGTAGTCCCTCCTTCGACATGAGCGGGAAGACGCCAACCTGGATGGGAGCGACCCTGGGTAGAAGTGCTAGGTAGGTCCTCGTGTCGTCTACCCTGTACGCCTCGTCCAGAAGCGCGTAGAGGCTCCGGCCCACTCCCATCGATAGCTCGAAGATGTGCGGCAGCACCTTCTTTCCATCGTCCTCCACCGTAAAGTCGGTCTTGCTGGCCTCAGCGTGCTGCCTCAGGTCGTAGTCGGAGCGGTAGTTACACGCGACCAGCTCCAGCCACCCCACCGATGTCTTGACCTCCAGGTCGAAGGCGACTGCCGAGTAGAAGGCCTTCTCCTGCCTCGTCAGGCTCCTCAGCCTGATGCGCTCGGTCCTAAGTCCGAGCGACTCGTAGAAGCTCTGGATGAGGTACAGGTAGTAGCCTATGAGCTTGTTGGGGACGACACCCCTCGATATCGCTTCTGACACCTTGATGAGGGTGGGTTCGACGTCACCCGCCGAGATGTTGAGCGAATATTCGAGCGCCACATCGAACCTCGGGAGGTCCACCCTCTCTGGGTTGAAGAGCACCTCGACCTCGGCCTGGTAGAACTCCCGCTGCCTGAGGATCCCCTGCCTGGGTGCTATCTCGTTGCGGAAGCTCTTTCCCAGCTGGGCAAAGCCTCTGGGGAGCTTGATTCTCTGCGTCTTGAACAGCACCGGGATGTCGACGAATATCCCCTGGCACGTCTCCGGCCTCAGGTAGGCCTCCTCCCCCTGCGGCCCTATGCCGACCCTGAACATCATGTTGAACCGCCTCGTACCCTTCAACGCGTTCTTGCAGTTGGAGCAGACGATATTGTTCTCCGCGAGGAGCGCGTCGTACTCGATGTCGGGGAGCCCCTCGGGGACCGCGCGCCGCACCTTCTCCTCGATGAGTTTGTCGACCCTGTATATCGAGTGACAGTTGGAGCATTCCACGATGGGGTCCGAGAAGTTCCCAACGTGTCCCGAAGCGACGAAGACCGCTCTCGGCAATACCTCCGACGTATCCAGCTCGACCATCTCGTCCCTCTTGACGATCATTCTCCTCCAGAGCTCCACGTACCTATTCTTGAACAGCGTCCCGAGAGGCCCGTAGTCCCAGAAGCCCGCCGGGGTGTTTGGATAGGAGTCGGCAGACCTGAGGAAGTAGCCGCGCCTGGAGGCCAGGTTCATCACATCCTCATAACCGGGAGCCCTCGCCTGCGGCTGGAGACCCTTGTTCTGGTTGGCGTTCTCGGCCATGTAAGACGAAAAGGAGCCGCCCGGATTGGTCTTAAATCTCTTCTTTCGGACGAAGCTCAGACTGCCTTGATCTGCTTCACGACCGAAGGTCTGACCTTTCGGAAGACCCTGTAGCCGCAGATACACTTGACCTCAGGAAGGTTGTTGAGCTCCTCCTGGCTGGTCTTCGTCCCACAACGCACGCATTCATAGACCGAACCCGCGAAGACCTTCGCTGGTTCCTCTGGTGTGCCCGACATGTTTCAGGGGGCGCGTTCCTCCACCTCTATTTCTGTGTTGCTGGTCACCGGGGCTAGAACGACAGGATTCTCTTCGGGTTGCCGACGGTCATCGTGCGTATCTGCTTCTCCGTGACGCCGTGGTACCTCAGGGTGGGGAGGATGTGCTCCATGGTGTGCGAATATCCCGCCCCGCCGTACTTCTTGAGCATGTGCTTCCAGCACACGTCCTGCGAGATCATCACGTTCTTCTCCTGGCCCCTTCTGCACAGCTCGACGATGACCATCATCCTCTCAGAGTCACTCGGGTGCCTGGCCCCCATGAAGACATAGTCGTCGAAGTGGTCCTGCCCGAACGTGTCGAAGTTGAGCGTGATGCCACGCTCGATTAGCTTGGAAGCGTGTCCGACGGGGTCTCTGAGGAACCCCGGATGGCAGATGACGTCGCTGTGGCTGAGGAAGAACTTCTCTACGTCGGCGCCCTCCGACTCGATCAGCTCGATGTAGGCGAACGGCGAGTCTAGCTCATACCTCTCGTTCTTCCTGTCAGCGTAGGCCGGATGGCACGAGAACCCGACCCCGGTCTGCTTCTGGGCTCTGCACGCCGCCCTGAGTACCTTCTTTTCTTCGGGATGGAACGGGATGGGGGAAGAGCAAGCGCACTCGCCAATCACGCCCGCCCTGACGCCCGTGTCGCCCACTCCCACCTCGAGTTCGCGGACCATAATCTCGGCGAGTTCGTCGGGACTCTTCCTTTTGACGTAGGATGGGTGGGACGCGACGACGTACCAGCCAGTCGAGCAGACGATGTTCGCGCCGGTCGCCCTTGATACCATTGCGAGTCCCGCGGGGTCCCTCCCTATCCCCGGCAGGCTGTGGTCGATGATACTCCTGCCCCCGAATCTGAGGTACTCCGCGACCTCCTTCGCCGCGAGCTCCGTGTCCCCGAGGACCGCGTCGTCGTAGTTGAACTTCCTCACACCCCTCCTGAGGAGGGTCATCATCTCCATCGTGACGGGCCTGGTCATCAGACCCCTGAGAGAGTCCTCCTGCGGCGCCATCACGTCGCATATGAAGCTCAGGTCGATCAGGACGTGCTCGTGGGTGAGCGTTACGCCGAGGTCGGCGGGCGCGATGTCTCCGAGTACCGTCCTTACCTTCGCCATCCTCCTATCGGTCCTGAGAATCTCTAATATGTCTTGGCGATGGAGAACCTGGACGCGGTAGCCGAAGGTGTGTTGAATAACTCGCTTTTACCGTCAAATTCGAACGATCCTTGTTGAGCGTTTGACTTCTTGTTATCAATTCTGCTCTTTCTATCCGGTCTAATTTATCGCATCGATGGTCGAACTCGTAGTTATTCGACACAGCTGTAGCCGACAAAACGTTAAATCCGACTCTTGGAGGAGTCGCTGTGACGAAATGGCTAACGACAGGACACTTGGCGGCGGCATACTAGCGGGCAGCATCATCGGGATAATCGTATACGGGGTCTTGGTCTACCTGTGGCCATTGCTCGTCCTCGAAGTCACCGCGTTCCTCGCGGTGGTCGTCCTCCTGGGCATCCTGGCATGGATCGGTTGGACTATGGCGACCACACCTCCACCGGAACCGATAACCGAGGCCGCCCAGCCCCCACCTGCTTCCGCGCCTGCGCCCGCGGCTGAGAAGAAGGAAACGTAGCTCAGACATTCTTTTCGGGGATCCGGTAGTCCCTGAATCGCATCTCCATGACGCTGACGAAGTACTCGCCCACTTCGCTCCCTGACATCTTCGATTCGCCCTTCTCTCGCATCTCGAAAACGAACGGCACCTCGACCATCCTGAGCCCGTTCTGCTTGAAGGCGAAGAGCGATTCGACTTGGTAGATGAACCCCGTTGAGCGGAGGCTGACCAGCAGCAGTGTGTCCACGGCACGCGCGTTCAGGGCCCTGAACCCCGTGGTCGCGTCGTGCAGCCTTAGCCCGAGGATGTTTCTCGCGAGCCAGTTCGCCCCCCAGCTTACCATCCTCCGGCGTCTGTTGAGACCCTTGACGCTCCCGCCGGGGATGTAGCGGGATGCCACGGCCACGTCGGCCCCTCGCTTTATCGCGTCGACGAGCGGCCCCATCCTCTCAGGGGGATGCTGAAGGTCGGCGTCCATCTGTACGAACACTTCCGGATGCAGCGCGTCGCGGGCGTAACGGAAGCCATCAAGGTAGGCCGTACCCAACCCCTTCTTCTCCCCCCTCTCGAGGACCCGGACGAAGGGACTCTGCTCCATGATGGCGCCTATCTCGTCTCGGGTCCCATCTGGGCTCCCATCGTCGACGAAAAGGATGTGCATATCGAGCCCGAGAGCCCCCCTGACCTTGGAGAGCTCCTCGACGATGCGTCGGATGTTCTCTTTCTCGTTATAGGTGGGTAGGACTACTACGACGCTCACGTCGGACCTCCACCGTTCAGCGACCCTTCAGGGCCGCTCTGAGCTGTTCAGCGATGTAGTGGACCTCTTCCTCGGTAAGGAGCGGATGGACCGGCACGGAGAGCACATGGTCGCAGGAATCGTACACCATCGGAAGCTGGAGGTCTGCGTACCCCATCTTCGCGTAGAGCTCCATTCTGTTGACAGGGGTCTTCCAGTAGATTGCCGACCCGACCCCGTGTGCTCTCAGCGAGTCGTTCACCTTGTCCCGCATCGCGTCGACGTAGAGCGTGTAGAGATACCAGATGTGTGTCCTGTCCTTCTTCGTCTGCCGCATGCTGATTCCTCGCGTCCCCGAGAGCAGTTCGTCCAGCATCCTTGCGTTCTTCCTCCTCGCCGCTATGAGTTCAGGGAGCCTGTCCATCTGGACGGCGGCTATGGCCGCCTGGACCTCGGGCAGCCGGAAGTTGTACCCGAGTATCCGCGTGTCGTAACCGTCCTTCATGCCGTGGTTCCTCATCATCCGCAGCTTGTCGGCCATCTCGTCGTCGTCAGTGGTTATCGCGCCGCCCTCCCCTGAGGTTATCACCTTCGTCGCGTAGAGACTGAAGCACGCGGCGTCTTTGGTCCGCCCTATCTGGGTGCCCTTGTACTCCGAGCCGAGCGACTCCGCGGCGTCCTCAATCAGCCTCACCGAGTTGGCCGATGCGACCTCCCTTATCTCGTCCAGGTCGGTCGGATAGCCGTAGAGGTGGACTGGGATGATTGCCTTTGTCCTTGAGGTTATCTTCCTCTTTACGTCGTCCGGATCTATCGTATAGTCCGACTGCACGTCGGCAAAGACCGGCTTGGCGCTGCAGGCTATCACCACGTTTGCCGTCGCCTCGAACGTGAACGCCGGTATGATTACCTCGTCTCCTTCCTTGACGTTGTAGGCCATCAGGGATGTCTGGAGCGCCGCAGTGCCCGAGTTGACGGCCACTGCGTGCTTAACTCCCACTTGGGCCGAGAGCTTCTTCTCGAACTCCTGGACGCGCTTTCCACCCGCGTAGCTCGCGTCGGTGAGCATCCCAGAGTCGAGGACCGATAGGACCGCCTTCTTCTCGGCCTCGCCGATGACGGGCTTGTTTATCGGGATGAAGTTCATCGTCTAGGCCGTCACCCCGCAAGCAGCTCCTGAATTATCTTTCGTCCCTCGAAGTGCTTCCTCACAGGGCTCAGTATCGTCCCGAGTTCCTTGGCCACGGATTTTTTGAGGTCGTTGGGGTGTAGCCTTCCCTCGGAGTATGCCCTCTCGAGCTCGGCGTAGCTGCTGAAGGTCACATCCCCGCCGTACTTGTCCGGCCTCTCCACCGTCAGCGCGCTCGTCTCGTGGAAGGCGATGTACCTTGCGTATTCGAGGATTGGATTCCCCTGCACGACCTTCTCGGGACACCAGGCCTTCCCTATCTTCCTGAGGATTTCCGGCTCGCTGTCATGGATGAAGATGGCAGAGTCCGGCTTTGACTTGCTCATCTTGCTCGATATGGTCCTGTCGAGCGCGGCGTTCTCGTCCATTCCGGTCACTCTCGGCTCCTCCAAACCCGCCAGCAGGTGGTGGTGGACCGCGACCGGAACCTTCCATCCGAGAACGGGAAAGACCTCGCGGGCGAGCATGTGGACCTTCCGCTGGTCGAGCCCCGCGTGGACGATGTCTAGGTCCATGGCTCTGATATCGGTCGCCTGCATGGGCGGATAGATGTACTGCGCCACGTCGAGCTTGTCCTTGGTCGTGCGGCCCATGATCGTCAAACACCGGGTGTCTCTCGCCAGAGTTATCTGCTTGGAGAAGACTATCATGTCCCTCCAGTAGTTGTCATTGTCGTGATACAGCTCGCTCCCGTACGCGATCTCCACACCCGGGCAGAAGAAGGTGAACGCGTCGGCATAGTAGTCCCGAGCGACCTGCCGTATTTTGTCCCAATCACCTCCCCACTTGTTGTTGATGTAGCTGTGCCAGTCGGCCAGGTACACCTTGCACCTTATCCCCGCCTTCATGAAGTCGTTAATCTTGAAGCCGAGGACGACGAGAGAGCCCAGGTGGAGCAGGCCCGAGACCTCCAGGCCGATGTAGTGCTTTGGATGGGGCTCGCGCCCTAGCAGCTCCCGGAGCGCCTCCTCCGTGACCACTTCTTCGGTGGGCGGCCTCATTACGAGGCCTACCTTCTCCTCGATGTCCATTCTTCCCGACCTCGCCGGGAATGTGATTTAAGGTGTTGTCCGACCTCCGGACGTCGCACGCGACCAGCTTATCTCGGGGGTCGCGTCCTGCACGGCCGCTAGGCGCTCGCACAAGGTGAAGAGTCAGAGTGATGTCCCCCGAGAGTCGGCCTCTGCGCGCCTCCTCAGGCGCTGTGCCCTCCCACTGATGGTCGCTGCGGCGGTCGCCGTGCGCGTGCTCGTCGCCGTGGGTATCCCTCCGATGTCCGATGTGTACTATTTCCTCACCGAGGGAGTCCGGACGCTTCTCACCGGAGGGAATCCCTACATCCACACCTACACGAGCATCCCGCCCGCGCTCCTGACCCCCGGCGCGCACCAGGTGTTCACCTACCTGCCCGCGACCCTGCTCTACCTCGTTCCATTCTATCTTGCCGGTGACGTGCGTCTCGGACTCATCGCGGCGGACCTGATAGTGGGCGCGTGCCTCTATCTCTACGGAGACAGATGGCGCCTGGGCGCCGCGTTCATCTACCTGTTCCTCCCATTTGTAATCCTGTTCTCAACCGTCTTCCTCAACGCCTCGGTCATAGCGATGGCCTTCATTGCAGCCTTTTTCGTCCTCGAGTCCAGGGGACGGAGAGCCACGGGCGCGGTCTCATTCGGGGTCGCTCTAGCCACCGTCCAGTTCAGCCTCTTGATCCTACCGTGCCTTTTGGTCTACTATCTCCGCAGAAGGCGCTGGGTTGAACCAGTCATCGTCCTAGCCACGGCCGCGCTGATCGCAGGACCATTCTTCGTTCTCTCCCCGACCCACTTCCTGCGGGAGACGTTGTTCTTCCAGTTCGGGAGGCCGACCGCACCGCTGATGACCTCCGGCGGCTTTATCGGCTTCACGCTGAACCCGTCGATGAGCGCCATCGCACTCGCAGCCCTCGGCGTGCAGGTGCCTCTGTACGTCAAGGCGGCCTCTGAGCTCGTCGTGGTGGTCATCTTCGCACGGGTGACCGACGTCTCTTCGCTCGCCCGAAACTCGGCTTTCCTGGTGCTCGCGTCGGTCGTGATACTGCCGAGCGACCTCTTCTGGTCCTACCTCGAGCTCCCATTCATGTTCCTGCTCTTCTGGCTGTCCGCGCCCAAAAGCCTCGATCTTGTGAAGAATATCTGACTCCGAAGACTTAAAACTCTGAAATCGAGAAGATGCAATCATGGAGCAGATGGGGGAGCTGCGCAAGGAGGAAGAGAAGACGCGCGTAATGTACGAGGTGGTGGCTTGGGTATCCGGCATCACGATGGTGGCGGTGCTCGTGTACGGACTAGTTACAGCGCTTCTAAGCGGCATTGACGTGGTCGGCGTCAGCCTAGTCAACGTGGAGTTTCCGTTCACTTTCATGGCCAAACCGGTCACATACCTGAGCGTGGCGAGCGTCACGTTCTTCTACAGTTCTTTGCAGATATGGCAGAACCGGATAGCGAGGATGTCGCTTTTCAGGCTGTCCTTTGTGCAGCTCTTCGCTATAGTGGTCGCCGTCTCGTCCGCGTACGAGGTACTCTACAACTTCATGCTATGGGGCGCATTCCTTAGCAACCAGCTCCTCACCTCGAGCATCCACGCACTCAACCTAGTCAACAGCATCGACACACCCGGGCCGGTGCCCTGGAACCTGGTCTTTGCGACAAAGATATTCTTCTCTACGTTCGTGATAAGCGGATACGCAGTCTACTTCCTGAGAAGGATACACAGGTCGAATGGAGTCTAATCGCTTTTCTTCCGCACGCCCGTGAAGAGAAGGTAGAGATAGACCACCGCCAGCACCCCGAAGAGCGCTCCGGTGATCTCGGCTACCGGGTCGAGGCCGGTGCCGAAGAGGGTGAGAGCCACGTACAGCTGATACAGGGTCAGCACGAGTCCGAAGGCCGCTGTCGCGGAAGCCAGGGGACGGGTGACCCAGCTCGATGCCCACGCCACGAGGAACACTCCGCTCGCCAGGCAGCTGAGCGCCGCCCAGAAGAGAAGAATCCCGCCCCCCGTGGCGACGACCCCGATCCAGAAGACCCCGGCAACGAAGTAGAGGATGGCGGGCGCCATCGCGGTGACCCCCTGCCCGGATTTCATGCAGGCAGGCGAAAATTGCAGCGGATATAAATGTGGTTCCGGGCAACGACCCGGCGTTTTTTGCGGCGCGAACTATAAATCCCCGCACAGGAGTTCAGTATGGTCCTTCGGAGATATCATGTCGTCGAATAGCGTCCAGACTGCCGACCAGCTGCGTGAAAAGCTGGCGGGACTGATCGCTCCGACCCGGCAGCTGGACGAAGGGCTCCTCGTCTCGGCGACCTACGACGGCGACAAGCGGCTCGCCGTGCTCAAGTTCTACGACCCCAAGCGCGAGACCGTGCTGAGGTGGGAGGATAACACGGGGCACAGGCCGTATTGCTATACCAAGTGGGAGATGGACCGGCTAGCCCCAGTGAGGTCGCGGAAGGACGTCGTCTCGATAGAGGAAGAGCAGAGATTCGACCTCCTCTCGGATTCGCCAATCATGGTGAGGAAGATAGTCACCACGGACCCTCTGGCCATCGGAGGGTCCTCGGCCCTCAGCATCAGGGACCAGATCGACGCCTGGGAAGCTGATATCAAGTACTATGAGAACTACGTCTACGACCGGAACCTGAGGGTGGGCACCTACTACTCTGTCAGGGACGGGACCGTGCTGCCCGTTGACAAGCAGATGCCCGATACCGTGGCCATGTCCCTCGACCAGATACTCGCCAAGAATTCGGGGGAGCAGACCCGTTTCATCAAGGAGTGGGCTGACCTGCTGGGTCAGCCACTCTGCCAGTTCAAGCGGATAGCGACCGACATAGAGGTCGCGAACGAGGAAGGGAGGGTGCCGGACCCCGACAAGGCCGACCGCGAGGTGATCGCGGTCTCGTTCTACAACGAGACGGAATCCCTCGTCTACCTTGTAGAGAGGGAAGGGGACAGGTCGCTGGAGGGCGCGGCGACTTCGTACACCGCAGTCGTCTTCCCGGACGAGGTCTCGATGATCAGGGCGTCGTTCTCGAAGATGATGGACTATCCATTCCTTATCACGTTCAACGGTGACGACTTCGACCTCAGATATCTCGTCCACCGCGCCGAGAAGCTGGGGGTCAGGGACGACGAGATACCGGTCTACCTGATGAGACAGGAGGCGTCCCTGAAGCACGGCGTCCACATCGACCTCTACCGGTTCTTCAACAACCGTTCGGTGCAGGTTTACGTCTACAGCAACAAGTACACCGAGCACACGCTCAACGGCATCTCGGAGGCGGTCCTCGGCAAATCTAAGATAGAGTTCGAGGGAAACGTGGCAGACCTGCCCCTGCTCGAGCTCTCCAACTATTGCCTGAATGACTCCCAGCTCACCTACGAGCTAACTAGCATCAACTCGTCACTGATGATGAAGATCCTCCTCGTCATCGCGCGCATAGCGAAGATGCCGATGAACGACTGTGCGCGACTCGGGGTCTCCAACTGGATACGCAGCATGCTGTTCTATGAGCACAGGCGGATGGGTGCCATAATCCCGAGGCAGAATGAGCTAGCCCTTAAGGGCGGGGCCTCCTCCGAGGCGATAATCAAGGGCAAGAAGTACAAGGGAGGGTTAGTGATTGAGCCAAAGCCGGGGATACACTTTGGTGTCTCCGTGCTCGACTTCGCCAGCCTGTACCCGAGCATCATCAAGGTCTACAACCTCTCATACGAGACGGTGAACTGCCCGCACGAGGAATGCCGAGCCAACAAGATCCCCGACACCGAGCACTGGAGATGCAGCAAGAGGCACGGGATTGAGAGCCTAGTGGTCGGGTCTCTTCGCGACCTGAGGGTCAGCCACTACAAGCAGCTCGCCCGCGACAAGACGATATCGAAAGAGGAGAGGGAGCTCTCCGGAGTGGTCTCGCAGGGTCTGAAGGTCATCCTCAACGCGAGCTACGGAGTCATGGGGTTCGAGACGTTCGCCCTCTACTGCCTGCCGGTCGCCGAGGCGACGGCGGCGCTGGGCAGATACGCTATCACTCGCACGATCGAGAAGTGCAACCGCGAGGGGGTCTCCGTGATATACTCGGACACAGACTCGCTCTTCATCGAGAATCCGGACAAGGACAAGATCAGCGTCGTCGCCAGCTGGGCGGAGCACGAGCTGGGGGTCGAGCTGGACATCGACAAGTCCTACAGGTACGTGGCGTTCAGCGAGAGGAAGAAGAACTACTTCGGTGTGCTGCAGGACGGGACGGCCGACATCAAGGGGCTGACTGGCAAGAAGTCACAGACGCCCGAGTTCCTGAAGAAGGCCTTCTACAAATCTCTCGAGATACTCGGGACGGTCTACGCCCCTGAAGACTTCGAGCGCGCCCGCAGGGAGATCAAGACGCTTCTGACCCAGACCGTCTCACGGCTGAGGAACAAGGAGATACCGATGGAGGAACTGGCCTTCAACGTCATGATAGGGAAGGCGATCTCGGGATACTCTGGCACAACGCCTCAGCACGTTCGGGCCGCGAAGCTGCTTCAGGACACAGGCAGAGAGGTCAAGGCGGGCGAGATAATCTCCTACGTAAAGACGAAGAGCCTCCCAAACGTCAAGCCGGTCAGCCTGGCCCGGCTGGACGACGTCGACGTGGACAAGTACCTGGAGTACGCGAGCTCGATGTTCGACCAGATGCTCGACTCGCTTGGCTTTAGCTTCGACGAGATCATGGGTAGCACGACGCTCGACGCCTTCTGGTCCTGACACAAGTCTTATCACGCCCGGACGTTCGGCGCGGGAGCGTGTCCGCCGAGCCCAAAAGGGACCTTGTAGGTTACGGTAACAAGAAGATGCACTTCTCATGGCCTGGAGGGAAGCGCCTTGCTCTCTCGATAGTGGTCAACTTCGAGGAGGGTTCAGAGCACTCCGTGGCCACCGATGGCCTCGTCGAGGGGGTGGGAGAGTTCCTCCCCGTCGACCTCATGGTCCGGGACGTTGGGAACGAAAGCAGCTACGAGTATGGCTCCCGGGTGGGGGTCTGGCGGCTTCTGAGCACGTTCAAGAAGTTCGAGACGAGGGTGACGTTCTTCGCCACCGCCATGGCCCTGCAGGCAAACAAGCCTGCGACCGACGCGATAGTGAAGGCGGGGCACGAGGTCTGCGACCACGGGCTGACCTGGACGGAGCACTACCGCTTCAGCTACGAGCAGGAAAAGGAAGCCATAGCAAAGTCGGTCGAGGTCATCGAGGAGTTGACGGGCAAGAAGCCCGTCGGGTTCTACGCGCGCGAACCAAGCGTGAACACCCTGAAGGTCGTGCAGGAGCTTGGCAACTTCATCTATGACTCGGATGTCTACAACGACGACGTCCCCTACAGGGTCGCGCCGGGAGGCATTCTGCTGCTGCCGTACACCCCCGACGTCAACGACTTCCACTTCCTGTCGCCTATGCACAGGTTCAGCAACTCCTCCGACTTCTTTGCCTACATGAAGGACTCCTTCGACGTGCTGAGAGAGGAAGCGAAGGTCAGCTCTAAGATGATGTCGGTGGGCCTCCACGCGCGTGTCTCCGGGAGGCCGGGCAGGGTGGTCGCCCTGAGGAAGTTCCTCGAGTACGTCAGGGGGTTCGACGATGTCTGGGTGGCCACGAGGGAGGAGATAGCCCGCTACTGGGTCGACCAGGTCGAGCCCACTATATAGTACGCCCCCCTTCACCAGAAGCAAATACAATGTAGGAATCCTTCTCACCCGAGTTGGCTCTCGGGTTCGAAACGATCGAACAGGCTGCATCCTTGAAAGCGACCCCTGAGGTGGTCTGCGGCTCGCCTTGGACCCTGGCGAGCTCTCGGAGTTCACCGGGTCTCCCACGGCCACGAATGACGGGCAGGGAGCTGAGTTTGGCGCCCGGGACGGATGCACCTTGGCTAAGAACCTCAAGCCGGTCCGGAACAAGCAGGGTAGTTCAGGAACGGGAGACGACAGAGCGGCCCGAGGCTATCCGCGTCGGAGGCTCGAGATTGTCCTCACCACGAAGAAGGGGGAAACCGAGCTCAGGATGGTCCACTCGAGGGTCGCGGCGGACCAGGTTGCCGAGTACACCGGTGGATGGAAGGTCAGGTACTGAGAGCCGCTGGCTGAGTACTTCGAGAGAGATCGAGGAAGCTAGGCGAACTCATCTATCTTCTTCCTGAGATCGGCGACGAACTCGTCGTGTTTGATGCCGTACCGGACCTCGCCATCTCTGGAGCGGACCGCCAGCGTCTCCCCCGCTTTCTCCCTGGCGCCTATCACGAGCATGTACGGGACCTTCTGGAGCTGAGCGTTGCGGATCTTTCCTCCGATGGTACCACTCTCGAGGTCGCCCTCCGCCCTGATGCCGGCCGCCTTCAGGCCCTCGAGCACCTTCTTGGCATAGTCTCTGCTCTCGTCCGAGACGGAGAGGATGCGGACCTGCACCGGGGAGACCCAGAGCGGGAACTTCCCCTGATAGTGCTCGGTGAGTATCCCGATGAACCTCTCCATCGACCCGTATACCACGCGATGGATGACGACGGGGGTGTGCTCCTTACCGTCTGGACCGGTATAGGTCAGCCTGAACCTGCGCGGCTGCTGATAGTCCAGCTGGATTGTGGCACACTGCCACTCTCGCCCTATCGAGTCCTTGATTTCCACGTCGATCTTGGGTCCGTAGAACGCGCCCTCCTTCTCCTTCAGCGCGTAGCCCAGGCCCTTCGCGGCCACGACCTTCTTCAGGCTCTCCGTCGCCCGGTCCCACTGCTCCTTCGTCCCTATGTGGTCGTCGGGCATGGTCGATATCTTGAGACTGTACTCCAACCCGAAGACACCGTAAAGCTTCGCTATGAGGTCTATGAGCTCCTCTATCTGGCCCTCGATCTGCTCCTCCGTCACGAAGATGTGCGCGTCGTCCTGGGTGAGCATCTTCACCCTAAAGAGGCCAGTCGCGACGCCGCTCAGCTCGTTCCGGTGAAGCGCATCGAAGTCGGCGACCTTGAGGGGAAGGTCCCTGAAGCTCCACCTCCTGGTCCTGTAGTAGAGCATTACCGAAGGGCAGCCCATGGGCTTGAGGCCGAACTGCTCGTCTCCCAGATACGTGATGAACATGTTGTCCTTGTAGTGGTCCCAGTGGCCGCTCACCTTCCACAGCACTGTGTTTGCGAGTATCGGGGCGCTGATCTCCACGTAGTTCAGCTTGGCCAGTTCGCCCCTGACGAACTCTATCAGAATGTTCCTCAGTTTCACTCCCTTGTCGTGCCAGTATACCATCCCAGGAGACGGTTCCTGGAAACTGAACAGGTCCAACCTCTCTCCTATCACCCTGTGGTCGGTGTCAGGAAGCCCGGCGAAGTCGCTCTTCTTGATCCTGGCGAGCATCTGCTCCTCCGTCAGCCCGACCTTCCTCTCGCCGGAGACCTTCTCGGGCTTCTCCGCAGCGACCACAACGGGCGTCGCCCCAGCGTGTGAATAGACGCGCGACTGCTCAGCAAGGGGGTGGCCCTTTACCTTGATCTGGAACGCCTTGTTCCACCCGAACGGGGACCTGTAAGTCTCTATCCCCGCATCCCTCGCGTACTTCTCCATAGTCCTGAGTATCTCCAGCGCTTCCTTCGGTCTTGCCAGGTTCTGGCTGAGGTGTGCGTAGGGGTAGATGATTATCCTGTTCACCTTCAGCTTGCCCAAGAAGTCCTTAACGCCGGCTACGGCCTCTTTGGCTGTCTCGTCGTCATCCCCCTTCTCGACCGAGGTGAAGAGGACCACTATCTCCTCGTAGCGGTACTTCTTCTTCTCGGCGTCTTCGGCGGCTGCGATCTCTTTCTCCCTCGGCTCGTACTCGATGAAGTCGAGGTGCTGCTGGAGTATTCTCAACTAACCCACGCGGGGACCTATCCCCATCTTGCCCTTTCCGCGTCCCTGTCTTTTTTCGTGCCCTTCTTCCACGCCTTTGCGTGCTCGTGACAGAGGTAGACTCTGCGGCCGTCGCCGCCCGCCGACAGGCCGCTGCCTGCGAGCTGGCTCCTGCTGACCGACTTGACGGCCGGGTTCTTGCAGCCCGAGATGGAACATGCGACGCCCTTCTCTATCTGTCCCAATTCAGCACCGGAGCCCTCTCGGCCGTATTTATAGGATGTTGCACCCTCATCGCCGTGTTTTGTTCAATCTTCTCGGCGCGCTCAGTTGTCAGTTCAACTTTTCAGATGCGAGTGAGGGCAAAGCATGATGATTGGAAGAAAAGCTCTCTTCACACGGGAGTATCACGCCCGAAACCCAGTCCCGCGCTCAGACGTTGGGACGGCGGGTCGGGATGTGGCGGATGAAAGGAAGGGCGATTGGTTCGAAGCATGACAGCGTAAGCGGACGAGTCACGATAGAATGGTTCCCTGGTGGTCTCTTCATGGTGCAGCACTGAGAGGTTCAAACAGGAGAGTTCAGGGTCAACGGTCTGGAAACCGGTGGACATGACCCAGTTTCGAAGATTTTTCAGTCTTACGTGTATTCTGGCATATCGCCGTTTCATTCAAGGTGTTATCGGGATGTCAGAGGTGATATCGTGAAGCACTTGACAATAGTGGCGAGATACACGGGGAGATTCATCGCCGATCGTAGCACCCCGCTGGAGGGGGCGACATACGGGGCGTGAAAGAGAGCCCTGGAGAGAGGCCCTCGGGCATCCTGACAGGATTAAGCATGTCAAGTGGATCGGGTAGTTCCCCAGTCGCGAGAGCGATAATAACAAGTGACCGCGAGGGCTGAAATGTGCTCGACAAGCTCAGGGACAGGATAAGCGGCTTCACCCTCGGGCTGGGGAGGGGGGCGGCCCAGGTAATGCCTTCGCCGACCGCCTGGACTGTCGTCGGGGTGATGTTCTCCGTGCTGGCCGCCGCCTTCTTCGCGACGGGTGGCTACAGGGGCGAGCTGGGAGGAGGCATCTCGGTGCTGGTCTCGGGGTTCCTCGATGTGGTCGACGGGGCGGTCGCTAGGGCGACAGGGCGTATCAGCAGGCGGGGCGCGTTCCTCGACTCGACGCTCGACAGGCTCGGTGAGACCTCCATCTATCTCGGCGTCCTGCTCGGGAACTACACTTCTCCCGTCATCGTCTTCGTCGCACTCTCGTGCAGCCTTCTGGTCAGCTATTCGCGGGCGAAAGCCGATTCGCTTTCCGTCAACCTCGCGGGGGTCGGTATCGGGGAGAGGAGCGAGAGGCTGGTCGTCCTTGTCGTAGCTTCGCTGGTGGGCCTGCTGGCTTACGGAGTGCTACTTGTCGCGGCGCTGGCGGCCGTGACGTTCGCGACTCGCGTCGCTAGGGTGACGGCCACGCTGAAAGAAAATGTGGCGACCCGCGCTCCCGCTGGGGAGGCGGCGCCTGTGTCTAGCTGAACCTTCTCTCGGCCTTCGCTCGTACGTTGACGATACCGTAGTGCACGCTGCAGCTGATGCAGTAGTACTTGACGGTCGTCGGGGCCGCGATGTACGCCCCCGCAGCCCTTAGCTCACGTGCGAGCTGCGGCTCGACCAAGCTCAGCCGGGTCGTCACCTTCTTGGCCTTGTCACGTGGGACGTGCGCGCCGCAATTGCTGCAAGAGACTACATCGGAGCTGCCCTTGCCGCCCTTGGCTCGTCCACGACTCTTCCTCTTCTTGGTCATGCTGGATGACCGCCTCGAAGGGTGGCTTAAAAGCTTGGGGATGGGTCCGGCGCGCGCGAAGCGGAAAGTTCTAAATACGATGTCTGGAGCCGACGAAAAGGTAGAGCACAGGTTTGTCCATCTCGACTTCGCACGGGTCTCCGACGGTCCATGGGGGGAGGCCTGTCGCTATCCTGAGGGACGACAAGACGATGACGCGGGGAAGGCAGGCTCAGCTGAATAACATCGCAGCTGCCCGCCTCATCACCGAGATCATCAGGACATCGCTCGGCCCGCGCGGCATGGACAAGATGCTTATCACGGAAAACGGCGTCGTCCACATCACGAACGACGGCTATACGATGCTGAAGGAGATGTCAGTCTTACATCCGGCCGCGAAGCTGCTCGTAGAGATATCCAAGATCACGGACGTCAGCGTCGGGGATGGGACGACCTCCACTGTCGTCCTCGCGGGGGCCCTCCTCGAGAAGGCGGACGAGCTCCTTAGGAAGGGCATACATCCGGTTCAGATAGTGAGCGGCTTCGCCAAAGCGAGGGACTATACCATAGAGCAGCTACGGAAGGGTGCCATCCGGGTGGATGCGGACAGGGCGAGCCTGATATCCGTAGCGCGCACCAGCCTCCAGTCGAAGATAGTCGCGAGCGAAGCTGACCACCTCGCTCAGATGGCGGCCGACGCAGTTCTTACCGTGGCGGAAGAGAGGAACGGGAGGAAGATAGTCGAGATGAAGTCCATCAAGGTCGAAAAGAAGCAGGGCGGCTCCATCGGCGACTCACAGTACATGCGGGGTATAATGCTCGACCAGAAGCTAGCACACCCAGACATGCCGCGGCGTCTCGAGAACGTGAAGATAGCACTTCTGACGGTGCAGATGAAGCTCGAGGACCAGACCCTCCAGAAGCACGTCGAGATAAGGGAGGTCGAGATGATTAAGCGTTTCATCAGCGAGGAGGTCGCGCTCCACAAGGCGATGGTCGACAGGTGCCACGAGGCGGGGGCAAACTTCGTGATAACGCAGAAGCCGATGGACGACACCGTCAAGCAGCATCTCGCGAGCCTGGGGATGATGGGTATCGAGAAGGCCTACGAGTACGAGATGCCGAAGATAGCGCGGGCGACGGGCGCCAGGATAGTCAACAGTCTGGAGGACCTCTCCGAAAAGGACCTCGGCTTCGCACAGGTCGTCGAGCAGAAGAAGGTCCACCAGAAGGAGCTGCTCTTCCTCGAGGGGTGCCGCGACCCCAAGTGCGTGAGCATCCTCGTCCGAGGAGGTAACGACCGCGTCGCCGACGAGGCCGAGCGTTCGATGAACGACGCCCTGATGGTCGCCAGGGACATGGTGCTGAGCCCGATGTTGGTGACGGGTGGCGGCGCATGCGAGGCCGAGCTGGCTCGCCTGGTGATGGACTGGTCGAAGGGCCTGGAGGGAAGGGAACAGCTCGCGGCCGAAAAATACGCGGAGGCGCTCGAGTCAATACCGACCACGCTCGCCGAGAACGCTGGCATGGATAGGACCGATGCCTCGACAGAGCTGAGGGCGAAGCACGCCAAGGGCGGCAAGAACTTTGGGGTGTCAGCCGACGGAAAGATCAGGGATATGGCGACCCTGGGCGTGGTCGAGCCTCTGGCCGTGAAGGAGCACGTGATCAATGCGGCGACGGAGGCTGCTTCGATGATATTGCGGGTGGACAACATAATCACGGCGATGCCGGTCGGCCCCGGACCGCGTTCCGGGATGGAGCGCCCTGCGGAGCTGGACGCGCCCGTTCCCACCTGAGATCCGCACCCCGAGCGTCTCAGTATCCAACCAAACTCTTAGATAACGTCTGGCCTAAGGTCGACCAGTCCGCGATGAACGTTCTGGTGGCCGGTTTCATGACGATCGACAGGATCGAGCTGCCGGTGAGGACCATCTCGTCGGTCGGAGGGCCTCCGTCGTACGCAGGCCTACTCTGCTCCCGCTTCGGCTTCGACGTGACAGCGCTCACCAGGATAGGCACCGACTTCCCGGATGAACAGCTGGTCTGGCTTGCGAGGAACGGCCTGGCGCTCAGGGCGGTCGACCGCAGCAAGACCAAGAAGACGACCAGGTTCAAGCTCGTGGTAAAGGACAGCGAGAGGTCCCTCTATCTCCAGGAGAGGTGCGAGGACATCAGCCTCGACCAGGTCCCCGACGACCACTTCAACGCGGCCCTCATCAGCCCGCTGGCTCAGGAGATTCCGAACCCCGTCTTCGAGGAGGTCAGGAGACGCTCCGATTTTTGTTTCCTCGACCCGCAGGGCTACGTCAGGAGCTTCGACGAGTCCGGTAAGGTCTACATCACCCCGTGGAGCGACGAGAAGGTCCTTGGCAACGTTGACGCGCTCAAGATGGACCTGGCGGAGTGCGAGGCGATAACCGGGAAGGTGTCTCCCGAGGAGGGTCTGAGGAAGCTCGCGGCGAAGAACATCCGCAAGGCGGTCGTGACGCGGGGGTCCGAGCCCGCCCTCGTGCTGGATGGCAGCAGGATATCCAAGGTCGAGGTCCCGACCGTCAAGATAGTAGACAGCACGGGCGCGGGAGACATCTTCGCGGGCGCCCTGATCACGTGCTTCCTCCGTTCGAGAGACTTTCTCTGGTCTTCCTGCTTCGGGATAGCCGCCTCGTCGCTGTCCCTCACCTCCATAGCGCTCGGCAAGGTGGACCTCCCGAGGAGCGTCGACCAGCAGGCCAGAAGGCTGTACTCGACGGCTTCCTCTGTCGGGACCGTCTGAGCTCAGTAGGACTTTGCGAAGTTCGCTATCGCTATCCCGGCCTTGCCGCAGAACACGCAGGTGCCGACCACTGCGGGCTGGTCGAGAGGCATGTTGACTATCTTCGCGCCTGTCTCGGCCTTCACCCCTTCCTCGCACTCCTCCGAGCCGCACCACGCCGCCTGGACGACCCCTCCCTCCTTTGCGATCGTGTCCTTGAGCTCGTCGTATGACCTGGCGGTGTGAACGCTGGAGGCCAGGGATTCAGTCGCCCTCGCGAGCAGCGCCTTCTGGATGTCTTCTAGCTCCCGACCTACTTCAGCGACCACCTCTATCATCTTGGCCGCGCGTTTCATCGAGGTGTCTCTCCGGACGAGCACCACCTGTGACTGGTTGATGTCGCGCGGCCCGATCTCGAGCCTGAGCGGGACGCCCTTCAGCTCCCATTCGTTGAACTTCCGGCCGGGGGTCAGGTAGTCCCTGTCGTCGAGCCTGACCAAGTAAGAATCCTGGAGCAGGTCTCTTATCCTCTTGGCCTCTTCTAGCACCCTCGACCGCGTCTCGTCGTTCACGATGGGCACTATGACCACCTGTATCGGCGCGACCTTCGGCGGGATAATCAGGCCCTTATCGTCACCGTGCACGGCTATCATCACGCCGATCTCACGGGTGGTAATCGCCCAGGTGTTCTGCCAGACGAGCTGCCTCTCTCCCTTCTGGTCGATGAAGCCGAGCTCGAAGGCTCTGGCGAAGTTCTGGCCGTCGGAGTGGAAATCTGGGCCCTGGATGGCCTTGCCGTTCGGCATCACGTGCTCGATGCTGAAGCTCGCGACCGCCCCCGCGAACTTCTCGCTGTCGGTCTTCCTCCCGACCAACCCCGGCAGGGCGAGCAGCCCCTCCGTGACCTTCTTGTATATCCCAAGGATCTGGTCGCGCTCGGCGTCCGCCTCTTCCCTCGTTGCGAACATCGTGTGACCCTCGTTCCAAAGGAACTCTCTGCCCCGGAGGAACGGGGTGGGGTGCTTGAACTCCCACCGGACGACGCTGTTCCACAGGTTGAGCCTGAGCGGGAGATCCCTCCAGGACCTTATCCACTTCCGCACGACCTCATAGATGATGGTCTCAGAGGTCGGCCTTATTGCGAGCCTCTCCTCAAGCTTCGAGTTTCCCGCTTCGGTCACCCACGCCACCTCGGGGGCGAAGCCCTCGACGTGCTCCTGCTCCTTCGTCAGGAGCCGCTCCGGGATGAGGAGCGGGAAGTAGGCGTTCTGGACGCCCGCCTTCTTGAACTCCTTGTCCGTCCCGTCACGGAGCTTCTCCCAAATCGCATAGCCGCTGGGACGGTACACCATGCAGCCGGAGACGGGGCTGTAGTCGGCCAGTTCGGACCTGAGTATGGCCTGGGTGTACCATTCGTCGAAGTCCTGTGCCTTCTTGGCCGTTATGCCTTCCTGCTTCGTCTCGGACATGCGTCCCACGGGAGGGTTGCAGGGTTAATGAAGTTGAACCCGGCCTCAAGGCCGCCGCAAAGGATGATAACTGCGCGGTGTCGCCCCCAGACCGCGAGATTTGAAGAAACGAAGGATAGGGTTCCAGGGAGAGCACGGCGCCTTCAGCGAACAGGCGGTCTACCAGCACTTCGGGGCGGGAGTCGAGACGGTGCCCATCAAGAGCATCAGGGAGGTCTTCAACCTGACAGAGGTCGGGGCAGTGGACATCGGAGTCGTACCCGTCGAGAACTCGATCGAAGGCAGCGTCTCTGAGTCGTACGACATGTTCCTTACCTCGAGCGTCAAGGTCGTCGGGGAGGAGGCGGTCCGCGTCGTGCACTGTCTGATCGGCCACCCCGCGGCCAAGCTCTCCGACATCAAGGTGATCTATTCGCACCCGCAGGCTCTGGCGCAGTGCAGGAACTTCGTGGCCTCGATGTTCGCTGAACCCAGGGTCACGTACGACACGGCGGGGAGCGTGAAGATGATAAAGGAAGACGGGCTCTCCGGGGCCGCCGCCATCGCGAGCCAGAGGGCCGCGGAGATCTACGGCATGAAGATCCTCAAGAAGGGCATCGAGGACTATGGGAGGAACTTCACGCGCTTCCTCGTCATCTCCAAGACAGAGGGCAAGAGGCAGCGCGACAGCAAGACGTCGGTGATATTCTCGGTGCCCCATACACCGGGCTCGCTGTACGCTGTCCTCGAGGTGTTCGCGCGTCACAAAATCAACCTCACCAAGATAGAGTCGCGGCCCACGCGTCAGAGACCTTGGGAGTACTACTTCTTCGTCGATATCGAGGGCCACCACAGGGACCCGGTTGTCTCCAAGGCTTTGGCGGAGGTCGCGGGCAAGACTGTGTTCCTGAAGGTCCTGGGCTCGTATCCCAAGTCCAAGGAAGAGCTCGCCTGAGATGACCGAAGAGGCGCTCGCGCGCGTGGCCGCCGAGGTGAAAACCTGCGAGCGGTGTCCCCTCCACTTGGGCAGGAAGAAAGCGGTCCCGGGAGAGGGCAACTCACAAGCCTCTGTGGTGGTCGTCGGGGAGGGGCCGGGGGCCAACGAAGACGAACAGGGGAGGCCGTTCGTGGGCTCGGCCGGAAAAATTCTAGACGCTCTGCTTGCCGAGGGAGGGCTCGAGAGAAGGGAGGTCTTCATAACGAACGCGGTCAAGTGCCGGCCCCCCGGCAACCGCCGTCCCAGGAAGGGCGAACTGGATGCGTGCTATCCCTACCTCAGGAGGCAGATTGACGCAATAGCTCCCTCGGTGGTACTCCTGCTGGGCGACACAGCGCTGAAGGAGTTCTTTCCGAATAGGAGCCTGGGAGAGATGCACGGGACCGTGATGGTGCGCGACGGCGTCAGGTATTTTCCCACCTATCATCCTGCCTCCGTCATCTACAACCGCTCGTTGAGCGGGACGCTCGACGAGGACTTCCGGAAGCTGTGCGGTGTCCTGGCGAGGAGCTCGGGGCTGACTCAGCGGCCGCGCCTGGACGTGAAGTAGAGGTATAGCGCGACTGCGAAGAGGGCGACACCCAGGCCCATACCGGCGAAGAAGTTCCTCTTCCCAACCTCGTCAACCGAGAGCGGGACGGCGAGGAGCAGAAGCACGATTGCGATGTTCCTCAACTGCTCCCTTTTTACGGACACCGAAGGCAGAATCAGGAAGCTGAACAGGATCACAAGGCCGGGAAAGACGACGACGTACCTTCCTGCTGCCACATTGGCTGCGGCCCCTCCCAGGTCGAAGCCTGCAGCATACCACGCGCAAATAACCCCAAGGACGAGCGCCGCGACGGCCACCTTCTGCAGGGTGCCGCTTTCCTGAATGAGCTTCGTCCTTCTGTTGGCGGGGTCGGTGTACTGGATGTCCAGAGCCGCCGCCACCATCACGGCGACGAAGCCGACGAGGAACACATACGGGCTTTCTGTGACCTGGAGGAAGACGCCGGATGGCAGTATGGCCGAAATACCTGACGTGACCCAAAGATACAGGGCGTAGATGCCGCTCACGGCGAACGGGACCAGGAAGAGCAGAAAAGGGACATCCTGTTTGCTTGAACCGGAGCTCATCGGACGAGACGCGGTCTTTCACTCGGATTAAAACTCTTGCGGGCTACCGTGTAATTCGTAAATACGACGGACTGCGCAGCCGACGAAAACATGCGCAAACCCGTAGCCTACCCTGCGTTTTCGAACGGGATGGTGAGGCTCGTCCTGGGCATCCTTGCATGCTGCACGACGGCCGTCTGGGTCTTCACGGTCGTCGACGATTATCTCTACCACACTCCGTACTTTTGGGGGCAGTGGTGCGGGCAGTCAGGCCTGTCCCAGCTTGGTCGAGACAGCTGCATCCTGGTCTACAACTACTACTATCGCCTGGATGCCCACCTTGTCGATTCGGGGGTTGTGGCTGCGATGTTCCTGCTGGTCTCGCTTGTCTGCGTCGCGCTCCTGTGGCTTCCTGAGCAGGGGCTGCGCACCGCGCTGTTGAGGACCGTCCTGGTCGTCGCTCCTGCCGAGGTTCTTGCGTTCGAGGTCGGCGTCTACTTTCTGCTCAACTATTGGTGGACAGTGCACGCTACGGAGTTCCTGAGCGGCACGCCCTTCAGCAACGAAGCGGTCTTCTGGATATCCGCGGCCGTCCTCTGCCTCGGCGCCTCCGCCGCCGCCCTGGACGTTCGCGCTAAGGGCCGTAGAAGCGACTCAGAACGCGTAAATACGAACGGGCGACGCGACGCGCAAGTCCAATGAGCGGGAGCCCGGGCCGGCCTCTTCTTCTCCGTCTGCGTCGGTGGATTTGGGTGGCCTGGTGGGTCTCGTTCGTCGCGTGGGTCGGCGTCGTGGTCGACAACTACATCGTGCACATCCCTTACGCCCTCGGGCGCCAGTGCATCCCGTGCTACAACTACGTGTACTACGTCTACAACTTCGGTTATTACGTCGGGTCCCCGGGAGTTGTGGGAGCGGTCTTCTTCGGGCTTGCGGCACTCTTTCTCCTTGTGCTCTGGATACCGAAGCAGGGTCCGCTGACGGCGTCCCTCAGGGTGCTACTCGTAGTCGCCCCTGCGATGGTCTTTGTCTTCGAGATAGGGGTCTATTTTTTCCTGAACTACGCGTGGAACATCCACGCGACCAACTTCCTCGAGGGAACGCCGTTCACGAACTGGGTCGTGTTCCTGCTGTCTGGCGTCACGCTGGGACTGGGGGTGGGCGTGGAGCTGGCTAGGAGGGCTCGGCGCCGCCCGTAGGCCCCTCGGCTTCGACCTCCTCCTGATCACGTCCATCCGGGACGGGCTCCAAGATACCCTGCGTCTTGCGTCCGAAGGTGAGATAGCACGTGTGGGCCACCATGATCTGGGACGGCCGGGTCATCCCGACGCGCGCCTCGAGATTCCTAACCAGGACCTCGATCGTCTCTATGTTTACGAAACCATAGTCCTTCATCGTGGCCGTCAGCTTCTCCGCCTGGTTCATGGTGGGGCAGATGGCGGCCATCATTCCTGATGGCGCGAGAGCCTCCTTCACGTTCGGGACAAGCTCCCAGGGGTCGCCCATATCTACGAGAGCCGCGTCCAGGTCCCTCTCCTCTATACCGAGCTTGGCATCCCTGTTCTTTAGCGAGATGGAGCCCATCAGACCGAACTTTTCGAGGTTCTTGCGGGCGATCTCCTGGAACTCCGGGTTGACGTCGTAGCTGTAGACGTGACCCTGGGCGCCCACCAGTGATGCAAACGTCGCCGTGGCCGCGCCGCTCCCCGTGCCGGCTTCGAACACCCTGCTCCCAGGTCTTATCCCGCAGCGGATGACTATCATCGCGAGGTCCTTCGGGTAGATGACCTGAGTACGCCTGGCGAACTTCATGACTATGTCCTCAAGGGTCGGCTTCAGGATGTAGAGAGCGTCGTTCATGGTGGTAAGCGCCATTATACCAAAGGGCTTCCCGACGAGGCTCTTGCAGTCGAGTATCCCCAGGTGAGTGTGCAGCTTCGGAGTGTCCACGGGCCTGACCAGCCACTTCCTTCTCCGGTCCCTGTAGACCAGGATGAAGGACGTCTCCCCTATCGTTTCCATCGCGGCGCGCCTCGTCCCAAAGCTGCTGTTAACCCTTGCAGTCTCGTAGCGGGATTTTGTTCGCTGTACAAACGTCGAATACATTTATATCTTCAGCGGACTCCAATCCTTCGCGGTGCTCTTGGCCAGTGCAGCGAGGGTCTACCGGTATGAGTGATGAGAGCGGCGGCGGGCAGGACAGGCCTGCAGAATCCGGTCCTCCTGGGTCTCAGTACTTCAGGGAAAAGCCCGTGAAGGTGGGTGACGAGATGGACGTCACCATCTCGGAGGTGAGCCGGAGGGGGGATGGCGTCACCAGGGTCCAGGGATACGTGATATTCATCCCGACGGGACGGCAGGGACAGCAGGCGCGAATCAGGGTTACGACCATCAGGCCCAACTTCGCGATAGCCGAGATCGTCAGAAGCGGCGCCGCAGATTCCTAAGCGCGCCACCAGTCAAAGGACAGGAAGTCGACTCTATCTCCCTCTTCCCTGACCACAGCGATTATGAACTGCTTCCTGACGGTGGTGGCCAGGCGGCCCGACCTCACCATGTCCATGGCGGTTATGCCGTTCTCGGCCTTCTCGACCTGGATAATGTAGGGTGCGTGGTCTATCCCTGGCCCGTGCTCGTAAACCGCAAAGTCCGTGCCGAACTTTATCCCTGGTGCCACGACGTAGCCCCCCTCCTTCAGGAGGCTGTAGACCCGGTACTTCTCGGTAAAGTCCGTATAGGAGCGGGTGCAGACTTCTTCGAGTCTCTCGGTTCTTATCACTCCGCCTTCCTGATCCTCGACCTTGAGCTTCTTTTTCTTCACGAGGTAGTATCCCTCCATCAGGTCCAGGATCAGAGGTGCGTCAAACTCAAAATCCTTGGGTTTCGGTATGCCGAGCGGCTTCCCGTAGTAGGCTTCCTTGAAGAGCTTCCTGGATGACTCGATATCCCAGACGACTATTCTGTTCTCGAACAGCTTCCCAGTGGGGGTCTTGCTCGCCAACTATCCCCGCCTCTTCAGCTCAGACGCCCAGCGCGACGATGCTCGTCGAGTCGGCAGCGCGGAGGGCGGCGTCGGCCGTGTCCTCTATTGCCTGGATGGCGTCCTTTATCGCTATGAGGTCTCGGTAGCCGTTCACTGACTTCAACACCTCGTTCATCAGGTCTCGGTGCCTGTTGTCGATCTCGCTTTCTATCCTCTGGATCTGAGATGCAGTCTCTATCGCCTGGTCCGGATTGAGGGAAAGGGCCCTCACGCACTCATTCTGTTTGGAGACCTCCTCGATCAGGAGGTCGATGAGCTGGGTGAGCGGCTCCCTGTACTTCTTGGTCTTGACGAGAGGCCGTCTCAGATGCGAAAGCTTGAACGCCGTGCCGTTTATGTGGCCCACGATGTCCTCGACGAGAAAGGCGAGCCTCAGAAGGTCCTCCTTGTTGACGAGAAGGGTTCCCACCTGCGCCAGCTCTCGTATGAGCGCCCTGCGCAGGGAAACGACATCCTCTTCGGCCTTTTTGATCTTCTCGAGCGAGGCCTTCAGGGCGCCCTTGTCGTTCGTGAGCAGCGCCTGATACTCCTCATTCAAGACCCTGCTGGCGTCTGTGTTCCTCCGCGCCATGTCTTCCAAGACAAGAAGAGTACGTCGCCTCGCCTGAAGGTCGGCCTCAGAACCTGACACTTTTTCCCCGGCTTAGCTATGCAAAATATGCAATATAAGTGTCGTAAACCCGCGCTCAGCGGATTCAGATTTTCCATAGTAGAGATAAATGGCGCCCTGAGCGCGGTCTGGCTCGTGCAAGCTATACCGAGGGGACCGAAGTGCCAGAGCTGTGGCATGCCTATGTCAACCGACGAGGACGGAGGCGGGACCGAGATGGACGGTGTCACCAGGTCAATCGAATACTGTTCGCGCTGCTACAAGGACGGAGTGTTCAGGGAGCCGGAGCTAACGGTGGACGAAATGATAGAGAAGACCCAGCAGAGGCTGCGGTCGATGGGCATGCCCGAGCCCGTCATCGAAAAGAATCTGATGGCCATCTACTCTCTCGAGCGATGGAAGGACTAACCCTTGGTGTCTTCGTCGCCCATGAGGGACCTCAGGGGTTTCAACAGCTCGGTGAACTCCGCCGGGATGATGTACTTCGTGGACGGGCTGGCGCCGATCGTCTTGAGCGTGTCCAGGTACTGGAGCGTCATCGTCTTCGCGTCGATCCCCTTCGCGGCTCCGTAGATGACACTCAGCGACTCGGAGTAGCCCTGCGCGCGCAGAATGACAGCCTGCTTGTCTCCCTCCGCCTTGAGTATGGCAGACTTCTTGTCTCCTTCCGCAACGAGGATGGTCGACTCTCTCTTTCCGTCTGCCTCCAGCACCATGGCCCTCCTCGTCCTCTCGGCACTCATCTGTTTGACCATCGACTCCTGGACGTCCTTGGGAGGCCTGATCTCCCTTATCTCCACGTTCGTGACTTTGATACCCCACCTCTCGGTGACCTCGTCGAGCTTCGTCCTTAGTATGCTGTTGATCTGCTCCCTCTTCGCGAGCAGTTCGTCGAGCGGGATGTCTCCGACCACGGCCCTGAGGGTGGTCGTCGCGATGCCGACGGAGGCGCCAGCAAAGTTCTGCACCTGGACTATGCTCTGAGCCGCCTCGACCACCTTGTAGTAGATCAGGAAGTCGATGTCGGTCGGCGCGTTGTCCTTTGTGATGCAGGTCTGGTGGGGCACCTCGATGTATCTCTCCCTGAGGTCGACCTTGTTGACCCGATTGACGAACGGCAGGACTATCACGAGCCCGGGTCCCCTTGCACCTGCGAGCCTTCCCAGGGTGAATACAACGACTCTCTCATACTCCCGGACCACCTTGATCGTCGAGGCTACGAGGCCGATGACGATTATCACGAGGATGATGAGCAGCGCGTACCCTGCCAGGTCCGCTATCCCCTGCAGCGGCAGGGACGAGATAAGGCTCAAGCGCTAGATGCCTTCCACTTTGAGAGTAAAGCCCTGTACCTCTTTAACCTTTACACGGGCACCCTTTGGAAGGTCCACCGATGCGGTGACCGACCAGTCCTCCGAGTCGATGTTCGCGGCGCCGGTCCCGCCGGCCTTCACGTCTGAGAGCAAGAATCCCTCCTTCCCGACCATGTTGTTGAGGTCGAACCGCCCCCTGCTCTTCTTCATCAGGTCCTTCCTTACGCGAAAGAGGTAGACGCTGCCCACCACCACCGCGAACGCCAGGACACCCAGGAGCCCGTAGGTCAGGGGACTCGGCCCCACGAAGTTCGCTACTGGAGCACCGGCGGGGGTCACCGAGAACGGCTCCTGATAGATGAGCAGGACGCCTATTATGAATATCACGACCCCGCCTATAGCGCTCACACCATGGTGGGTCTTGACCTCGAGAAATATGAACGCGGCCCCGATGAACATCAGGAGAACCGCGGTGAGGGACGCACCAAAGTAGCCGAAGCCGATGAGCGCCAAGACTATCGCTGCCGCTCCTGCGCCGGAGAGGATGAACGTCGGGTGGAAGAGGTCCACCATGATAGCGAGTATGCCTGCGAAGAAAAGGACCGCGGACAGGTTCGGGTCGCTGAGTATGCTGATCAGCTGAGACCGGACACCCTCGGTCTGGGTGGAGACGTTGGCGGGAGCCCCGAGCTGCAGCAGTGCCTGGGAGACCGACGACGCGTTGACCACTCCGTCCACGATATGAAGGTCGAGCGCCTGGATGTCGGTGTAGGACTCGCCCCTACTCACCATCGACCCTGCAGCGGTCGCGTTCCTGCCGAAGTTGGACGCCAGCGCCTCCATGTAGGTCGTGAACGCCGCAGTCGCGTTGGTTCCGGCGTCCACGGGAGTCGCCGAGCCTATCACCGTGCCGTTCATCATGTAGACCTGCGTCGACGCCTCGGCGAGGTATGCTCCAGCGCTGTATGCCTGCGCGCCGTAAGGCCCTACTAGGGTGATGAACGTCCCCCCGCTCGATTCATAGCTGGATATCGTCTGGATGATGCTGTCCAGGCTCGCCCCGTCTCCGTTGTTCGTGTTCAGGATTAGGATGAAGTGGTTGGCCCCTGCAGACTGGGCGCTGCTGATCGCTCCCGCCAGGAAATCCTGCGCTCCGGGGTCGACGGACGAGTTCAGCGAAGCGACGACGTACGATGAGCTCTGCGCGTGGACCACCGACGGTGCTAGCGACAGGGCGAACGCGATGAGCAGGAGCGCCAGACCGATACCACTAGCCCTCTTCAACCGGTTCGCCTTGGAAGCGCGGGCCCCGAGCCGGTAATTAAGCTACCGCTACTGGCCGCAGAGAAAACAGCGGAAGCTGGGGCCCTCCGGGCTCACCGGGTGAGTCTGGTTCTCTATCTTGCCCCGGAAGTTGTGGAACTGCGCGCACTCCAACTGAAACGCCCAGCGGGGATTGGAGGTGCTGAACTTGAAGTAGGGATAGTGCGGGTCGACGAGCTTGCTCATCAGTTCCGCCCTGAGGTCGGTGTCAGACCTACCTATCACCCTCGGCACGAACTCGCCGTTCTCGTCCTTGTAGCCCAGCACGTAGTTCCCGGCCTGGCCAGGTTCTATCATGCGGTCCAGCACTATCTGCTCGAACCTGAAGGTACCCTCTCCCATGTATAGGTTCGGCATCGAACCCCGGCGCCTGCGCGGAGATAGATAAACGGTTTGGGGGGGGCGGCTTAGTCGCCCAGGCTGTCTTCTCCAAGGGGAGAGACCTTCTGGTAGAAGGGGGGTTCGTCTTTACTAGAGGTCTTCTTCACCAGTCCCTGGGCCGCGAGCTTCTCGCAAGCGGCCTCTACCTCTTCAGGCTCGAGATCCACTTTGTACCTGTTCTCCAGCTCTGACTCAAGGGTCAGCAGGCCCTTCTCCTGCATGTCGTCGAGCGCGTGGAGGACCCTTCCCTCCAGGGTGCTTTCGTCGGGAGCCGCCGCCATGGGGCTGACCTTCTCCCTGCCTGCCTTGAGGCGCTCAATGACGGGCGCCCAGTCGTTGAGGTTCTTCCTCCGGGACGAACCAGTGACCTGCTCCACGAACTCGGCGGACCTTGAGACGCCGCGGTCGTCCCACTTCACCTCCAGCTTCGGCGCCATCGCGGGAGCGTGATGGCCGGCGACCTTCGTGATGGAAGGGAGCCAGATGGTGAGGTTGTAGGGGTCGGACGGTATGCTCTCCAGGTCCTCAACGTCCGTGAAGAAGATTGCCTTCTGGCTGATAGAGCCTGTGGGGATGTCCTCCCTGTGCTCACCCCCGCTGACGTACAGCAGCCTCTTGTTGGTCAGGACTAACGTCCCCTCGGTCTCCTTGCCCGACACATCGATGGCTGTTTGAAGCTCCGAGCGGAGACCCGGAGACCTGTTGATGACCCCCTGTTCTTGAGCGAGAATCTGCTCGTCGAAAGAGCTTGACAAACGGGAAGAGCGCGGCACTGAGCCTATTAAAGCTGGTCGATTCTCGCGGGCCGTCAGTCGCCCGGCTTCGACTGTATCTTCTTGAGCTGCAGGGAGTACATCTCCACAACCTCCTTCACCGTGGTCGCGTCCTCTGGTCCCTTCTCGTCTCTCAGCTTCCCGGTGAACTTGGGGAAGCGCAGGGCGAGGCCGCTGCCCTCCCTTATGCTGTTGAGCCCGGCCGGATAGATTGGCGAGAGCGTGATCTCGGAAGCTATAGTCTCTATCACGACCTTTGGTCGGTACCACACGTCTGGTACGAGTATCGACTCGACATCCGGCGGCTTGACCTCGCTCTCGTAAGGTTTCAGGAGCTTTGGGAAGCGCCGAAGATCCTCGTCCGAGAAGCCGGTCCCGACCTTGGTAATGGTTGGATAGGCTCCCCTCTTCTCGTCGTAGGCGGCCAGGAGATACGCCCCGAAGACGCCAGCGCGTCTCCCTCTCCCGTGTATCCCGCCCACTATCACCAGGTCTATCGTGTCCGTCAGCTCGCTCCTGTACTCCCGCTTCAGCTTGATCCATCCGAATCCCCTCGCCCCGGCGTTGTACGTAGCCCTCGGGTCCTTGAGCATCAGCCCCTCTCCTCCCTGGGATATCGCCTCTTCCATGAAGCGCTCGACCTCCTTCGGGTCGCTCGTCCGCTTGGCGGGGACGAGCCTCGCGAACTCGTTCTGCTCGATTATCCGTTCGAGTTCCTTTCGCCTCGCCGAGTACGGCTGCTGTGTGAAGTCCCTGCCGTCTGAGAACATAACGTCGAAGAAGTTCACCGCGACAGGATACCGTTTCATGGTCTCTTCGACGTCGTGCTTCCTCCTTCTGTGCATCAGCTCCTGGAACGGGAGGTACTCTCCCGTCTCAATGTTCACCGCCACGACCTCACCCTCCAGAATGACTTTCTTGCCGTTGACATACTCCTTGGTGTACTTTACGACGTCCGGATAGGTGGGGGTGATGAGCTCCAGGCGCCGTGAGAAGATCTCGACCCTGTCCCCCATCTTGTGGACCTGCGCCCTTTCGCCGTCCAGCTTGTACTCCATCACCACGTCCCCTCCCATCTTCTCGAGTATCTCCTCGGCGGTAGGAAGCCTTTCTGCCAGCATGGGACGGATGGGCTTGCCCACCTGGACCTTCACATGCCTGATCCCATCCAGGCCCTCCTCCGCAGCGAGCCTGACGACATAGCCCAGGTCGGAAGTGACGTTGTACGCTCTTTCCAGTGACTTCCTGTGGGCCTTCTCGCCGAGTAGGGCGACCGCACACGCGTCGAGAATGGTATAGTCCGCGACGCCCAGTCTCAGTACGCCCATGGCGGTCCTGAGGATGTACTTCGCCTCCTTGGAGGAGGCGTCGCCGATGAGGTTGACGAGCTCTTTCAACTTGGAATCCGTAGAGCCCTCGCCGCTCATTCGCGCGATGTCCATGAGCGTATCGTAGACGCGCTTCAGCGTCAGAGCTTCTGTGAACAGGGCGCCCTGCCTGCTCTCGTCGAGCAGCCTCTCCGCGGCGGTCCCGATGTCCCCCGAGTCCACGTACGCTCTCTTGACCTGTTCGATAGACTTACCCGAGGCCGTGTGCAGCACTCTGAGTGCGTACTTCTCGGCTATCCCGAGCTCGATGCCCTCGTAGTCTGGACGGAGCTTCCCCTGCGTGAGATACACGAGCATCTCGAGGTCCTGCTTCGGGGTCTCCTTCAGCAGACCGGCGAGGACCTCTGTTATTGCGAGCCTTCCGGTGTGACCCTCGAGCTTCTCGTAGCTCTCGACGACGAGCGAATACTTCAAACCCGGCGTCTTCATGCCGTCCTTCTATATATCCTACCGAAGCGAAGGTCGTTACTCCGGCGGGATTTCCTTGAAGAGGAGCGAGAGGTCCAGCCCCCGGCGTCCGTGATATGCCTTGGAGGCCAGATAGATCACGACCCCTCCGACGAAGGTTGTGACGATGTAGCCGTAGGCCAGTTCGTTGCCTCCCCAGACCCCGGGTGCGGCCAGGAACTCGTACGTGAGGTACAGGAAAGCGGCGCCCATCAGGGAGCCGGCGACCGCCAGGACCACGCGAGCACTCCCCCTCTCCCTCCTGAGGCCATACACGGCTGCACCTACACCCACGAACAGGAAGTAAACCATCGCGGCCAGCACCGCGCCGTAGAGTGAAGAGATGGTCCCGTAGACGAAAGCGGCCAACGCTATAAGTGAAACCGTGACCACCAGGTCGAACAGATGCGCGAATACCGGAGAATTCCAGCGTTCGCTGACGTAGGCGAACCTCGCTGGAAGGAACCTGTCGAACGACTGTGCCAGGAGGTACCTGGATATCGTTATGATTCCGAAGGCGAGTATCGCCACCTCCCAAAGTATCCATCCTGCCCCGATGAACGATTTGAGCACCATCGACTGGGTGACTCCCATCGCCAGGGTCCAGAAGTTGAACGAGTTGTCCACCACGAGGCTCTGGTTGTAGAGCGCGCTGTTAGTGAAGGGCAGGCCTCCTACGTAGTACATGGTGGCCAAGGGTATCGTCACGACGAGGAAGGCCAGGACGGCGGAGATGGGGGCGTTCCAGCTTATGGCGCCCTTCCCCTTCAGCTCTGAACCAACCGACGCGGAAGCGTTGAACCATGGATAGACGAATATGGCGAAGAATGGAAGCACAGAAAGTGTCGCTCCCACGTCGAAGCTCGAGCCAGTGTACGAGCCTGCCAGCGACGAATAGGTGACGCCCGCGATCCCGAGTCCGTCTATGTAGCCGGCGATGCCTGCTTGACCCGCAGAGAAGATCGTACCGACAGCAACGACCAACGCGAGCAGACCGATGACCATCAAGGCGGAGATGAGCTTGAACCCCAGCCTCGGCCTCACTATATTCAACAGTATCAGAGCCGTGAAGATGCTGCCCGCGACGACCACCTGGGAGGCCGGGTCGGAGCCGGTCACGTTCCCCGGGAGGGCGAGGCCGAGGAGGCCGTTGTCGCCCATCGCGACCCCCACGGATCCTATAGCGAAGACCGCCGAGAGCGCGATCAGCGCCAGGTACGGCATCGTCTCCATCGTCATACCCATGAAAGTGATGGCGCTGCCGGGTAGTCCACCCAGAGACCTCGACATCCATACGTAGTCTCCTCCCGTGCGCGATGCTCTCCTGGACATCATAGAGTACACGACGACCTGCGGGATCGAGATGAGGAATCCGATGAGCGATGCGTATACGAGGTTCACGCCTGAGACTGACGGAAGCAGGATGACGGTAAACCCGATGAGCGACAGCGCCGCGCCCGTGGACATGTAGCTCACGTTGAGCGCGATGGCGTCGAACAATGAAACGTTCTTCGCAAGACCCGTGGCCTGCCGAGCAAATCCCGTGCTCGCCTTGGAGGTCATATCCGAGCCTCTCGTCCGCGCCGAATAAGGTTTGGGAATTTTCAATGACGGCCGACGCTTCCGCGGCCCGTCCCGCCGCCGACTCCCCATGTGGGCGCCCTTTTGGCTGGGGTATCGGAAGGTGTGTTGAATAACTCGCTTTTACCGTCAAATTCGAACGATCCTTGTTGAGCGTTTGACTTCTTGTTATCAATTCTGCTCCTTCTATCCGGTCTAATTTATCGCATCGATGGTCGAACTCGTAGTTATTCGACACAGCTGTATCGGACAAAAGCTTTTAACACAAAACCGTCAATTTTCTCAGAAGCTCACCTTGCGCTCGACGGCAGCGTTCGTCGTACTGGTCGCATTCGCACTCGTCAACACCGCGTTCCTCGGTTTCTATCTGACCCAGAACGGTTTGGGGGTCGCTAGCGTCTCGTTTACGACGACGACGAGGACGGCGATAGCGCCTGCCAGCACCGCGACGACCGTTGTCAGCGGGTCCACCAGCACGGCGACCGCGTCCGTCACGACGGCCGGCACCACCACTCAGGTCACCTCGAAGAGCCAGGCACTCACTGGGACCACGACAGCGGCGCTCGAGACAGCGACTCAGACCTCCGTCGCTCCCTCAACATCGTCAGCAGCATCGACCGGTGCGGTACAGTCGTCGGCGTCGAACACCTCCGCCGGTCCCGGCGGTCCAACCGGTGGGACGCGGACGACCGGCTCTGCGCCTCTCCTCTCCGTCTTGCTCGCCTTCTTTGAGGACCACTCGCTGATCCTCGCGCCATCGAGCTGGTTCGCGGTAGGAGGGATGTGGATATGGAGGGGTAGGATGCGGTCGAAGTGGACCGAGCTGGGCTTCGACTCCGACGTATTCACGCTCTTCGTCAAGATGAAGGGCGCCAAGACAAGAATACGCCTGCTGGACGCTCTGACCGTCCCCAAAGACCGTCGCCAGCTGGCGGACGAACTTGGTCTCGATTGGAAATCGGTCGACCGGCACGTAGCGGTGATGAAGAAGTATGGGTTCGTCAATGACTCGGTGGCCTACGGACGGGTCAAGCTCTATCAGCTGACTCCGACAGGCGTCTCGTTGCTGAGGCTGCTCGAGGACCTCAGCGGGGAGGAAGAGAACGAGAGCCCCTCGCCGCCCGGGGTCGTCGAAAGAGAAGCTTAATTATCGACCCGCAGGCGGTGTCCAGCGAGTCAGATGGGCGGAACCAAGAAGAAGACACTCGCGTCGATGGAAAAGTCCCAGAACGAAGAAGGCACCCAGCCGGATGGTGGGAAGAAGAAGACAACGGCGACCAAGGAAGCCAAGCCGATGGGTGAAAGAAAGCGGGTCGAGGTTCTTATGCCCAAGCAGAGCGAGCAGGAACTGCTCAGGAGCCTTTCGTCACAGAAGGCAATAACCATCTACTCTGCGGCACGAGGTCTCAACGTCAGCGCTTCTATTGCCAAAGTGATACTCACATCCCTGGAATCGAAGGGCCTCATCTCAAAGGTCGGAGGCTTCAGCGGACACTATGTCTGGACGCCCGCTTCAATTTCGCGGACCTGAACGATCTCCATAACATCGCCTGGGGTGAGTTTTTCAAGAAGTGCAGCGTTGGCGGATACGCTGCCGACTGGATTCAGCGGGCTCTGGCTCTTTGCGGCGCCCGTGAAGAAGCACAAAGACCCGCTGGCGGCAAGGAACGCCACTTCTCCCTTCGCATAATCGAGCCTCTGCTTCTCGACTCCTGTCTTCAGCCCTGTGAGGATGCAGACCATGGCCCTGGGATAGATGGTGACCCTCGCGCTCATCGGCAGGGATCTCAGGAGCGCGCTAACCGTGACGGGAGCCAAGTGCTTGTACAAGTCGACCATCATCTCTCCCTTCCCTCTTACCATGACCTTACACTCGACCTTTGAAACTGACAAGTTACCTTGCTCCTGCAGCGCGTTTACCGTGCAACGAAGGAGCCGGCGCCACCTCCCCTATTTCTCCATTTGGATAGCCCCTGCCGGACGTCAGGTGAGGAAGATCACCGAGCTACCGCGAGCAGCTCGGTTATCCGCCGGTCGATGTACTCGTTGAGAGAGGCGAAGTACGGACCTCCTTTGTACCCGTCGAGAACCTTCTTCATGCTGAGAAGTTCGAACAGTTCGTGGGTCGTCTCGGCGCTCAATTCGGACCATCACGACCCTGGGCGGTCCTGATACTTTTCTGTTTGGCTGCGAAAAGGGAGAAGGCGGGTGTTCGATAGGAGAAGCTTTATACGAGCGCCTAAAACGGGCATCCATCTTTCGAGGTCATTGTTTGGCGCCAGTTGCTGCTACTAGAGAAAAGAAAAAGACTAGACGCGCCGTTGAGGAAGGCTTCGAAATCAGGATCGGTCCACCGAAGCTCACTCGCTTCGAGAAAGCCCGTATCATAGGGGCGCGTTCACTGCAGCTCGCCATGGGTGCGCCTTTTTTCATCCCGCTGGATGAGACCACGAAGGACCCGATAGTCCTCGCTATGGCCGAGCTGGCGTCCGAGGCCCTGCCTCTCTCGATCCGCAGGTCCCTGCCTAACGGCGAGTTCCAGGATATACCCGTGCGCTATCTTCTCTGAGCGTCCTCCCCTGGTGGGCGTCTTGTCTAGTCACGCATAAATACCGAGCAGGCGCTGGGCCGAACTTAACATGCCAGACAAACCAGCAAGGAAACCAGAATCCGCGTCGCATGCCGATGAGGAAGGGGCGATGCCGACCGGAGCACCACAGAACCACATCTACGTCGGCAAGAAGCCAGTGATGAGCTACGCAATGTCTGCGTTGATACAGCTCTCGCAGGCGGGCGAAGTAGTCATTAAGGCCAGAGGTCTTGCAATCGGTCGAGCGGTGGACGTCGCAGAGATTGTGACCAAGAGGCTCGGGAACGGAGCGTTCGCAGTGAGGAACATCAGCATTGCCACCGAGCAGGTCAAGAGCGCCGACACCGGCGAGATGCGCAACGTCTCTTCGATCGAGATCCTGGTCGGCAAGTAGGCCCTGGGCCTCCGGCCTCCGGATGCCAGCCTGCCTGGCGTAGTCCCCGCAGGACACCCTTTTTCCATATGCTTCTTTCTACCTTTGATCTGGTTTGCGGGATAGCGAGGAACTCTCGCGCCGTCGCTCGCTCAGTTCGCCGTATTCCTTCGGACGCTTGACGTCGCGACGCCGGGGAAGGCGCGCGGATGCATTTTGGGGAGGGCTCCACCCGGAATCGGAAGGGACCGCGGCGCTACGACTGAAAATTCTTCTCGCGTTCTTGAACTGGTTTGTCTGTCGTGGAGAAAGTTCTTCTCCTCGCGGGCGGGTTGTCGCGTCGGTCGCGCAAAATATTCTGCAAAAATATTTTCACGGGGATAAATTTTTAAGCAAACGATTTCATCCTCATGTTACAAACAATTGCCTGAACCTCGGGCGAATCCGGTTACCAAGGTCCGGAATCTGACGACACCAAAATTCGATGACCAGGAGTTATATAGTCTGGCCGAGAAGTTTGGCACACCATACTTCCTCATAGACGAGGGAGTGCTTCGGAAGAATGTAAGCGAGATAGAACAAGCCTATCAGAAGTTCAAGGGTCCATTCAGGGTCGCGTACTCGATCAAAGCCAACTTCAACCCGGCCGTGATTAAGACGTTCGTCTCTGAAGGGATCATGTTCGACCTGACCGCCTCCAACGAGCTCTACTTCCTGATGAAATGCGGCGGTTCTCCGGAGAACGTGATCTACACTAGCATCACTGAGACCGTCGCGGAGTACGAGAGCGTGATCAAGGGCGGCGTACGTAAGATAGTCGTTTCCAGCTACAACGGGCTCTTGAACCTGATCGAGGCGACGTCTAGAGTCGGCGGAGAGGTCGACGTCCTCGTCAGGGTCAATCCTGAGGTCCACGTCAAGGCGGAGCTCCGATTCTCGATGAGGCACGGAAAGTTTGGCGTGCCGCTGGACGGCGAGAGCGACGACAGCGCGCTGTCAATGCTCAAGAAGATTCTCGAGACCCCTTCGCTGAAGTTCGACGGCTTTCACTTCCATCTGGGCAGTCAGATCGAAGACCCGTCGTGCTACTCGGAGGCTCTGGAGAAGCTCGAGAGCTTCATACTGGGTGCCAGACGTTCGGTCGGCACCTTCCCCATCAACACAATAGACATCGGCGGTGGCCTTCCCACGTCGTACGGAAAGAACGTGCCCGTGCCGGCAGACTTCTCGGCGACGATCCTAGAGCAGCTGAGCAGCCTCGCCGAGAGCTTCGGCAGCAAGTTCACCCTCATCGTCGAAAGCGGCAGGTACCTCTCGGCAGACTCGACCATCCTCGTCTCGAGGATAGTCAACGTCAAGAGATTCGGAGACAACAAGTACGTCTACCTCGACGCCGGCTACAACAACCTGGCCGACTCAGCCCTTCTCAGACACGAGTATCCTGTCGAGGTCATACCGGGCGGCTCCACGACGCACCAGAAGACAGTGCTGGTGGGAAGGCTGTGCGACTCGCTCGACGTGTTCACGACGTCGAGCAGGTCCAAGCTGGGAGGGGCCGAGGTGGGCAAGCTCGTGGTCTTCAGAGGGGTCGGAGCATACTCCATCGTCCTCTCTTCTCCTTTCCACTGCCAGCCCAGACCCTACATCCACATGAGGGACGCTCAGGGAAAGTACATGGTGGTGCGCAAGGGCCAGACGGTCGAAGAACTCTTCGACGATGAAGGCGGAGACGCTCCCAAAGCCTCAACTAGTGTATAGTTGCCCGGACTCGGTCATGGCAAGGAGAGGGCAGTGGCTAGTACTTCGTCTCCCCGGAGTCTGCCCAGGCTTCCATGCGCCGCGTCGTCCTCCGTGAATCTGCAGCAGTCTGCGTCTGGCCGCTTCGTGGTCACGAGAAGCGGGACCGGGTCGCTCGAGTGCATCTTCAGGATACACGGCGTGGAGTGGTCGCAAGAGACTGCGAGCGTGGCACCCTTCAGCTTCTCCGAGACGCCCCCGAAGAAAGCATCGTCGATGGTCTCGATGTTCTTCTTCTTTCCCGGGGCGTCACCGTCATGACCGAACTCGTCGGGACCCTTTATGTGGGCGTAGACGACCGTATCTTCCGCTAGTTCGGCGTTGAACATCTTGGCCTTGCGCGACAGGTCTCTGTGGTCGGGGAGCATGACCTCCTTCATGCCCAGCAGCCGCGCGATGCCTATCTCCGCGGGCATCTCAACCAACGCAACACCCTTCATCCCATACTTTTCCCTGAAGGGGGCCACGACGGGGAGGTGGTCTCCCGCATCTCGTAGAAGCAGCAAGTTTGCAGGCTTCTTTCCCTCCTTCTTGCGTGACACGTTGGTCTCCGCCGCTTCCAGCACCGACGATGCCTTCGCAAGGAACTCGTTAACGAGCTCGGCTGCCTTCTTTGAGGCGGGAGACCTGTCGAGCGGCAGACACTTCTGGAGTCTTTCGACGCCCTTCACCTCCTTCGCGGCGCCGAATCCCTTGGTCCTCAGGTAGGCGGGGTCGGTATTGGAGACCTCAGCCGACAGCGGCTTCTTCCATCTGATCACTACCACCCCTCTGTAGCCCACCGTGCTCCTGAACTCAAATTCAGCATCCCCGAGCTTCAGCTCGTTGATGACGCTCTGCAGGCTCTTCGCCTCCTTGTCGGAGAGGTCCCTGCCTGCCCTCCTGTCCGCTATCAAGCCGTCCTTCGCGGTCGCGAAGTTGGCTCGAAGCGCGAGCTCGCCGTCTTTGAACTCCATCCCCGCACCTATCGACTCGACCACTCCTCTCCCCGGATAGCCTTCGGCAAAGGAATAGCCCAGCATGTTGAACACGGCAATGTCCGATTCGGGCGCGATCCCCTGACCCACCGTGACCACGGTGCCCATCTTCGACCTTCGTGCAATCGCGTCAAGGTTCGGTGTGTTGGCCGCCTGC
>JAJYWC010000049.1 GCA_021791695.1 archaeon | reverse complement strand
TCAAGACGACCCTGTGAAGTGCACCTCTAGGAAGATGATCAGGATGGGGCTCGCCACTGAGGTCTCGAGGAAGTTCCACGCGGCAAGCTCGATGCTCGTCCTCAACCCATTCGCCGAGATAGTGCTCTCTCCGCCCGACAGGAGCGCCAAGGCGGTGCTCGCTATAGACTGCTCCTGGAACCTCGCCAGGGGCGTCTTCTTCAAGAAGCTCGGAGGCAAGCACAGGAGGCTCCCTGCTCTGCTCGCGGCAAACCCCACCAACTACTCCAGGCTTGGGATGCTGAGTTCTGTGGAGGCGGTGGCCGCGACCCTGTACATAATGGGTGAGAAGACGGACGCCGAACGGTGTCTTTCCCTGTACAAGTGGGGCCCGACGTTTCTCACGCTGAACCACGACCCTCTCGACGAGTACAGTCAGGCCGACTCGGAGGACAGCGTAAGGGTGCTCGAAAGAGAGTTCTTCGGTCAGTATCTCGACGGCAGAAAAGATTAAGGGTCACCGGACAGAAGCCGTTCCAGTGACGCGAGCCGGTGGGCGGGCCACGGGGTTTCCCTGGGGAAGTTCCTCCCTCGCCGCAGGATGCACGACGCTGAGAGGCGTAACCGGAGACGGTTGGCTACGGAACAGAAACGAGACCCGCTTCGCCATACGCTGTGAAGGAGAGATCCGGAGATCGGCGGAATCCGGGATGAAACGGCCGACCCGTGCAGAGCAAGGCCGAACGTGGTCGTCGACGGGCCTGCACCAGACCAAGGTTGGCTGCTAAGCTGAATCCCGCCTAGAACAGAAGGAGGACTACGGCCGGCCACGCGTCACTAAACTCTTATCTCCCAAGAGGCGGCGCGGCTAACCATGCCTTTCAGCTTCGCCCACATCTCCGATGTGCACGTCGGGGCGTTCAGGCAACCGGCACTTCAGAAGCTCGTGCTGGACGCATTCGTCACGGCGATGGACGTCTGCATCGAGCGCAGGGTGGATTTCATAGTCATTGGCGGGGACCTGTTTGACTCTAACATACCGAACATGGCACTGGCCAACCAGGCCGTCAGGAAGATGAAGGAGGTAAGGGACAGGGGCATCCCGATTTATGTCGTGTACGGCAGCCACGACTTCAGCCCGACACAGACCTCGGTAGTCGACA
Organism: archaeon; assembly: GCA_021791695.1. Classification (GTDB taxonomy): domain Archaea; phylum Thermoproteota; class Nitrososphaeria; order Nitrososphaerales; family Gagatemarchaeaceae; genus Gagatemarchaeum. The sequence continues at coordinate 7,918 of JAJYWC010000049.1, read as the reverse complement.
TGCTGGAGAGCGCCGGACTGTTCAGGAATGTGTCGAAGGGGGTGTTGGTAGACGGCAAGCTCGAGCTGGAAGTGTTCCGGGACGAAAAGACCGGGGCGAAGCTGTGCGGGATCTCCGGCAGAAGGCTCGGGATAGAGGCTGATGCGTTCGCGTCCCTCGACAGGGGTCTCCTGGAGAGGATGACCGGTTTCAGGATATTCGTGTTCCATGGGTCGGTCGTCGAGCTAGCCCCGGACATCATGAAAGCGGGGTCGGTCCCGCTCTCGGACTTCCCGCGCGGGTTCTCGTACTACGCGGGCGGCCATCTGCACGACAGGACGCTGGAGCAGAGGCCGGACATGGTGGTGGCATATCCCGGCGCGCTCTTTGCGGGCGGGGACTACCAGGACCTCGAGAAGAGCGCCAAAGGCATGGCGAGGGGATTCTTCGTCGTAAGTTGCGGTGACAAGGTGGAGAAGGTAGATTTCGTCCCGGTGAAGGTCTGCGACTGGCAACTTGTCGAGTGCGACGTCAGCTCGAAGACCTCGGTGCAGGCGCGGGACCTACTGCTGGAGCTGGCCAGGGAGACAGAAGTGTCGGGCCGCGTGGTCCTGTTCAGGGTTTCCGGCGAGATGACGGCTGGAAGGACATCCGACATCGATTTCATAGAGATAAGACGCATCCTGAAGGAGAGAGGAGCTGTCGAGACCCTCCTAAACTACAACAAGCTGAGCTCCAAGGAGTATGCGGTCCAGAGCCCGGTCTCCGACAATCCCGCGCAGATAGAAGAGAAGCTTTTCAGGGAGAGGATTGCGACGACCAAGTTCCAGCAGAAGCGTCTCGTCGGAGAGCAGGGCGTGACGACGTCCAAGGCGGTGCTGCGGGTGCTGAGGGACGCCCGGAAGGACGACGAGGTCAAGGACGACTACGACTCCAGGCTGCTCAGGGGAGTGGTCAACGCGCTGGACGCCGACGAGGTCTTCGAATGATCCTCAGGTCCATTATGCTGGAGAATATCAGGAGCTATCGGGAAGCGACATCGATAGACCTCCTTCCGGGCACGACCCTGTTCGAAGGCGACGTCGCATCGGGAAAGTCCACCATCCTGTCCGCCGTCGAGTTCGCCCTTTTCGGGTTGGGGGACCTGAACGGCTCCTTCCTCCTGAGGAACGGCTCCGCTGAGGGCCGCGTGGTGCTGGCGTTCGAGGTGGACGGCAAGGAGTACCGCGTCCACAGGTCTCTCGTCAAGAAGGGAGAGAACGTGCGCTCCGGGGATTCGTACTTCGAGAGCGACGGCGAGAAGGAAAAGCTGGCGACGAAGGAGCTGAAGGACAGAGTGCTTCAGCTCCTCAAGTTCAACGAACCGCCCAACCCAAAGTCCCAGAGCGTCATCTACCGGTACGCTATCTTCACACCGCAGGAGGCGATGCGGGATATCATCGAGAGGGACCCGGGCACGAGGCTGGAGACGCTGAGAAAGGCGTACGGCATAGAGCAGTACAGGACGGCGGCGCAGAACACAAAGTCTGCGTCGAACGAGTTCAGGATGAGAATCGCAGGGATCAAGGGGAGGATAGGCAACCTTGAGAACGACCGCACGGAGCTGACCGAGCTGCTCTCGAGTATCGGGAACCTCAGGACGCGCCTAGCTGAGGCGAAGAAGAAGGAAGAGATACTTCGCCGGGACCTCGACGACAAGAGAGTTGCCAGAGAGGAATTTGAGGCTAAGAAGACAGAGATAGGGAAGGCCCAGGAAAGGATCCCGCTGCTCTCGAAGTCGCTGCGAGAGAAGGAGGAACTCCGCAAGGCGGCGCTGAAGGAGAGCGAGCTGGCCGGTAGAAGAATCGTTCAGCTGGAGAGGGACATAGCGCGTCTCGAGCCTGTGAGGACCCCATCGGCCAAGGGTGTGAAGGAGCTGGAGAACGAATTGCAGGGGCTCACCCGGTCGATAGCAGACGGAAGGGACCAGATATCCAAACTCTCCGAGAGGCTGGAGAACTTCGAGGAGATTCTGGAGAAGGGGGTGTGCCCAATCTGTGAGCGCGAGTATGCAGCGGACCGCGTGAGCGAGAGGAAGCAACACCTGGAAGGGGAGCTCTCCGTGATGAGCGAGCGGGTCTCAGGAAGGGAGAAGGAGAAGGAAGCGGTCGAGAGGGCCATCGAGGGACTCGAGCAGTTCCTGGAAGCGCAGAGAGACCTGAAGCCGCTCAAAGAGAGCCTCTCCGACTGGAAGCAGAGAGCTGCCGAAGGGTCGACGCGCGCCGCTAAACTGGAGGTGGAGATAACGGAGCTGAACGAGCAGTTCCGCAAAGCCAACAAAGAGAGCGAGCCGCTGCAGAAGATCCTGACGGAGATTGTGAAGCTCGACGACGCGATAGCGCAGACGGAGAAGAAACACGCATCGGAGATGAGGACCATCGGCGGGATCGAGAAGGAGATCGAGACCTCCAGCGCAGAAGCGGAGAGGCGAGCCAGGGACATCAACGAGAAAGAGGGCCTCCTGAAGAAGCAGGTCCAGCTGGAAGAGGACCGCGTGTGGCTGCTGGACTACTTTGCCCCTACAATAGAGCTAATCGAGAGCCAGACGTTCGCTAACCGCAACCAGAGGTTCAACAGCCAGTTTCAGAAGTGGTTCCAGATACTGGTGGACGACCCCGACCTGAGGGTCAGGGTCAAGGAAGACTTCTCCCCTGTCATCGAAAGGGAAGGGTACGAACAGGACTACGGGCAGCTCAGCGGAGGTGAACGCACCAGCGTGGCGCTGGCCTACAGGCTGGCGCTCAACACGACGGTCCAGGAGACTGCCCTCGGACAGGAGCCGAACCTGCTCATCCTTGACGAGCCCACTGACGGCTTCAGCAAGGAACAGCTGGCCAAGTTCGGGGACATACTCACAGAGTTGAGGTGCCCCCAGGTGATACTCGTCTCGCACGAGAAGGAGCTTGAGAACCTCGCCGACACCGTGTACAGGATAGAGAAGACCAACGGTGTCTCGACGGTCTCCGCTGTGCCGCCCTACCAAAAGTGACTTTAACCCCGGGGCCGGAATCGAGAGACGGCTTGCCTCGAAGGATAACCTGGCTCTCCAACGTGATGGCCGGCGAGGCGACCGGGCTCGAGGACAAGGTCGCCAGGTCCATCGAGGTGACCGAGAGTCCGCCGGCGTGGATGTGCCTCTCGTGCAGGGGAGCGAAGCTGCTGTGCGGAAAACCGCGCTGTCCAATCATCGTCAAGGCTCAATCCATGGCGCGCGTAGGGGAACCAGCATTCAGTGACCAGATTGCGGGATCCTCGCCGCCGGGCGTCTTCGTGGGACGCTACGGCTACCCGAAGGTCTCGATCGGGCCCATGGTGCCGCCGGTGCACGGAGATACGACCGTGCTCGACACGCCGGAGAGCTGGCTCGGAGAGCCGATAGAGACAATAGTGGACTACAGGTATTCGCTCGTCAGAGGAAACATGCGCGCGCGGGTTGAGGACGCCGCGAGCCCGACCAACACCATGCAGAAACTGCAGGAGCTCTCGATGGCGGCTAGACCCGTCGAGACGGAGCTGCGTCTGTCGAAGGCCCCGAGGAAGTCGCTCGCGCTGAGCGAGGATACCCAGCCCTTCGGGCCATCGGCTCCGATGGAGAGGTTCACCACCTCGAATGTATCTGTGGACAAGAAGATCGAGAAGGCATACTACGACAGAGACCTCCTGGCGTCCGATGCGGTCTTCTCGCTCTATGAGGAGGGCATACTGGTCACCCGGCTGCAGCGCGCCCTTAGCATAGGGATGTTCGGAGAAGGTGTCCGACGGCGCTTCGTGCCCACGAGATGGAGCATCACCGCGGTCGACAGCGGCTTAAGCCAGCGGCTGGTCCAGACCGTGAAGGACTTCCCAACCATCGACGAGTACAGGGTGTACAGCTACAGCATCTACGACAACCAGTACGTGGCAATCCTGCTGCCTGAGCAGTGGAGGTTCGAGTGGATAGAGGCGTGGTTCCCCAACACGACCTGGAACCAGTACACCACGACTCCCTACATGATAGGCGACTACGAGGAGTACTTTGGCAGGAAGACCTACGCGAAGGTTGGAGGCTGCTACTATTCCACCAGACTGGCTGTGACCGAGGAACTGCGGCGTGAGAGGAAGCAGGCGGCGGCAATCGTCCTGAGAGAGACCTACCCGGGGTACCTGATGCCACTGGGCGTCTGGAACGTGAGGGAGAGCATCAGGATGCTGATGAAGCAGACGCCCGAGATGCACGACACGTTCGGCAAGGCCCTTCGTTCGGCGATGAGCAAGATGAAGATCAGCTCCAAGAAGTGGCAGGAGACTTCGGTCCTTATCGCGAGGGAGCTCACCCAGACCAAGATAACCGCCTACTGAAACTTCATTAGCGCGGCGGTCGCGGCCGGTCCGGATGACGAGACGCATCTACTGGGAGGACATGTATGCGCGCGAGTTCGACGCCAAGGTCACTTCTGTAGAGGGAGACAGGGTAGTCCTGGACCAGACAGCGTTCTATCCGAGGGGCGGCGGTCTCGTCTCGGACATCGGGAAGCTCGGCGGGGCCAACGTAAGGGAGACCGTTAAGGAAGGCGAAGAAGTCTACCACGTGGTGGACAATCCCGCCCCCTTCAAGGTGGGAGACTCGGTCCATGGCACGATAGACTGGGAAAGAAGGTACAAGGTCATGAAGATGCACACCACGGCACACATCCTCTGTGCGATAGTGAACAGGGAGACCGGCGCGCTGATCACGGGGAACCAGATTAGCCCCGACGAGTCGCGGATAGACTTCAACCTGGACCAGTTCGACCGCGAGAAGCTCACCGACTACGTGGCCGCAGCGAACGCCGTCGTGACCAGGGGGGTCGACGTCAAGACCTACTTCATGAAGAGGGAGGAGGCCCTCGCCACACCCGGCCTCGTCAAGCTCGCAAACGCTCTGCCTCCGACCATCGCGGAGCTTAGGATAGTCCAGATTGGAGACGTAGACACGCAGGCCGACGGAGGCGTGCACGTCGCCAACACACGCGAGATAGGCGAGATTGTCATCGACAAGACCGAGAACAAGGGGAAGGCCAACAGGCGCGTGTACTTCTCTCTCAGATGAGCGTCAGCCGGTCAGGTACAGCAGGACGGCCACGCCGCCTATCAGCAGGGTCATGCCCACCACGTGATTGGCCTCGGGTCTCTCCTTGAGGAAGTACATGGCGAGTAAGACGGTGACGGCTGCTGATATTCCCCCGAAGGTTGCAAGGACGGGCACGGCGTCAGGCGTCGCTGAGAGTATGGCACCCAGGCTGAAGAGAATGACACCTGTGGTCTCGAGCATGGCCATCGCAAACAGGCGTGGAAAAGACCGGATGAACCTGGGACGCACGTCCTCCTTGAGGAAGGGTGCGAGCCCGAACCCTATCCCGGCAGCGCCGAGCCTGACCGCAATCGAGGGGACAAGATATCCAAATGTCCTCGTCGCATAGCCGTACGATGTCCAGGATATGCCGAAGAATATAGCAGCGAGGATTGCAGCTCCGATTCCGGGCGCGAGCATCTTGCCTCCCGAGAGCCTCGCCCTTAGTTCGGAGAAGCTCGTCGAGACGAGCACGATGCCGGCGATTATCACCGCAATCGCTGCCATGGCAACCGGAGTGAACGACGCGCCAATCAGGAGGACGGACAGCACGACCGAGAACGCGGGATAGGAGTTCGCGATGGGTGCGGTGAGCGATAACATCCCCTTGCTGTACGCTCTGTACAGCGCCGCGAAAGAAAGGTAGGTGGAGGCAGCGACGAGCAAAAGGACCGCCAGAGACCAGGGTGACAGGACGATGCTGGACCCGAGAAAGAGACTGGGAACGAGTGTACCGATTCCGCTAAGAGCGAGTATGTACACTGTCGTCCGGTAGGCTCCTATCTTTGTGGTGACATCCTTGGAGAGAAAGTCGGATGTGCCGAACGAGAGCGCGATGAGGAGGCCCAGTACCACCACGACGGGGTTCAGGTTCGACAAGTGAAACCGCCCCCGGCGGGTCGGTACTTATAGCAAAAGCCTTGCGCCGCCGGTCTCAGTGTGAAAACGGTTCGCAAATAAGCGACCCACGTTGAAAACTACATCAGGTCCTGCAGATAGCTTGCGATGGAATCGGCGCCATGGTAGGCCTTCGGGGCGGTCCTCTTTCCGAGATATTTTGGAATCAGCTCGGTCAGGCGCGACCTGTCTTCGTAGCTGAAACCGAGGGCCGCGGCGTTGCGCTCCTGCTCGGAGTGGTTCTTGATAGGGATAGAGATGAGTGGAGAACCGTAGCTCGCCGCCTCGTCTATGGTGCTCTTTCCTGCGGTAGATATGACGAGGTCTGCCGCGGCCACGAGGTTCTGATTGTCGCGGTAGGTGCCGAGATAGACCGTTGAGTCGGTCGAGGCGCGCGAGCGGAGACCCGTGACCACGAGCTTCGAACCCGGAATCCGTAGCATCCTCAGGGACTCGAGGGTCGACCTGAGCAGGAACTCGCCAATACCGCTGCCGCTTGCGCTCAGGAGTACCACCTTTGAGTCTTCGTCCAGTGCCAGGGACCGGAGCAATTCTTCTCTGGTGCTAGTTACCTCTCTCACGACGGGCGTCGTGAAGTGCACGTTGTCATGGTCCGAGCCGAAATCGGGCACCAACAAATGCGAGACGCTGAGCTGGAGCTGCTTGTACCAACGGGAGACGCGCTTCTCGATATACCTGGAGACGGCGCTCCGTGCGAAGCCCAGCTCGAGCTCGTCGGATATCAGTGCATGCTTAAGCTTCATCTCCAGGGCCAGAGAGACCGACGAGAACTCCTCGTCACCCACCACCAACTCAGGAGCCGTGCGCTCGACCAGCAGGCGCATGCTCGATCTGGTCCTGCGATAACCTCGCCAGTACCGGATGTACCAGAGTGAGGGATTCTGCATGACCCCATCCCTCTCGTTGGGGGTCGGCTCAGTGACCACGTCATGGACTTTGAATCCGTACGATGCGAGAAAGCGGACGGCCCTCCCGCCGCTGGCGAACTCCACCTCAAGTCCCCGTTCCCTGAGCTTGAGGCCAACGGCGACCGCTCGAGATGCATGGCCGAGCCCTATCGGGCTGACGCCGTAGAGTATCCGCCTCAACCGCGTGCCGAACTCCCTTTGAGATAATAAGTCTCATATCAGGGCGCATTCCATCGTGGGGCAGGCGATATTCTTGAAGGCCAAGTTTGTGTACACGGGCATACGCGTAAAGGACCTGAAGGAATCTCTCGACTTTTACACCAAGGTCCTGGGGATGAGGGTCGCGAGCCGGAGCAAGATCCCGGTCGCCAAGGGAGAGGTTGTGAACCTCGAGAGTGAAGGGCAGGGATTCTATTTGGAGCTCAATCACTACGAGGACGAGAGCAAGTATAACACGATATACAGGTCGGGAGAGGAGCTCGACCACCTAGCATTCCAGGTCGAGGACATAGAGAAGTTCGAAGCGGCAGCGGAGGAGCTAGGGTATCCAGTGGTCGCTGAGATGAAGACCGATAAGAGCAGGTGGGTCTACATCAAAGACCCGAACGGGATCTGGATAGAAATCCTGCAGTAAGCCGTATCCTAAAAGAATCGTCCCGCCTCGCGGGGCATTCGCGAAGCGGGGTCGTGATCGTCGTTGTCCTTGTTCGCGTCTCAGAAGTCCTCTTCGTCAGAGTCTTCGTCCCAGGCGTCCGCCTCTAAGTCAGCTTCGAACTCGTCGTCGTCCAGCTCTCCGATATCGAGTGACATGGCGTCTGATACGGCCAAAAGATGTTCACTTAAGCTTTGGGTCGCTGCAGGTGTGTCGAATAACTCGATGCTTTGCGGAGTGTGTTCTCTCTGTCGGGCATGGAGTTTCCCGTTCACGGGTTCAATCCGATGAACAGGTTGTAGACCGATGCCTTGATCATCAGCTCCCTGACCA
>JAJYWC010000048.1 GCA_021791695.1 archaeon | reverse complement strand
CTTCCCGCGAGGGGGGATGCCAGTCCGACAGCGTCTCCTATCCCTGAGACGACTATTGCCACGATGATAATCGCCACGAACATGACGAACGTCGCCATCTTCTTGTCGCGGCCGAAAGCCTTGCTCGCCGACATCCCGGCAAAGGTTCCCTTGTTCTCAAGCATTATCGCGGGGACGGTGTAGGCGTACCAGCAGATGAAAATGACACCCGGGATGACGAGGGCGATGAGACCGACGAGTATGATGACACCCACGACTATGCCCGCCACGAGCAGGGTGACGAAACGGCTGGCCGCGTGTCGCATCGCGTGTCCGATGTCGAGGGGTTGTCCCGCTATCGCCGACTGGACCATCGCAGGATAGGTGCCAGTGACGATGATAGCGACGATGAAAGTTACCAGAAGCACAGCCACCCCGACGGCGCTGAAGCTCGTTCCGCCGACCAGGTCACCGATGACGGCTATCACGAAGACTATCGCCTGAGGTATCAGGAGCGCCGGCGTCTTCATTATCATACGCGCGGCGGTTGAAAGGACATGGCCGGCGGCAATCGGTCTCCCGACTCTCGTACCCATGCCAGTGCCTTCCCGGACATGATATTTATCCGTCAGTCCCGGTCTTCCGCACGGTGCGTGAGCCGCGCCTTGCCCAGATGCGGACGGAACCAGCCCATGCGGCCGTGGCTTCTAGTGACCGACAACTACTGCAGGCGTGCTGAATGGAGACCTTGAAGTTGGCGGCTGTATCCCGGGGAAAGAATGCGTGAGCGCAGGAAAAGCTGAAGGGTGATCAGCCTCGATAGGCTTCATCAGAAGAAGAAGCCCCTCAGCAGCAACCCAGGTCTCTGTGGAATCATGGCTGACCACCTTCGATCATTCTCTCGACGCTTCTCCCATGCTCGCGTGCCAGTTTCACAGCCCTTGCCATCCTCGTAGAGAAGAGCAGGTTAACGGCGCCGACGTAGAGCCAGGCGAGCGTGAGCAGGACGAGGACGACCTCGAGAGCCAGCAGGGAAGGGTCGACGAGGTTCACGGTCACCGTAGTCTGGCCCGTCACGAAGGGGTAAACTATCTGGGAGAAGTACGACACCAGCAGTACGACCGATATGACCAGAGTGATCACAGAAAGCACCTTGATCCGGCCGCTGCTCTTCTCGATGTGAGCGGCAAAATCGTCTTTTACCTCGTAGAGTGCTATGTCGACCTCGGCCTTGTCAGGCAACGGGCTGAGCTCGCGGTTTTCGCATAAAACCCTTCCTCACCTAAGATACGTCCCCGAGCCGTTCCTCCACGGCCCTCCAGTCCCTGTGGACCTGGGCCCCGGTGGGGGTTATGTAGAAGACCTCGTGCTCACCCTGGGTCTCCTTTCTGATGAGCTGCCTCGACTCTAGGTAGTTTGCAAATTCCATGAACTTGGCAAAATTCAGGCCGAGAGCCTGCGCGAGGTTCGACGGCCCCCTCGCACCGCCGAGGAGAAGCCTTAGCATCTGCATGTAGATGACTATGTTTGGCCTCCTCGTCTTCAACGAGCTTGAACTCGGGCGCTCTATAATTAAGTCTCGTGAGAGCCATCCTGTCACTCGGTCCGAAGGACTTTGTTCCGGGAGGGCGGTGGAGATGGCCTGCAAAACTGAAGACCCTACAGCATAAATCTTCGAAGTCCTGCCATTCTTGCCAACTTGCACGCCCCAACTAGTCGAGGCCCTGAGAGGGCAGAGGTTTCCGCCGCTGGATTGTCAGCAGCTTACGAGACCCTCCGGAAGGCCGTCGACGACAAGAGAGTCATGGGCTGTGCCGTCCAGGTGAGCCACAATGGCGTTGTACAAATGCCCGAGGCCTTCGGGAGGAGGTCTCCCGTCGAGGACCTCCCGGTCGAGGCTGACACGATATTTCTCACAGCGTCAGTGACGAAGCCGGTCACCGCCACCTGCGCGATGATACTTGTGGACAGAGGTCGCATAGGGCTGGATGAGCGCGTCTCCTCACTCGTCCCCGAGTTCGGAGACGGAGGCTGGAGAGACAGGATCACGGTACGGCAGCTCCTTTGCCACACGAGCGGACTGCCGGACCAGCTCCCCGAGAATCGGGCACTCAGGTCCAGTCACGCTACGCTTCAGGAATTCATCAGGAGGACCTACAGAACTCCCCTCCTCTTTGAGCCCGGTTCCGCCTTTAGCTACTCGAGCAGCGGCATGACCATGCTTATGGACATCGTCCAGCGCGTTACGGGTAAGTCTCTCGCAGATTTCGCGCGCCGCGAGGTCTTCGAGCTCCTCGGCATGAGGGACACGTCGTACGGCGTCGACTGGGACAAGGCAGAAAGAGTCAGCCGGGTCAACATCCCGGCCGCAGGCTTCCAATACGGGGAAGCTGACGCGGTCACCTGGAATTGGAACAGCCGGTATTGGTGGAGCCTCGGGTCTCCTTGGGGAGGGATGGTCTCCACCGTTGCCGACCTGACGAAGTTCCTCTCGATGTTCCTGAACGAGGGGAGGTCGGGGACCACTCAGGTCCTGAGCCCGTCGACCGTCGGCGCGATGCTAACAAACCAGGTCGAAGACTCCTCCTCGATGCCGACGGGCGCGAGCCTTGACAACGCTCCCTGGGGCCTGGGATGGCAACTGAAGGCCCCTCGCAATTCTTTCTTCGGGGACCTGGTCTCCCCACAGACGTTCGGGCACCGTGGAGCGACGGGGACGCTCGTCTGGGCAGACCCGAGTACCGGCCTGAGCTGCACCATACTGACGAACCAGCCCTTCGACGACGGGGCCGGGACCCACGCTGCCCTCCTGAGGAGGTTCTCAGACGCCGTCGTAGGTTCTCTGGTGTCCGGATAGGGCCAGCGGAGCTTCGGTAGTACCTAAGATACTGATCTTAGGTGAGAAATTGCCTTTAAGCCACGTGCCGCCTCACGCTGTATGAATACAAATTCGGCGTCCACGGCGGCGATGAGCGAAGGCGGGACGCGTACGAACGCGTCGCCGCCGGTCTGGCTCGGCTACGCGCAGACGGGTGGCCGCGTCTCGCTCCGGCTCGGCGAGACGAATCAGAGGCTGCTCGTAGGAGGACACGGGTCAGCTGAACTCTCGGCACTCCTGGCGTACGCTTGCCGCGAAAGCGGCATCCGGGTTCTTGTGCTCGACATCGACGGGGCGGTCTCTCGGCGGGTTTCCGGATACATGGAGCACTATGACTACACCTGCTTCCTGCACGACGCATTCCATATCGAGGAAGACGACAGCACGAGGCACGGCCAGCTGATCGCCTCGGCGTACTGCACGGCGCTTGGCCTCGACTCGGAGGAGGAGGCGATAGTCGACGCGGCGCTCCACAAGCTCTCGGTCCACGACAACACGGCGAGTCCGGCCGTCCTCTTCGACGCGATGGACGGCGTGGAAGGATTCAGAGGATTCTACGTGGACAAGCTGAAGGGCCGGATAGGTGGTCTGAAGTTCCTAGAGTCGGCTGAGAACGGGTCTGTCAGGTCCCTGCTCTCGCTGGGCGGCTCAATCGTAAACTTCTCTCGGGCGAGGTACCAGCAAGCGGCCGAGGTCGCTTCGGCGGTCTTCCTCGCCAAGCTCCTCGCGATGCTTCCGGGGGCCAGCAGGGCGCCAGAGGTCATAATCGTCACGGGGGCCCACCGCATCTTCGGCGGCCTCCCCAGGGTCCAGCACAGGGAGAGGCTCCTGTCGGAGGTCCTGGACTCCGGGGCCGCGTTCATCCTCGCGTCGAGCCAGCTGCACGCCCTGAGCGACAGCGCCTGGGAGGCTTTCCCCAACAAGCTCCTTTCGAGCGACGCGTGGAACGAGGGGACGGGCGACAGGTCAAGGGAGCGACCCCACGACCCGATCCTCCCGAATGCCTCGGTCATCGCCGACGCGCATTTTGGCCAGCTGAGAGTGTTCATCCCGAGGAACTTCGAGCCCAGGTTCGAGCCGGCGAGAACCGGTCCGGAGACGACGGAAGGACGCCGCCGTAACGACGACGAGCTGACGGCGATAGTCCTCGAGGACATCAAGAGGTACGAGACGCCGACGCGCACCTCGATCATCGAGTTCCTCTCGGCGGAGTATGGCACTCAGACCGTGGAAGCCGAGCTGGACAGGCTCTTCGCAGCCGAGTGCATCAAGCTCGAGAGCAGGGACTCGAAACCCGGCGGCCACGGCATGCTCGTGTATACCATCACGCAGAGAGGTCTCCAGACGCTGGAGGGGCTCAGGAGATGACCGCCGAAGCGGAACCTCTGAGACGCATCCAGACCCAGTGCAGGGCCATCGACACCCTGTTCGACGGCGGCCTCGCCACGGGGACGATCACGCAGATCTACGGTGAGAAGGCGCTCGGGAAGAGCATCATCTCGTTCCAGACGGCCTGTGCCGCCGTCGCCTCCGGTACCAGCGCAATCATAATCGACACCGAGCAGTCCTACGACAGCTACCTCACGCCCTACTGGAGGGCCTCCTTCAGCAGCAGGTTCGGGAGGGAGATCCCGGTCGTCAGGGTCAAACTGGAGAGGGCGCCCAGGGCCGCGGGCAAGAAGAAGGGCCTGACCCGCGGGCAGGTCATCTCAGCCTTTGGCAACACCCTCGACCAGCTCGGGGTGGCCTACTCCGACTCGCACCTCAAGTCCCTGGCGGACATCGTCTCGCCCGAGTACCGCGCCGAGCTGCCGGAGGTAGAGGGTCCTTCTGTCCTGATACTCCAGGTGCCCGACGCTGAGGAGCTGCTGTCGCTGCACGGCATCAACGCAAGAAAGGAGGTCTCGGAGGGAGGGCGGGTGGAGATAAGGCTCCAGTCGACCCCCGTCTACGAATCAGTGCTGCACGACCTGGTCGTGAAGACAGGGGCGAAGCTTCTTGTCTATGACTCTGTGTCGGCGCCGCTGAAGGCAACATTTCCGAACACGCAGGACCTCCCGGCCCGTTCCGCGACCCTCGCGATGACCCTGAGCCACGCCCAGAGGCTCTGCGTCCAGTTCGGCATTGCTGTTGCGGTCGTCAGTCACGTCACCATCGACCCCATCAAGGCGTGGGACAGGCGGCCCTACGGAGGGATAATCCTTGGGCATGAGGCGAAGTTCTGCCTCGAGCTTACCAAGGGCACTGCAAAGCGCAACGCCGACGCGGAGTGTGTCAACCCTGACCCGGGCGTCGACCGGGAGAAGGCCAAGGCGTTCTGGGTGGCCAGGCATCCGGCGATGGAAGAGTACTCGAAGTTCGGGCTGTCGCAGGTCGACAAGGAGGGGTTCCACTGATGGGCTGGCTCTCCAGAGGAATCATCCTCGTGGTCGGCCTCGTCTCCCTGACCCTCGGGGCGTTCTTCATCTGGATCCCCTGCTTCGGATATCTCGCGTACTCGCTCTGGTCGGCCACCCGGAAGAGGAAGGTCTACGTCCACGACGGGAGGAAGGAGCGGGGAGCACCGAAGGCCAGGAAGAGCCTCTTCAGGAAGCGGTACATGGTGGCCGGTGCGTTCTTTGCTCTCTCGCTCGTAGCCGTCGCTGCCGGCGGGACCCTCGCCCCGTGGGCCTTTCTCTCCGCAGGGTCTCTTATCCTGATTTCCGGAATCTTCAACCGCGGGCCTAGCTTCTCCGAGGTCGAAGAGGTGCCCGACTCTATCCTTCTGAGGAGGAGATGGCTCCCGTTCTCGTGGGTGTCCCTGGTCGAGGTGAAGTTCGGGACGCGCCAGATGTCCAAGGCGCTCTCTTCGGTGGGTGCCGAGGTGATGATGATGGTCAGCTCCGAGAAGGTCTCGGTGTACCTCCCGGTCAGCGTCCGGGCCTTCTCCGCCTCTTCGGCTGAGTCCAGGGTCGCGGAGAAGCTGGGGCCCGTGGCGAGGATGCTGAGCGCCAGGGGAGCCTACGCCCTGCCGCTGGAGTCGAAGGAGGCGGCGGCGAAGCTCGACTGGTCCCTCAGGCCCGTCGATGTTGCCCTGGAGTACGGAAGGGACGGGGTCGTCTCTCTCAATTCCACGCCCTTCGACGTGCTGGTTCTGGCTCCTTCGGCCCATCTTCTGGAGTCGGCAGCGGCGTATGTCGTGGCGCCAAGCGGCAGGCCCGGTCACTACAGGGTCCCGGCAAGAGGGAAGAAGCTCCAGAGCAAGCCTCTGCTCTGGGAGGCGCTCGAAATCCTGTCAGAGAAGCACGCACCGGAGAATGCGGATGCGCTCACGGACTTCCTGAGCAGCGTATCTGCGTCGAGAGGTGAGAGCCTGGGGGACAGGCTGGAGAGCGGGGGCCAGACCCGGGCCGGGAAGATAGTCGTCGGCTCGGTGGGAAGCCAGCAGGTCGAGCTGACGAGGCCACAGCTGAGGGCGATAGTGAGAGCGTACGGTTGAGCGAATGGCCGGCTACGAGTCGGAAGCAAGAGATATTCAAGCTCGGAAGCCCTCGCCGCTCTTGTCGACCTCGGCGAGGAAGAGAGACCGTACTGCCGCCGGGAACTGATGGAAGCAGCCGTTCCTGGCTCGATGGGAAGACCGTCATCGAGCTTACGCCCGATAGGAACCACCGACCCCGCGTACCGCAAAAGGTATTATCTGCGACCTGGCGGTCGCGCCGCTTGGCCGCACAACAGGAGCGCAGACTGGCGGCAGTCATGTTCACCGATATGGTAGGCTACACCGCTCTTTCGCAGACCGACGAGGCCAGGGCGATTTCCTTGCTCGAGAGCCACAGAAACATCCTCCGTCCTCTCTTCTCGAAGCACAAGGGAAGGGAGGTCAAGACAATGGGAGACGCATTCCTGGTGGAGTTTGAGAGCGCGCTCGAGGCGGTGGAGTGCGCCATCGACGTCCAGAAGGCCCTCCACGAAGAGGGCGCCGGCTCGCTCAACAGAGCCAGCGTGAGGATAGGGATCCACGTGGGCGACGTAGTCCACAGGCTGGGCGACGTCTACGGCGACGCCGTGAACATAGCTTCGCGGATATACCCGCTCGCGAAGGCCGGCGAGGTTTGCATCTCACGGCAGGTGTACGACCAGGTCAGCAACAAGGTCCCCTATCCGCTCACCAAGCTCAAGCCTACGGAGCTCAAAAACGTCTTCGTGCGCATCGACGTCTACCGGGTCGAGCTCCCATGGAGCTCCAAGAGGACGGACCTGCGGGAGGGGCCCCTGCCCGCCGACAGGATCGCTGTCCTTCCCTTTGTCAACATCAGCCCCGACCCCAACGACGAGTACTTCGCTGACGGGCTCACGGAGGAGCTCATCGCGAATCTCTCGCTCGTCAAGGGACTGAAGGTCATCGCAAGGACATCTGTCATGAACTACAAGAAGAGGGAGATGAACGTCTCGGAGATCGGCGCGGAGCTCGAGGTCGGTACGATAGTAGAGGGGAGTGTGAGGAAGGCGCTCAACAGGATACGCGTCACGGTCCAGGTCATAGACGTGAGCTCAGAGGAGCACCTCTGGGCGTCAAACTACGATGCGAGCCTCGATGACGTCTTCGCCGTCCAGAGCGACATAGCCAGGAAGGTGACCGAGTCGCTACCCGGGACGCTGAGGTCGAGGAGGGCGCCCGAGGTCCAGAGGGACACCGACGACGTCACGGCGTACATCAGCTTCCTCAAGGGCAGGGAACAGATGTATGCCATCATGGAGGCCCCCCTCCGTGAGTCGATCCAGTCATTCCAGCAGGCCATAGACAGGGATGCTAACTTCGCGCGAGCGTACGTCGGGATGGCCCAGTCCTACCTTACGCTCGCTATGAGAGGGCACATGGCCTGGGAGGACTCGATGGAGACGGGCAGGGTGCTCCTTAACAAGGCGCTGTCCCTGAATGATAACCTGGCCGAGGCGCACGCCATGCTCTCTTATCTGGCGCTCATGTCCGACGACCTGACCGAGGTCATGGGGAGAGAGGCGCGCAAGGCCATCGAGCTGAACCCTAACCTCGCCGATGGCCACGTTACTCTGGGACTGGTCAACGCCCTAGACGGGAATCGCGAGTCCTGGGTCAGTGAGCTCGAGACGGCGCACCAGCTCGACCCCCTCTCGACGAGGGTCATAGAGCTCCTGTCAGGGGCGTATCTCTACGCGGGGAGGGACGCAGATGCCCTGGGGCTGCTCAGGAAGACCGAGCACGTCGACCCGCTCAATGCCCACCGCTTCTTCTGGCTGCACCACATCATCCATGGCGACTTCGCAGCGGCGCACGGGGAGGTCGCGGAGCTCGAGAGTCGGGAGCCCAAGTGGGAGTTCACCCTTCTCGCCAAAGGCTATCTCGCGGGTCTGGAGGGCGACAGGGTCACGGCCGAAGCGATGATATCGGCGCTGGAGGTTACCCACAAGAGGGGCTATGCGAGGTCGTCCCTGGCGGGGTACATCTATCACGCCCTCGGCGACATGGACACGTTCTACGCGTACATGCAGGCTGCAGCCGAGGATCACACGCTCAGGGTGCAGGATCTGCTGTATTCCCCCCTCTTCGCACAAGCCAGGAAGGACCCCCGCATGAAGGGGATCGTAGAGTCCACCGGCCTTAGGATGCCCCAGGGCTTCTGGGACTGAAGTGCCTGGAGTGAACTGTAGATTCTCCTAGCATCAGGCTTGCAGTCAGGGTCCTGTGGACCGCTGTCATGATTAGGCACCGCTGCGCCGCCGGTACATCCGCCCCCGAGATGGCGTGACCCTGAACTTGAAGGCGTCCCCGCCGGTCGTCGCGCTTCGCCTGCGACGCCGGGTCAAGGAGCCAGCTTGCGCCAGAGCCTGACCGTCTCCAGCCAGAGCGCACAGACCGCCCCACCCGCGCTCGCGATGAGGGGGTACGGCGAGAAGACCGGGTCGAGGACCAGCTCTACGGAGAAGAAGATGACCAGTATCGAGAAGAGCAGGGAGTAGAAGAACAGCTGTGGCAGTATGGCGAAGCCCACCCTCGAGTATCCCTCGAGGACGCCGCTTACCGAGCCTCGAACCGGGGCGTATCGTCCCGCCTGGTCCTGCTCGACGTAACCGGCCTGCAGGAGCCTGTTGAGGTGATAAACCGCTAGCGAACCAGTCGACATCTGAAGGGCGTGCTGTACTTCCCTTAGCTCGGACGGGCCGCTCTTGAGGAGGTACAGGTAGACACGCAGTGTTTTACCACCAAGCTTCAGACCCTGATCCTTGCCGGCTGCGGGTCCTCCCTGGGCTGAAGCCGGCGGCTTGGCTGGCTGCCGGTCGTCTGCGGACAAGTTCATCTCGCACCTTCAATTGATCCCGCAGCGAGTCTGTGCACGAGGGGCCGCCTGTACTGCTTGGAGGGACCTCCGCAGGACATATGGGCCGGTGGGTTTCGGGGGATATATCCGTTTGCGACCGAAGTTCCGGATCGGGCCATTTCGGAACGGTCCGCCATCCTCCACTAAGTCATCGGTCGAGTGAGGAGCGGATTCAAGACCCTTGAACGACCATTAAATCATGTAGCATTAACTTGGC